>NZ_CP030054.1:600000-900000 GCF_004114955.1 Bradyrhizobium guangzhouense
ATCTTCAATCTCCCGGATAACATGCGACAGCCAGATCTTGTCGAACAGAGTTTCGCTGTTTGCCATGGCGCTAATCGACTTGTCCCAAGGGGCTTGAATTCTCACGAGGTGAGCGAGCCGTACACGAGCTTTGGGAAGTTAAGAACCTCGGACATTGCCCAATAGGAGAAAATTGCAAACACCCCTTTTGCCCGGCTAGCAAATCGATGCTGTGCGTCAGATGCGCTTAAGTACTCGCGGTCCACGCAAAATAGAACGATCGGCCTGCATCAGGCCTGCGCTATCTACAAGAGCAACTTTCTGGAAACGCGGAGCGAGCCAACGGGTATTGCCTGCGCAAACAACTACGCCGGGCACAACGATTGCAAGAGGCGAAAGCTGCCTATTGACGTCCGTTCGGATGATCTTCTTGGCGAGCCAAACCGAAAGGTTCCAATATAGGCTGATCGCTTGTCCGGAACAGAATCGATTTCTCATACGCAATATATTCGCACCACGACCAAGCCGGCTCTGCGATCACATCGCGCTCTGACCATTCGTGCTTGACGCCATCGATAATGGTGGCACCGCTTCCCTTCGCAACAACACAAAGACTACTCGATGTGCGTCGTCGTGCCTTCGAGTGGAAGCCTTTACGGAATCCGTTCACGTGACAGGCGATTGTCGGCATGACATGCCCACCCGTGATAGGATTTACGTATTCGTAAACGACACCCTCGTACGGGTCATCATCGTCGCGGTCCAGTCCGGCTTGTATCATTGCTTCGGCGGCAGCCCATTTGTACACCAACTGGGGCGAGGCCGGCGGTTGCGCGCGCGTCCGACCTTGTAGCATTCCGAGCGCGCCAATATCTTCGTAAGAGCCCACAGTATTGGTATAGGGTTCTAAGGATTTGCTAGGATGCATCTCGAAACAATCGGCTCGCATGTATGAAACGAATGGGGTATCGAGCGCATCGAACCAAACCATTGGCTCCGTCCCGCCATTGTGCGCGTGACTATGCCAGCACCCTCCAGGCGTGAGCAAAAGATCAAGCTCGTGCATATCCGCGCGCGTGCCATCGACGACCGTGAACGCACCACTTCCCGACAAGATGAAGCGCAGCGCTGAATAGGTGTGCCGGTGCGCCGGTGCGACTTCGCCAGGTAGGATCATCTGCAACGCGCCATTGAGCGTAGGCGTTGCTGCTGCGGACCGTGGCATCCCGGGATTCTCAAACAGAAGAATTCGGCGCTCAGTGCCCGGCCCGGCCAATGATGTCTTAACAGCTTCCTCGAACTCAGCGTGCAAGTCGCGCCACCGCCATACATGGCCGCGCGCCTTGTAGCCCATCTCTTCGGCGACCCCGCTGGTATTCCAGATGGGAATGATACTCAGCCGCTTCATACGATCGGCCCGCTCGGCTGTGGGATCGGCATGTTTCGGATCTGGCTGAGCCGTGCTGTTCGACATTTTGGTTCCTCAACTTTAGTTCGAGCTTGCCGCCACGCTGCGGTTGATTAGACCTGCCGGCTAGCATGAAATTGCAGGACGAGGACTGCGCCTCCTCTAATTTTTGGCTATGCGCGGTGATCGGAGCATTTCGTCCGCCGACCAATCGCCGGCCTCGATCAGGAGCGTCATTTCGCCAATATCCTGTACGCCAACGACGACGCGGTCGCCCGGTACAATTTCGGATACTCCTTCGGGAGTGCCGCTCATGATGATGTCGCCGGGATGAAGTGTATAATAGGCGGACGCGAACGCGATCAGCTTGGGAACCGACCATATGAGGTGTCGCGTATTCGATCGCTGCTTCTCCTTGCCGTTTATGCTCAGATAAAGGTCAAGAACCCCGGGATCGGGAATCTCATCTCGCGTAACCAACCAGGGTCCCAAGACGGAATAGGTGTCGATTGATTTCCGCAGGCTCCGCTCTTCGGGACCACGGACAACCGCGTCGACAGCAACGGCGTACCCAGCGACATACTGCAAGGCGTCTGCCTGCGGGATGTTGCGACCCCGTCGACCTATAACAACACCCAACTCGGCTTCGGGGTCGTGCCTTCGCGTCGGATCGCCCAGTCTGATCAGCGATCCCGGGCCCACTAGCGAACTATTGGCCTTCAAAAAAAGACCGGCTCTGTCGATCGTCTGAACCTCCGATCGGCCCTGCCGCAATTCTTGATTGTTCGTCCCCTCGTCGAGATGGAGCTGATAGTTGACAGGGGCAGCGATGATCTTAGACGGATTAGCGACGGGGCTATCAAGCCGAACCGAGCTCACGGGAATGCGTCGAGCGCGCCCGGCCAGCTCCTGTGCCTTGGCGATGACGCGGTCCAAATGCTCGATCATGATGTCGTGCTGCGGAAACGGCCACTTGAGGCTGGGCAGCACGTCCAGCGCCTCGGTAACGACGAGAATTTCGCCATCTCGCACGATACCAAGCTGATTTCCATCGAAACGACAGAGCCGCATATTATTCTCTCCTATCCAGATAGAGCGGTTAGGGCAGCCAAGCCGCCGGCTTATGCCCTAACCCTATGGCGTCGCCCCGACGTAAGTGTTGGAGTGGGCGTGGCGCCGAATCGCGCGAAAGAACTCGTCCGTCTCCGGCAGAAACTCGAACAGCGCAAAACTATGAATGCTATCGTCGAACAAGTGCAGTTCGGCATCTCCGCCCGCCGATTTAGCAGCAGCGACCAATGCACGAGCGTCGTCAGCGAGGGCTTCTCCACGCGCCGCAAAGACGCGCATCGGTGGTAGCCCGGCAAGATTTCCGCGAAGCGGCGAAATGGCGGGATCATCGGGCTCTCGGTCTTGGATGAACGCACCAGCCAAAGTCAGTAGTCGCCGCCGGGTCATCCAGGGCTCGGTTCGTCTATTGCCGTCGATACTGGCCGCCGTCAGCGTGAGATCGGCAAAGGGCGACAGGAGATAAAGGGCGGCGGGCCGAGTGACATTCTCGTGACGGAGCTTTGCGGCGAGACTTAAAGCAAGACCACCGCCCGAGCATTCGCCACTGACTGCAACTGGGTCTGCGCGCCGCGAAAGCCACGCAAAGGCCGCTCGCACATCCTCCTGCATTTGCATTGGCGTATGTTCCGGGACAAGTCGGAACTCGGGTACCAACGCCCAGCCACCGATCGCGCGCGCTAGACCAGCTGCAAGCAAAACCGAGCTCTTAGCCGAACCAAACACATATCCTCCCCCATGAAGATGAAGAACGGCAGGACCACTTTTCCCGCCGGGGGGAATGACGCATAACGCAGGCACCCCGTCGCAGTCGACGGTTTCTACCGACACATCCTCTGGCAACGCACATAGACTCGACATGAACCGCTCGTAAGCAGCCCGTTCGCTCATCCAGTCTTCATCTTCGAACTTGAGAGCATTCGACCAAAGATCGAACGCGCGGGCGGCGGCCGGCCGCGACGGCCGCACCAATGGACTGGCGTTAAACAGGTCGAATGGCTTGTTTGATTCGGCGACTTCATCATAGCCATAGAGCCACGCAAACCGCTCATACCCAGCTTGGTCGAGCTTCAGCATGCCCCGCCCCATCCGTCCGTAAGCCGCCTGACGCTCGGGTGCCTTTTCATGAAATGCCGTAAGATCGCCGCGACTTTGGTGAAGCAACCGAGTGGTCCGCGGCTTCCGCCGCGCTTGAAACTCGGAAAAAGCGGCTTCCAAGTTGCTCCCGCTCCGGTGCAAACAAGCCGCCAACGCCACCGAATCTTCGAGCGCCATCGCCGCACCGGAGCCGGATGTCGGCAGCACCGGGTGGGCCGCGTCGCCAATCAGAACTATTCGCCCGCGATGCCATTCTGGCAGGGGATAACGATAATTGATCGCCGTGATGAAAGCTTCGGTTACAGCCTCAGTGATCTCTCGGACGTCTTTGCAGGCGTCCTTAAATGAGGCGCGCAAATCCGCGACATCCCCAGCTGTGGCCCAGTCCTCACGATGGATCTCATCGGCAGGTACGTAGAAGGCTGCATAAAACTGTTTGCCGCGACGAATCGGATAGCAAACCACGTGGCGACCCGCACCGCTCCACACATTGGTATCCAATGTTAGCGCTTTGCTGAGAAGCGTCGTTGGTAGAACGGTCCGCCAGGCGAGGAGGCCCGTAGATATCGACTCGCTTTCTCCAAAAATTGCGCTTCGCACCTTGGAACGCAGGCCATCGGCTCCGATTAGGAGATCGCCAAGAACAGCCTCACCCCTCTCGAGAATGACGGTAACACTTCGATCATCTTGCTTCACATCGACAACAGAGCAGTTGAGCCGGATCTCCGTTCCGTCCAAATGTCTTGCAAGAGCGTCGATCAAATCGCGGCGATGCGTCTTGTAAAGCGGGGCGCCATACAGCTTGGCTCCCGCTTCGCCCAGTTGGGTGCGATTGCGTACCTCACCGCTCACCATATCATAAAATGTAATCGTCTCGGGCGGCTCATCCGAGCGCTTTATCTCCGCCGCAATGCCCAGCGATTCAAGAACGCGCATAGCATGAGGTCCAAGGACAACACCTGCTCCAACCTCGCTTAACTCCGCCGCTCGCTCGATGACGGTCACGTCGATGCCGTTACGACGCAAAGCAACCGCCGTAGCCAGTCCGGCCACTCCGGCTCCGACAATCAGGGCACGCATAGCCATCCTCCCGTAGTTGGACATCTGTGACCGATATCCTTTATTCGCAGGTTAAGCTCACCAGTCGTCGAACCGACCAGAGCGCTGCGGGTTAAGGCGAGCTTTCCGGGCTACTCACTGCCCGGTCAATCATCGACCTACGTCGCGCTGCCGCCTTGTCATTTTGGTAAACGTGTTTCCTATTCTGTCGTTTGTCAAGCAGCGCCCAGTCCTGGCGGCAAACCCCAAGCCAAACTCTTTCCGTCGCACAAGTATGCGGCGCAGTATTGTCCTATTCCGCTAGTCGCACCGATTGTAAGTTCCGGCGATACCCTCAAGCCCTGCGGCATGCATACGCCCGCCGCTACACAACTTTTGCTGACCTATGAAACAGCTGATCTCTCCTGTTCGGTGCAGCTTTCCACTATGCGGGGCCGTTCAAAGCGCACCGCCGCCACATAGCAGTGCGACGTGCACCAATCGATGCGACCCTGCTGCGAGCGAGGTTAAACAATAATGGCTGGCCGTCTGGCTGGACGTCACATTTTGATCTCGGGCGGCGGAAGCGGAATCGGCCATGCCACCGCCATGCGATGCGCCGAGGAAGGAGCGGTGGTGACTGTTGTCGGACGGCGGCTCGATTGCTTGAAAGAGGTCGCCAGGTTGACGCGAGGACACGCTATTGCGGCGGATCTTACCGACGAGGCGCAAGCATTTGCCGCGGTGAACGACGCCGCGGCCCTTATGGGCTGTCTCGATGGTATCATCAATTGCGTCGGCAATGCCGAGGCCGCTGTTCTAGAAGATATCGACTTAGCTCGTTGGGACGCGAGTCTTCGCACCAACCTTACGTCTCACTACCTGGTCTGCAGAGCAGCATTGCCACATCTTCGAAAGACTCGAGCAGCAGCCATCGTCAACGTGTCGGCACTGGCAGGTATACGACCCGGTGTAAGCAGCGCGGCGTACGGAGCCGCAAAGGCCGGCGTCATCCAATTTACCAAGACACTTGCTGCCCAGTTGGCGCCCGATATACGAGTGAACTGCGTCTGCCCGGGGGCCGTCGATACTGAGATGATGGACCGATTTTTGGCCGGAAAGTCAGCCTCGCAACAAGACGCTTTTCTGGCGAGGTACGCGCTGAGGCGGCTGGCAATTCCCCTAGAAATAGCAAATCTCTTGCTGTTCCTGGTCAGTTCGGAGGCTCAGTACATCACAGGCAGCAACTATGTCTGCGACGGAGGTCGGGCCTATCAGTGATAGGGAGGTCCTACCGAACGGAACTTGTCACCTGTCCAGTCGACACTGGATCATGACGGCTAGGCTAAGGCTGGCACGCTTGGATAAGGCGACCAGCCTAATTTGCAGATGAGATCGGGCCTAGACAGGCCCGCGATGGCTCGGTGTCGACAGAGCAGGCATGGCGCGCTGCCAAGCCCGCTCAGCCCTTTTGAAAGATCTGACAGTGCGAACCGCGGGTCGGACCGCTTGAACTAGGTCGGCAGCCGCGAATTCGCGGGGACGATCCGCGGCGGCCCCAGAGCGCCACGCTGGGTGCGCGGCTTCTTCACGAAGTCTGCAAACTCGGCATCGACGCCGTATGGCCAGCTGCGCTTGAGAGGGTCCTCCACTAACGTCGTCAGCCGACCGAGCCCCGTTATTTCCTGAACGATGGTATCGCCATGCTGCATCGGACCTAAACCCTGACGGTTGCAGCCTGTCGCGATTATATCGCCTGGGAAGAACGTATTGAACATCGAGGCCTTGTGAATGAGCGCCGGGATTCGATGGGCCATGTCACTTGTGTGGTAGTCCTGCCGTAGCTCGCCGTTGGCCCAAAGCCGGACCTGCAGATCGTGAGGGTCCCGCACTTCATCCTTTGTCACGACCAAGGGACCAAGAGGCGCAAACGTATCCCAATTCTTTTGCGTGAAAAATGACATCTGACCGTTCGACAATATGCCGCGTGCGGACCCGTCTTGAACGATCGTGTATCCAAAAACATAATCCAACGCTTCGCTCTCCGAGACGTCCTTGCAGGTCTTGCCTATGACCACGCCTAGTTCCAATTCGTGATGGACGATGGTCACTTCGACCTTAGGAAGAATCATTGTGTCGCCATCGCCAATGATCGCAGATGGCGATTTGTGAAAGAACTCAAGATCGCTGATATTGCCTTCGATCCCCTCTTTATAGTTCGCTGCGGCGCACAGAATTTTAGATGGTCGCGGCAGCGGCGCTCTCAGCCGCACTTCGGAGACTGGGCGGCCCTTCGTGCGCGACACGTAATCCTCCAAGAGCGGCCGGTAGGTCGCCCAGTTAGTCATCAGACCTTCCATCAGGTATTGAGGCCCGCATTTCGCGAGCGCGGAAACCGGCTTTGTGATGTCGACAATTTCATTCTCTTTGATTGCCCCGGGTATGAACTCGTTGAACAAAGCTAGTTTCATCGAAGTACTCCTCGCATCCCGCTGAAAGCCGCCGCCTAAGGTGCATAAACCAAGGCGCATCCGACGCTGCACGTCGCGACCGACGCAATGTCACTAGGCGTCAAACCCACCAATCAAAATAGTATGGAATTTTGCAAGCGCTGGAACAGCGCAATTTTTTACTCGAATTGCACAGCGAAGCACCGAATACTCTGATGTAAAGCATGGCAGGTCGGGGCTTGCATGACGGTAAGGAGAGCGGCCTCGGAAAGGCGACCGGACCGTAGCTCGCGGCCAAGTCTCTGACGGGAGGGGAGTGAAGGAGCGAGCCCGCCACCTGCGCTCGGCTTCACCTCGTCTGCGGCCATTGGCTTCCATGACCGAATGTGGACGCTGCGGCGCGGCGTGTCGAGCGGCAAGCCAATGATTGGACTTCCACAACATTCGTCCAACTGCTGGCTCTTGCGAGACCAATGCTCCTAAGTTGGCGGCTCGGCTAGGCCGCCCAGGCGCCGCGAAGCTGCTTGCGCGGCGGCGCGGAGCTTCTTTTGAAGTGCAGGTTCGCTATTGATGGACGAACCATGGACTGACCCAAAAAACGTGAGGGCCATTGGCACACGGCCGCGATGATCGAAAATCGGCGCTGCTGTGGTTTCCAATCCTAGTCTGATGACTGTGGGAAATACGGGGTCGAGCAGACCATTGCGTTGCTGCGATGGAACCGATGCTGAGAGACCGAACTCGCGAACCGCCGCACACATGCGCGTCACGTCCTGGCGCCGAATCTGCTGTTCGGGGTTCTCGCGATTCCACACGGCAAGCTCTTGCTTCACCAGCGGGGCAATTTCCCCTCCCTCGCGATAGGCCATGAGCACGCGCCCGGTTGCCGACCATAAGAGCGGGAGCACGCGGCCTTCGTCGATCCGGAAATGATAGCCCAAGCGTCCGGATTGCCAACGCACCACCGTCGGACCAAATGAGCCCCAAACGGAGAGATGTCCGTCAAAGCCGGTCTCCTCACTGAAGGCGACGAGCGCATCCACGCCGATCCGAATGTGATCCAATTGACCGAGGGCAACCAATCCTAATTCGACAACGGCTTGCCCCAAAGCGTAATGGCCTGATCTGACGTCCTGCTCCATAAAGCCCGCCGCGAGCAGGCTTGACAAATACCTATGAGCCCGGCTCGGGCTGAGTCCGCTGACGGTGGCAACATCCTTAAGCGGAAGCGGCCGGCGCTCCTTCGCGATCGCCTGTAGCATTGATAGACCAACGAGCATGGCACGGATGCCGTTGCCGGCCTCTTCCCCGTCCTCCCGTTCACGCAGCGGCATTCCCTTTGACCGGAGCCTGCCGCCAGCTGGAAGGCCCTTAGCTTTTTTCGGATCCGAGCGGAGGTTCTTTTTTCGGGCCATGTCTTTGATAGCGGTGGCTGCGCCGTGGTTCGGATCAAGATCGTTATTCGGTTCCGTGCCGTGCTTCAAGCGGCGGTCGGTTGAGACTTGGGGAGCGAGTGGCTAAAAGCCCGAGAGAAACTAACCGGCCGCTGGGCTGTTTCAAGCGCCAGGCACAACTGGGCAGCCTATCAAGATTACTGCCGGCTGAATGGCCGTGTGAGAGCGCAAACTTTGGTAGCTCCTCTGCTGGAGTAGCCGATCTGGAAGCGCAAAAGAGCCGATGTCGCCCTGCGCGGTGGCAGGTTTTGCTAGGCTACGTCGGATCAACAAACCGGACCGATGATCGTGACAGCGACGATATCGCGGGCCGTGCCGAGCCTGGAAGGACACGAACCGACGTCACGAACGTCGCACGTAGAAGGCGCCCCAGCCAAGGCCGAGCGTCACGGCTATGGCCGAGCCCAACAACACGCCCAATTTTGCTGCCCTTAAAAAACCTTCACTGGAGAAGGCCAGCATCGAGATGAAGATGGACATGGTGAAGCCGATGCCCGCTAGCAGTCCGACGAGAAAGACGCCGCCCCAAGAAACCCCGGGAGCAAGGCAGCAGAACCCCGATCGTACGGCGATCCAGGCCGCTCCGAAAATGCCAAGCGGCTTTCCCACTATCAAAGCAAGTGCGGTGCCCATCGTCACCAGCAGGCCGGCAGCGGGTAGATCCGCGCCCTTTATGCTGACCCCCGAATTCGCCAGCGCAAACATTGGCATCACTCCGTAAGCTACCCACGGATGAAGTACCATCTGCACGCGCGACGCGGGCGGCAAAATCTCACGGTGAGCTATGCGAAGGTCGCGCAACGGCTGCTGCAACAAATGCAGATCTCCTGTTTTCATCGCATCGCCAGTTTTCAACTGTCCGAGCGCTTGCGACGCCACCTCCAGCGGAGGTTCTCGCATCGCTATGGGGCGAGCCGGAGTCATCAACCCGAGCACCACTCCAGCAAGTGTTGGGTGGACCCCGGCAACGAACAATCCGACCCAAACCAACAAACCTGGCACCACATATGGCGATGCCGCACCGATCCCCATCCGCTGGAATCCCAAGACCCCGAGAACGCCAACGGCTGCGATAGCAAGGCCGCCTAATTGCAGAGTTTCGGTGTAAAAGACGGCGATGATCAAAATCGCAATGATGTCGTCGATGATCGCTAGAGCGAGTAGGAACACTCGCACATTGACCGGGATTCTTCGTCCAAGCAGGGCGAGGACGCCAACAGCAAAGGCGATGTCCGTCGCGGTCGGCACGGCCCAGCCGTGTCCCCGAGCAGCATCATTGTTGAGGCTTAGATAGATAAGCGCGGGAACGAGGACGCCACCGGCCGAAGCAATCAGCGGCAGAACGGCCTGGTCAAAGCGGCTCAGTGCGCCCTCATGAACCTCCCGCCGAATCTCCATGCCCACAACAAGGAAGAAGACGGTCATCAATGCGTCATTCACCCAGAAATGCAGCGACTGGGAAAAGACGTACTCACCAAGGCCAATGGTGACAGGGAGAGTCCAAAAGAGGTGGTAACTCGGGGCCGCGGTCGAATTCGCCCAGATCAAGGCCGCGGCTGCTGCAACGAGAAGCACCGCGCCGCTTACTGCCTCAATATGCAGAAATCGGTTAAGTGTGTTCGCAGCCTGTTCTGCCAATCGCTGAGCTGTCGGAAGATCGCCGAATTTAGGATCGTGGTTCATAGGCGCAGATCGTCCGCGTGGCGGCCCGACCATCGCGTTACCTGACGCCGCCCCAATGCAGCGAACACCCATGCGTCCCTATACAGGGTAATGGTGGCAATTCAACGTCGGGACGAGACCCTGGAACAAGGGCCAGCGGCAGATGGCTGTAAACTGCCGAGGGTCTTCATTTTGACTGTGCTCTAGATGCCTTGGCTGGCTCAGTGGCGCGCGACAATTCGCCGGCCAATTTTCGATAGGCTTCCATAGCCGTCAGCTTCAGGTCGCGCGAGAGTCGAATGGCAGATAGCAGGCAGAATTGGCGATGATTGCTCTGTGCCGGCTCCGGCAAACGGAAACGATCAACAAAATCGACCAAGTGTAGGTTGATGGCCGCTATCTCTCCTTCAACGAGCTCGATTTGCCGGTTGAGCACGGCCACAGCTTCACTGGGCGGAAGCAACCGCAATGCCGCCATCTTTACGCTGAACTCGTCCCGGACAGGCACATGGGTCGGACCTTTTCTCGCCCACTCCTTGAGAGCTTCGAGGCCGCGCTCCGTAACCTCGTAGACCTTCTTGTCCGGTTTGCTTTCCTGCGCAATGTCCTCGAACGTGACATAGCCGTGTTCCGCTAGCAGCTGCAGCGTCGGATAGACTTGGCTGTGCTTGGCCTCCCACATGTAATTGCGCGGGGGGCCCATCAATTGAGTCAGCTCATAACCGGTATGAGGATGGTGGGCCAAGCTCGTCAGAATGACATAACCAAGCGTCGGAATTGCTGGAGGAGTTGCCGCAGGGGCCTTCCGTTTTACGGTCGTCTTCTTCTTCGCCATCGCTAGTTCCAAGCTCGCCTAATCTCCAAGCACAATCACGCTCTTACGGAGCATTCAGTGACCTTGCCCTGACCCTGCATAGTCTGGAGGGCGAGCTTTTACCATCGGCAACATTTGACATATGCACATTCGCCTGTTACTCACATATGTAATATATGACATATGGAGGAAATCGATGCTTCCCGGCGTCGAATGCCCACTAAGCCCCGTTGCGCAGCCGGCGTTCGGGTTATTGCGAGGGCCTCTGAAGAATGAGTGGCATGCCCGCAGAGGGACGTTCCGGAGAGCAGCGCGCCCGGCCAATTCTCAAAAATGCAGGGCAGGGGCATGCCTCTTGGAAAGCCTCGGTCGCTGCCGAAACACCACCTCTAGCGCCGCAGCCCATTGACCGGTGCGGCCAGACGGTCTCCGGCGAGCAGTTCAATTCAGGAGGAATGTCCGTGGAAACGATCGATACGCCCGTCTTGATAGTCGGCGGAGGGCCGGTCGGCTTGTCGCTTGCAATCGATCTCGGTTGGCGCGGTGTCGAAGCGCTGCTCATAGAGCAGGAGCGGCCGACGGCCCGGATGGTTCATCCTCGCATGGACAATGTCGGCATTCGCACTATGGAATTCTGCCGACGCTGGGGAATTGTCGAGGCCATCGAAATGGCCGGGTTTCCTCGCGATCTGCCGGTCAGCATCGTCTATGCGACGGGGGTCCTCGGCCACGAACTGGCGCGCGATGTCTACCCTGATAAAGCGCACGCGGTCCCGCCACCGTTTAGCCCGCAAAAGCACGAGCTATGCCCTCAAAATTTTTTCGACCCCGTACTCCAGAACGCAGCTTCGAGCTACTCGACCAACCAGTTGCTGTATCAGCACCGCCTAGAGGAATTCGAGGACAAGGGCGACCACGTCATCGCTCACGTGCGCCCGCTGCTTGGTGGCGAACCACTATGCGTGCGTGCGCAGTACCTTGCCGCCTGCGATGGGGCAAGCAGCACAGTCGCACAGCGACTCTCGCTTGGTCCGACAAACAGCAAGGTATTGAGTTGTAGCACGAACATCTTCGTTCGGTGTCCGGCTCTGGCGCAGAAGACGCTCGCCCAACGGGCGTATCGGTACGTGTTAGTCGGGCCTGAGGGGGTTTGGGGAAGCTTCGTCAATATAGACGGGCGCGATACCTGGCGGCTTCAACTGCTCGGCGACGAGACCTGGCCCAATTGGAGCGAGGCGCAGATCAACACTTTTGTGCGACGAGGAATCGGAGCCGATGTTGACTACGAGGTGCTCTCTTGGTTGCCGTGGTCCCGTCGTGAGATCACTGCGCCGAAGTTCAGCTCCGGGCGCTGCTTCCTCGTCGGCGATTCGGCCCATCAGCTCTCTCCGACCGGCGGATACGGCATGAATACGGGCATTGCCGAGGCGGTTGATCTGTCATGGAAGATCGCAGCTGTGTTGGAGGGGTGGGGCGGCCCCACACTCCTGGAAAGCTACGACACAGAGCGGCGCCCGATCGCCATGCGCAACGTGTCGCAGGCGTCCGCGAACCTAGCCGCGATGCGCTCGGTTCCTCCAGAGCCGATGCTGCTCGACCAAGGCCCTGCGGGCGAGACGGCGCGGCGCGCAACAGGAGCCTATACCCAGCAGGCCATGCAGCGGGAATGGAGGTCGTTCGGAATTCATCTTGGGGCGGTCTATCGCAATTCGCCGATCGTCGTCGCTGAATCGTTCGAACGAGCCGAGCCCGATGTCGCGAACTTCGTGCAAGTAGCCGAGGCCGGCGGCCGCGCACCTCATGTTTGGCTCTCGCCGGGCCACTCCACGTTAGACTTATTCGGTCGTGGGTTCGTGCTGCTGGAGTTCGCATCGGAGGTGGGTGCTGCTGTGGGCGGTCTGACCCGTGCGGCGCACGCGGTTGGGCTGCCAATCCGTCATCAGCTCATCCCGGAGCCAAACACCATCGCCGTCTACGGGCGCCGCTACGCTTTGGTCCGCCCGGACGGACACATCAGCTGGATTGGGGACGCTATTCCTGAAGAGCCGGC
The DNA here is from genome assembly GCF_004114955.1 of Bradyrhizobium guangzhouense. NCBI lineage: Bacteria > Pseudomonadati > Pseudomonadota > Alphaproteobacteria > Hyphomicrobiales > Nitrobacteraceae > Bradyrhizobium > Bradyrhizobium guangzhouense. The sequence goes on from NZ_CP030054.1 coordinate 613,022, forward strand.
GCGGCTCATTGATCGCATCCGCGGCGCGGGCGGCGTGCAGGGCACGTCGGCATTAAGAACGCTTCCCTTGAGCATGGGCAGCGTGGCCTCATGAGTCTGACCGGCAAAACCCTGTTCATTACCGGCGCAAGCCGAGGCATTGGGCTCGCCATTGCGCTGCGAGCCGCGCAAGACGGCGCCAACGTTGCAATTGCAGCCAAGACTGTCGAGGCGCACCGGCATCTTCCCGGCACGATCTATTCTGCCGCCGAAGCCATCGAGCGAGCTGGGGGCAGGGCGTTGCCGCTGGCCGTCGACGTCCGTGATGAATCCTCCGTCGAGGCCGGCGTTGCCCAAGCGGCAAAGACGTTCGGCGGCATCGACATTTGCATCAATAATGCATCAGCGATCCATCTGGCCGGCACCCTACAAACGGATATCCGGCGCTTCGACTTGATGGCTCAAGTCAACGCACGCGGGACCTTCATCACTACCAAGGCATGCCTTCCGCACCTGATGAAGGCAGCTAATCCGCATGTCTTGATGATATCTCCGCCGCTTGACATGACGCCCAAGTGGTTCGCGCCGCACACCGCCTACACCATGGCGAAGTTCGGCATGAGCATGTGCGTGCTCGGCATGAGCGCGGAATTTGCCGATCGCGGTATTGCTGTCAATGCTCTCTGGCCCCGAACCGCCATTGCGACGGCTGCCATCCAATTTGCATTGCTCGGAGAGAACGGAATGCGTCATTGCCGCAAGCCGGAGAGCATGGCCGACGCAGCCCATGCCATCCTCTCAAAGCCTGCGCGCGCCTTCACGGGCAACTTTCTGATTGACGACACGGTGCTCTATGACGAGGGGGTGCGCGAGTTTACGCATTATAGCGTGGATCCGGCGCTGCCTTTGATGGGAGACATGTTCGTTCCGGGCGACTTGCCGGCCCCACCCGGCGTGCAGATCAGCTCCGCTATCGATACCGCACGGAGCTAATGCCGGCGTGCCGGAAAGTCTTTTGCGCCAGCGCATCCAATGGAGTTGCGAATGAGTAATTCCTCTATCTCGCTCGATGATCGTTATTCCAAGCGCGGCGGAACAGTTCTCCTCGGCGGAGTGCAGGCGCTCGTCCGCCTGATGCTATTACAGGCCGAGCGAGATCGGATGAATGGCTTGTCGAGCGCGGGTTTCGTCAGCGGTTATCGGGGTTCACCCCTTGGTACGCTCGATGCCGCGTTTGCCTCTGCGAAGCGGCTAACGAGCGACCAAAAGATTGTGGTGCAGCCGGCGGTCAATGAAGAACTCGCGGCCACCGCCGTGGCCGGTACGCAGCAGATCCATCAATCACCCGGCGCCCGGGTCGATGGTGTTTTTGCGTTGTGGTACGGCAAGGGCCCTGGACTGGATCGCGCGGCGGACGCGATTAGGCACGGCAACTCGCAAGGTTCTTCGCCGAACGGCGGGGTGGTCGTCGCCGTGGGTGACGATCATCTGGCAAAATCCTCAACGGTCGCCTGCTACAGCGACGAGACTGTCGCCAGTCTCCTCCTCCCGCTGCTCTACCCGGCTGATCCCGGCGAGATCGTCAGCTATGGACTCCACGGCTTTGCCATGTCGCGGCTGACGGGATCTTGGGTTGCGCTAAAAGTGCTGACGGAAGTGGCCGACAGTACACGCACCGTGCCGGCCGCAGAATTAGGTAATTTGCCCGTTCGGCCCGACGTCACTGTGCCGGACATTGGCCTGCATAACCGCTGGCCTGACTTGCCGCTCGATCAGGAACGGCGGCAGCATGAATTCCGTTTGCCGGCTGCGCTTGCTTATGTCCGGGCAAACGGTCTCGATCGCGTCGCGGTGAGGCCTAAGGACGCGCGGGTCGGTTTCGTCGCGGCCGGCAAATCTTGGAATGATTTGCGCGAAGCACTCGACCTGCTGGGCCTTCACGATTCACGGCTGATCGAGCTCGGGCTGGCTCTCTACAAGCCGGCGATGATCTGGCCGCTAGAGCCTCAGGGCCTCACAGCCTTTGCCGAAGGCCTGCAGGAGCTCGTCATCGTGGAGGAGAAGGCGCCGCTGATCGAGCGCCAAGTAAAGTCTATACTCTACGGCCGGTCACAGGCTCCCTCGGTTTGGGGCAAATGTGGACCGGAGCAACACCCGATGTTTTCTGCAACGGGCGATCTAACGCCCGAGCAGATTGCTGTCCAGATCGCGGCGGTCATCGCAAGGATATCCGGTGATCAGGTCGTAGCAGCACGAGGCGAACGCTTGCGCCGGCACACGAACCAACGCGGATTTGCAGATGTGCCCGCATCCCGGCGTCCATTCTTCTGTTCCGGGTGTCCGCATAACCGGTCGACAGCCGTGCCAGATGGCAGTCGAGCTCTCGCTGGGATTGGCTGCCACGGTTTAGCCGCGCGCAATCGCCCTGACACGTTCAGCTATTCCCAGATGGGCGGCGAGGGAATCCACTGGCTCGGCCTCGCTCCGTTCACCGACGAATCGCATGTGTTTTCGAATATGGGCGATGGCACGTATTTCCATTCAGGCCTGCTCGCAATCCGCCAGGCGGTCTCTGCTAAGCTGAACATCACCTACAAGCTGCTCTACAACAGTGCTGTCGCGATGACAGGCGGTCAAGCAGTCGATGGCGACCTTTCCCTCGAGCGGCTTCTGCGCCAGCTCCGGGCCGAGGGCGTCAGCACAATAATTTTGGTCACCGATGATCTGGCGTCCTATCGTGAGCATGCCGAGGTCCACTCCCTGGCGGGAGAGGTGGTGGATCGCGACGAACTTGATGCCGTACAGCTCAAATTGCGAGCCCAACCGGGTGTAAGCATCATCGTATATGACCAGATGTGTGCTACCGAGCGCCGGCGGAAACGCAAACGTGGCCAACTGAAGGAAACCAGCCGCCGCGTCTTCATCAATCAGCTGGTCTGCGAAGGCTGCGGCGATTGCTCGATCAAGTCAAACTGCCTATCCGTGGAGCCGGTCGACACTCCACTAGGTACGAAGCGAAGAATCAATCAATCGAGCTGCAACACCGATCTCAGTTGCATTCGAGGCTTCTGTCCCAGTTTCGTAACTGTCGAGGGTGCCCGTGTGAACCGCGGGCCAAAACCGCAGCTTACGATCGACCAACCATTGCTGCCCCTGGTGAGCGCTGCGCCGCCGCAACACAGCCGCATTCTTCTTGCCGGCGTAGGTGGGACCGGAATCGTGACGACGAGCGCGGTGCTGGCAATGGCCGGACACCTGGCAGGTCGAGGGGCCGCGGTGCTGGACCAGATCGGAATGGCTCAGAAGGGCGGGGCGGTTACAAGTCACGTTCATCTTGGCGGCCCCATTCATGCTTTGCGGATTCCAGCGGAGCACTGTGACCTTCTCCTGGCTTGCGACCAGATCGTCGGCAATGCATCGGACGTGATGGCATCTCTCAACCGAGGGCGGAGCCGCGTCCTCGCCAATGCTGACGTGTCCATCACTGGAGATTTCGTCACTAATCGTCAGGCCGTCGTGAATTCGAGTTTGCTGACGAGACGGCTGAGCACACAAGTTGAACCGGAACATTTCGCGGTGTTTCCCTTCACGGCTTTGGCACAATCTTTGTTCGGCGATTCGATCGCCGCCAATTTCATGATGATCGGGTGCGCTTATCAGAAAGGCTGGCTTGGCCTTAACCTTGAGGACCTCCACCAGGCGATCGAACTCAATGGCGCCGCCAAGGAGGCAAATCTCGCTGCGCTTGAGTGGGGGCGTCGGTTAGCTTCCGACCCTCAATTCGTCTTTGTTGCAGCAGGCCTGGCCGAAAAGACTGAGCAGCGCACCCCTGAGGCGGAGATCCAAGATCTTACGACATTTCTTCGCAACTATCAGAGCAATGACTACAGCCAGCGTTTCCTTGATGTCATCAACCACATCCGTGAGGCGGAGACTAAGGTTCATACTGGCCATTCGCTAACGCTGGCTGCTGCGCGATCCCTGTTCAAGCTGATGGCCTACAAGGATGAGTACGAGGTTGCCAGACTCTATACGAGCGGAGAGTTCGAGCGGGCAGTCCGATCTCAGTTTGATAGCTTCGCAAAGCTGTCAATCTATCTTGCACCGCCTTTTCTGTCTCGCCGCGACAAGACAACGGGAGAGCCGCGCAAGATCCGGTTCGGAGCTTGGATCTTGCCCGTCTTCAGAATCTTGGCGGCCTTGAAGATCTTGCGCGGAACACCCTTCGACGTCTTCGGAAGGAGCGCCGAGCGCCGCACCGAGCGTGCTCTGATCGCCGAATTCATCGATGCCTTGAACCGCTTACCCCGTCGATTGTCAGCGGCATCGCTTCCACAGGCTGTCGCCATTGCTGAGCTACCGCTCGAGGTGCGTGGCTTCGGCCACGTGAAGCAAAAGGCGATCGAATTGTTCCGGCGGCGCCTTGGGGAGGCGCTCGCAGGTTACGAAAATGCGGCGCCTCACTTGGACGCTAGCGCGCGCACTACGCTAAAGGCATGAAAACCGAGGTGACAAATGACGAAGCGTTTCCCTGACGATCCGATTTATCATGGCTTCGACGCTCCTGGCCGTGTAGAGGCACACGTGTTCGATCTTGACGTTGAAGGACGCATTCCAACCGATCTCGACGGCACCTTTTTCGTGTAGCTCCCGAACCACAATGGCCGCCGAGCTTGGCCGTGACATCTTTTTTAACGGCGATGGCATGGTTGGCGCCTTCCGTTTCAAGGATGGTCATGTCGACTTTACGTCGAAATATGTCCTGACCGACAAGTTCGTTGCGGAGCGGGCGGCGCGCCGCGCCCTCTACGGCGCCTACCGCAATCCGTTCACTGACGATCCATCGGTTGCCGGTACTATCCGAAGCACGGCCAATACCAACGTCGTCGTTCACCATGGGCTGTTGCTCGCGCTGAAGGAGGACGGACCGCCGGTCGCGATGCGGCCAGATACGCTTGAAACGATCGGTAACTACCGTTTTGACGGAAAGATGACCAGTCAGACATTTACGGCTCACCCCAAGATCGATCCGACCAATGGCGAGCTGATTGGCTTTGGTTATGCCGCCAAGGGTGTGACGACCACCGATATCGCCTATTACGTCATCGATCGCGGCGGACACGTGGTGCATGAAGCTTGGTTTAATGCGCCGCGGGCAGCGATGATACACGACTTCGCCGTGACGGAAAACTATGTCGTCTTTCCCGTGAGCTCGCTGACGTCGGACATCGAACGCCTGAAGCAGGGCGAACCGGCCTTTGCCTGGCAGCCGAATGTGGACCAAATCTATGGGGTTCTGCCCCGCCGCGGCAGCGGAAAAGATATTCGTTGGTTTACAGTGCCGACGAACGGCTTCCAGGGCCACACCATCAATGCATGGGACGAAGGACACAAAGTCTATCTCGACCTGCCCGTCGTCAATGACAACGTGTTCTGGTTCTTCCCAGAATATAGTGGGCACGTGCCTGATCCCCGGTCCCTGCGTCAAGCCATGACGAGATGGACATTTGATCTATCTAGCAACAGCCCCGTTCCTCAGGCCGAGATCTTTACCCAAACGATGGGCGAGTTCCCCCATGTGGACGAGCGTTACGCCACGCGGCCCTATCGTCATGCCTTTCTCGCCCTTATCGACCCCTTCGCTCCGTATGACGCGGATCGCTGTGGCCCGCCCTCGGTCAACGCTTTCCTCAACGGCCTCGCTCACCTGGATATAGCGACCGGAAAGAGCGAGCGCTGGCTACCCGGTCCCACCTCGTCTGTCCAAGAACCGGTGTTTGCTCCCCGATCCCCTAATGCGCCGGAGGGAGACGGCTACGTCATTGCGCTCGTCAACAGGCTCGACGAAAGGCGGAGCGGCCTCGTCATCTTGGACACTCAACATTTTGCAGATGGCCCGGTCGCAGTCGCTCACTTACCGCTGCGGCTACGCAACGGCTTGCACGGCAACTCGGTGCCTTCAAGCGAGCTCACTGCACCAAACTGACACGGCTCCACTACGGACAGCAACCAGCTGACCTCAGCCACAGGCAACCACAAGAGGATGTAACATCTCTTGTGGTGACCTGCCTGTGGCTGATTTCGCTCGTGAGGCGACCGTCGCGCCAGGGACGGCGATCTTGGACGGCCTTGCATGTTGCCGCTTCAGCATGACGGGCGTTTGATCATTCACGAACAAGCGCCCGCGCTCAACTCCAGACAAATGCTGCATGGCGCCATATGTAATAGTTGACATATCGTCGAGCCCTGATAACCTAGAACTATAAGTCAAAAGTGTCATATGAGGAATCTGTCCCCATGAGCGTCCAATCGCTACCCGCCGACCTGCACAAGGCAACCTCCGCGCTGCCTTCGCCGCGCGTTTCGGAGATCGTTCTGCAAACTGCACAGTACGAGCTGATGCGCGACTGGTACTCATCTGTGCTGGGATTGAGCTGGAGCATCACAAATCCTGGCGGTGCCCCGGAAAACCGGCGCCGTTTCGCCGGCTCGCCCAAACAGACCCGAGCTAGCGACGTGCGATCCTGTTTCATGTTCTTGGACCGCTCGCCGGTTCATGGGCAGGTCCTGGCGCTATTCGAGCTGCCAGAGCTATCCGACTCGCCCAGCCGCGATCCCGGCTTGAATCACTTTCAATTTCGTCACGCAAATCTGGCGGCGCTGCTGGATCGCGTGGAATTGTTGCTCGGCGCTGGTCTGCAAGCCCACCGCGCTTCCAACCACGGTCCAGTGACAAGCTATTATTTCTCAGATCCAGACCAGAACGTCGTTGAGCTTTGCTGCAACAATTTTGACGACGCCGAGAAACTCAAGGCCTTCATCGACTCTGACGCTTTCAAGAACAATCCCTCTGGCATTGATGTCGACCCGAAGGATTTCTTGGCGCGCTTCCGCGCCGGCGAGCCATTAGACCAGCTGCTTAAGATCTGAGGGCCCATGCAGCGGGATAGGCTAGAACGAGCGGCGGATATCCTCGAGGCTCAAGCGACGGTCTTGAGCTTCATGGAGCATTTTGACTATGGCAATGCCGAGGCCGCTGCAGGGCTCTTCACAGAAGATGGTGTCTGGCACCGCGGCGATGGCCTTGTACGCGGCAAGGGCATGCTTGTTGATCTTATCAATCGCCGCGATCGCAACCTGGTCGTCCGACACCTGATCTCCAACATCAGATCGGAATGGCTGAACGAAGATCGCATTCTTATTCACGCGTACGTAACTCTGCTCAGCCAGCGCAGTGAGACCACTCCTCAACAGTTTCCTCTGCCATTTGATGGCGTAGCAGGATTTGGCCGTTACGAAGACGAGCTGCATCGGAGCGACGGGCGCTGGTTGATCGCAAGAAAGAAAACGGTGACCGAACTCAAGAAAAAATAAAACATGAGCTGAAAAGGGGAGGAAGATGATGACGAGCGTTAATACGCCTGCGCTGCCGGCCGTTGGCGACCTGTCGCCGCAGGTTCAGCTACGTGGAATAGAGGCAACAAAGGTCGTGCTCGGTTCCGGAATTGGCATGTTGACCAATTTCGGGCCGATCGTAATCTATACTTTCGGAACATTCCTGCTGCCAATTGTCAACGATACGGGCTGGTCGAGGGCCAGCGTGGCTGCCGCTCTTGCGCCAGCTGCTCTCTGCTCCGGCTTCTCGCAGCCAATCGTCGGGTGGCTGGTCGACCGATATGGGCCGCGCGTCTTTGCAGGCTTTTCTTTCGCTTTGTTTGCGCTCGGCCTGATTGCACTCGGTCAACTTCCACGTGATCCCTTAAGTTTTGCAATCTTTATGGGCCTGCTCGGACTCCTTGGCGCGGGGCAAGGGATCACGGCTTTCACCTACATAGTCACTCGGACTTTTTCGACCTTTCGTGGGTTTGCGCTCGGCATCATTAATGCAGCCTCGGCCGCCGGCATCATGTTAATGCCCGCGATCGCCACCTTTTCCATTGCAGAATACGGCTGGCGCAACAGCTACGCAGCGATCGGCGCTGGGGTCGCAATCCTTGGCGCAGTAGCCGTCATCTGGCTCATTCCCGGCAAGGAGCGCTTTCAGAAGTCCGCCGCTTCCGCGCAATCCTCCAAGCTTGTCTTCGGTGAGCTTTTGTCTGCTCCAATTTTTTGGATGCTTGCGTTGGCATTCCTACTGATGACGCTCGCCATTCAAGGTATGATTGTCCACATGACACCGTTGTTGATCGATCGCGGCTTTCGGCCCGTCGATGCGGCGGCTGTGATGGCGACATACGGCATGACGATGCTGGTAGCCCGCTTCTTGCTCGGGTCCATGCTTGATCGATGGTCTCCACGGTTGGTAGCGGTCGTTGGTTGCCTCGGTCCTGTGGCTGCCGGACTGCTGTTGGTCTCGACACGGCAGACTTCTATGGTTTATTTGGCCGCAGCTCTTCTTGCGCTTGGAGCGGGAGCAGAGTCGGATCTCATCCCATACACTGTCGCACGGCAATTCGGCGTTGCCCAGCTGGGGCAAAAGATCGGGCTGTTTATCGTCGTGTTCGCCATTGGCGTAGCCATTGGCCCGCTGATGTTTTCCGCGGTTCAAGCCTTGCGGGGAAACTACGACATCGCGCTCATCGCCAGTAGCGCCCTGATGCTGGCGGCGTCAGTCATCTTTGCTTTGATCCCATCCGCCTCGTTAAGCCAAAACGGCGAAAAGAGCGGCTGAGTCAGCCTTCATCAGCGCCTCAAAAAAAGAAGGTATCTCAATGAAAGTAGCTCGATTTGCTCGGAATGGCTCGGTCAGCATCGGCCTTGTGAAGGGCGACGGCATCATCTCCCTGTCGCCGTTTGATAAAGGCCTATCTGATATCGATGAAGTAGTGGCTGCGGAAGGCTGGGCTCGCGCAGAAAAGCTTATGACACGCGAGCCTGACCTGAAGATTGGTGACGTTGAGTTTCTTCCTCCCCTGTCTGCTAGGGCCAGGGTGTTCTGCGTTGGCTTCAACTATAAAGCTCACGTAGACGAGACCGGAAACGAGGCGCCTGCTTACCCGACTTTTTTCCAGCGAACGCACGAGAGCTTCGTTGGGAATCGCCAGCTGCTGCTTCGGCCTAAAGTGTCTGAGCGCCTCGATTACGAGGGGGAGCTTGCTCTCATCATCGGCCGGACGTGCCACAGAGTGGAGGAGGGAAGGGCGCTCGACTACGTCGGCGGGTACACCTGTCTAAACGAGGGCAGTGTCCGAGATTACCAAAAACACTCTGCCACTGGCATGACGGGCAAGAATTTCGATTCGAGCGGATCCATAGGACCCTGGATCGTGGCGGCGACTGACGTCCCGCATCCGGACCGCCTCGCGCTTTCCACGCGCTTAAACGGCGAGGTGGTTCAACAGGCATCGACGAGCCAGCTGATCTATGGGTTACCGCGGCTTATAAGCTATCTGTCCAGTGTTCTCAGGCTCCTGCCAGGCGATATCATCGCGACCGGTACTCCAGCAGGAGTTGGGTCGCGTCGCGTTCCGCCGCGTTGGCTGCGCGCTGGCGACCGGGTCGAGGTGGAGATCTCAGGCGTCGGAATTTTGGAAAACGCGGTGATCGACGAACCGACGTGAAAGCTCGCCCGAAAGCGGCCGCTTAAAACCTTCCCGATAGGCGGACCCAACAATCTGCTTTCAACAACGGCCCGCGGTTAAGCGCGCCAATACGACCTTACCAATTCAGCGCACGGAGGTGTTCATGCCCGCAGCCATGATGAAAGCTGTTCAAGTCGAAAAGCCGGGAGGACCCGAGGTCCTCAAATACATCGATCTGCCAATTCCCACACCGGCGGCTGGGCAAGTCCTCATTCGGACCGACACCATCGGGGTCGGGAAATACGATGCGCTGGTCAGGACTGGACGCTACCCGTGGCCCGTGGAGTATCCGGAGGTGCCGGGGATCAGTGTAACCGGCTATGTTGAGCGGGTGGGAGATGGTGTTGAAGGCTTCTCCCCGGGCCAGCCCGTTCTCGCATGGAAGTTTTCTCGCCGATGTTACGCCGAATATGTCGCCTGCGATGTCCACGAGATCACGAAGCTGCCTGAAGGCATAGACATTGAGGGCGCGGTCGCAATTCCCGACTATCAGGTCGCATGGGGCATGTTGAATGACGCTGCAGATCTGCGCCGGGTAAAGGTCGCCTCCATCAACGGAGCTACTGGCGGCGTCGGCTGCGCCATGATCGATCTTTGCCGCGCTGCTGGGATACAGCTGATAGCTGTCTGCCGGGCCCCGAACAAGGCAGCGTTCGCCTTGGAGCGGGGTGCAAGCTATGCGATCGACAGCAGCTCTGAAGCGGTTGGTGCCCGGATCTTGGATATCACCAAAGGTACGGGCGTCGACTTGATGTTCGACCAATTGGTCGGTCCGGATTTCCGCGACAACATCAAGCTCGTTGCTCCCTTGGGACAGATCGTCACGTTCAATGCGCTGTCGGGACTTCCATCGTCCGACCTATTCGCGGACTTGCGCAAGAACATGGACCGCAGCATCTCAGTGCGTGCTTATAGCGTTCACGTCTACGATCCATTTCCTCAAGAGCGCGTACGGATTGCGTCAGAGGTCTTCAAACTCGTGGAAGCAAGAGCCATCAATCCGTCCGTGACGGTGCGATTGCCGCTTAGGGAGGCTGTGCAAGCGCATCGAATGCTTGATGGCCGGGAAGTTATGGGCAAGCTGGTGTTAAAGCCGTAGCGAGGGATGCATCACCGCACACCCGAGACGCCGTGATTCGCCGCCTTCCATTTCCTGTCGATGGCAAGGAGATGCGGCGCAATCGACGACACGACAATTCTATACATAGGCATACCGCCACCAAGATGCGTCCCGGACTTAATGATGAATTAGCGAGAGCGCGATAGGTTCTCGGAAACTTATGCGAAATGTGGGGTACGCATGCGAATCGGAAAGCTCTTTGCGCTGTCGATGCTGACGGTGACCACGTTTGCGGTTATTCTCGGCGCCGAGGTTCTGCTTCCGCAGACGCGCATCTTCGTTAGTCGCTCCGAATCCATCAAAATGGTCGAGGCTTTCGGCGCGGTGCTGATGGTCAGTCAACACCTGGCGGGCCTTCGTACACCCTACATCACGATCTTTCAGGAAACGCCCGCCACGCCGACCCAGATCGAAGCGATGGGCAAGGCGTCGAGCGCCGCCGATGCGGCCTTCGACCTGGCCCGCAACAGTTTGCTGGCCCTTGATGGTGGCGAACCGATGATCCAAAGCCTGGACCGTACCGGGCGCCGTTTCAAGGATGTTCATGCGGCGGCCGATCGGGCCGTGCGCGTATCCCTCGGATCGCGCGATAGTGCGGTGGTCAAAGAACTCCTTCCCACTGTTGCCGAGATGATCGGCGCGATCGAGCCGATCCTGAATCGGCTGGAGGGGCAGGTGGTCAGCGCCGATTCTTCACTTGCAACGCTGCTGAGCCTGGCGCGAACCGCGCAGGATTTGCGGGTGACCGCCGGCAGCCACGCCTCGCCACTGTCGCCGGCCTTGAGCGCCTCGCGTCCGCTCACTCCCGCTGAATTTGCGCTGATGGATCGTATGCAGGGCCGCTTAGATGCCGACCGAGAACGCATCGAGGGCACGATCGACCAGCTCGGCAATCCGCCCCGCCTTGCCACGGCCATGAAAGCGGCCGTCGAAGCCTATTTCGGAAAGGCGATTCCGGTCGTCGAGAAGGAAATGCCGGCGGCCAGAGGCGACGGCAAATACAGTCTCAGTCCCTCCGACATGGCCAAGGTCATTGTGCCCGCTATCCAGATGTTCTTCGGCGTCCGCGATGCCGCCTTGGCCGAAGCTGCCGAGCGCGCCTCGGCGGTCCGTGACGGCGCGCTGGGGATGCTGGTGCTTGCAGGAGTTGCAGTGCTGGCCCTGCTCGGTACGCTCGCTGGCGTGACCATAATGCTGCGCCGACGCGTGGTGACGCCGCTAGGCCAGCTTGCGGAGGTGATCGGCACTCTTGCGGCCGGAAACCATGACGTCGAGATCCCATCGACCGGCCGGAATGATGAAGTCGGCCAAGTTGCCGGCTCGCTACAGCATTTCAAAGACAAGCTAGTCGCCCAAAAGGCTGCCGACGCCGCGGCCGCCAGCGAAGCCGAGGGCAAACTCAAACGCGGCCAACGCTTGGACCAGATTGCGCGCGAATTCGAGGCCATGATCGGCGATGTGATCAGGACCGTTTCGTCCGCCTCCGCGGCGTTGGAAGCGTCGGCCGGTATGCTGACTAGCACGGCCGAGCAATCCAAACAGATCACGGCTGCCGTGGCTGGCTCCTCCGAACAAGCTTCGACCAACGTGCAGACCGTGGCGGCGGCCGCCGAGGAGATGTCGTCGTCCGTCGACGAGATTGGTCGCCAAGTGCAAGATTCAGCCCGCATTGCTGGCGAAGCGGTGCTGCAGGCGGGACGGACCAACGAGCATGTCGCCGAACTCGCCAAGGCGGCCCGTCGGATCGGCGACGTAGTCGAACTCATTAGCCAGATCGCAAGCCAAACCAACCTATTGGCCCTCAACGCCACTATAGAAGCGGCACGCGCCGGGGAGGCCGGCCGCGGGTTCGCGGTGGTGGCGTCGGAGGTCAAGGCTCTGGCCGAGCAGACGGCCAAAGCAACCGACGAAATCGGTCAGCAGATAACAGGCATTCAGAGCGCAACCCAGGACTCGGTCGGCGCGATCAAGTCGATCGGAGACACCATCGGCCGCATGTCAGAAATCGCCTCCACGATCGCGGCGGCGGTTGAGGAGCAGGGCGCGGCAACGCGCGAAATCTCCCGCAACGTGCAGCAGGCGGCGCATGGTACCCGACAGGTTTCGGCCAGCATCGTTGATGTACAGAGGGGCGCCAGCGAGACCGAAACGGCGTCATTCAACGTGCTCGCCGCCGCGAAGTCACTGTCCGGCGAAAGCAACCGGCTAGAGACCGAGGTCGCCACATTCCTGGAAGCGATCCGCGCAGCCTAACGGGCCTAACACGGATCACCTGTCCTCGCCGGAACTCTCCGGGCTGAACGTCTCATTGCTCGTCTTGAACGGGCACTCACCACAAGGTCACCTGGACACACCGTCGATAGTCATGTCGGGATAGCACTCAATATGTTTGCCTCGAGTTCGTTGCGGAAACCCCGCAGACTCTGATCGTCCGCTGGATAACAATTGAGTGACAGGTCAGCACCCACACTAGTCACGACCGCCGCCTCACAAACTTTGCTGGCGGTGCAGCTGTGAGCCGTGTCGTGGAAACGTTGCGATCACGACGTGGCTGGGCAGCCTCCTACTTCCTTTTGGTAAACTCAGGCGGCGACGACATTCTCTTTTTCGCCCGTCGATCGGCTACTAATTCAGCAGCCTGCTAGGCGTTTTCGGGACACATCACTGCGCTAATGACGGCGATCAGCTCCTTGCGGAATTGCTTGTCGTCTTTAGCAACCGGCGCAAATCGCGCGATGAATTGCCGGTTAGCCATGGACATCGACATCGCGCCGAGGGCGGCAAAGAATCGCAAGTTCGGATCGACTTTCCGGCTGTTGCCACTCCGATTGACTGCTGCGATCAAGGGTACCAAGGTTTCTCGGAGTGGCTTAGTTAGGGCATTGTGAAAGAACTCAAATCGCTCGCTCTGGTCGATCCCGGCAACCTCGTTGATGACAAATCGCGCAAATTGCGGCTTACGCTGGCCCACATTGATCAATTGTTCAATCGTAAGCTCTAGGCGCTCCCTCGAAGACACTTCTGCCCCATCCGATCGCACGGATGCGAGCAGAGCCATCGCCTCCCCCGAAAACGACTCGATTACGGCCTTCCATAGTTCGAGTTTTGATCCGTAGTGGTAAGAGATCAGGGCGACATCAACTTTCGCGGCAGCAGCGATTGAGCGGAGGTTTGCCTTTTCGAAACCGTGCTCGGCAAATGCGTCGAGCGCTGCATCGAGAAGGTTGTCGGCCTCTAGTTCTGAGCCCTTCCGTGGTCGACCGCGCGTTCTCACGGCTTTTCGAGACATCCCTCCTCCTCCATCGACCATTCCGACCTCTTGACGTTTAGAACGATGCAACTAAATATTCAACGCCTGTTGAATATTACGCCTTGGAGTTCTTTGGCGGGGCGCTCAGACAACTTGAAACTTTGAGTTAAATCAGCATGTTGCAAATGCCCAGCGAAGAAGGGGACCTAATGCCGCGGCTGGCCAACAGGGCGCAATTCCGCACGTCGCTCGCGCTCGTCGCGACCGTGCTTACAGCGTTCCCGAACTCGATGGCGCGAGCGGGTGACAAGTCTTCGGCGCTGTTGCGCGTGACCGTCGCCACCGCCCGCCGGCAACACATCACGCCAGACCTTCCCCTCACTGGGACGATCCAGGCTCGCATCCTTTCGAACATTGCATTTCAGACCAGTGGACGAGTTGTCCGTCGCGACGTCGAGGTTGGGCAGTATGTCAAAGCAGGTCAAACTCTCGCGCATCTTGAACGGACCGAGCAGCAGACCGATGTTACCAGTGCTGAAGCAGCGCTGAATGCTGCGAATGCGCAGTTGCTGGAAGCCCAACGAAATTTCGAGCGACAACAGTCTCTGCTTAGCAGTGGCTCTACCACACGTGAGCGATTCGATCAGGCGTTAGCCACGCTTCGAACAGATGAGGCGCAGGTCAACAGCGCACAAGCTGCCCTGAATACGGCACGCGAGCGGCTAACCTACACGGAATTGAAGGCAGGACGGGACGGCATCATTGTCTCACGTAGTATCGAAGTCGGCCAGGTTGTGCAGGCCGGACAGACGGCTTTCGCCCTTGCCGAGGATGGCCCGCGGGATGCGGTATTCCAAGTTCCCGAGATTCTTGTCACCAATCCGCCAAACGACAGGACTGTCGACATCACCTCGCAATCGATGCCGAATGTAACTGTTGCCGGCTCTGTGCGCGAGATCTCGCCGATTTTGGATCAGGCCACCGGCACCGTTACGCTCAAGGTCGCGGTCGAACGAGCGCCGGCCGATTTGACACTCGGTTCGGCCGTCGTCGGTAGAGCCCGTTGGGAGTTATCGCCTGCCTTTGTCATTCCATCGAGCGCGCTGTTTGCAGCCAACGGTAAGCCCGCAGTCTGGATATTGGATAGCGAGAACAAGGCCCGGCTTCGCGGGGTCGTCGTGCAGGAATATCTCACTGGAGCGGTCGCGTTGGCCGCCGGATTGGAAGAAGGCGAGCGTGTCGTAACTTCCAGCGTACAACTGCTGTATCCAGGGAAGGTTGTCGCGGTCGCCTACGGAGCCGAGCCATGACGTCGCCCGCACCCACGGTCTTGCGGCTGCTACTTTTCGCCTGCGCCGCGGCGCTTTCCGGGTGCGAGGAGAAGAGCCTCGAATCGCCCGTCATTCGTCCCGTGCTCACCATGGTTGTGCAACCGGCCTCGTAGAGGATCGACACCTTCACCGGAACGGTGCAGCCTCGGTACCAGGCCGAGCTTGGCTTTCAAACAATGGGGCGAATGAGCTCGCGCGACGTCAATGTGGGAGATCTCGTTGCCAAGGGGCAAAGACTCGGGTCCCTTGATTCGACCGTCGCGCAGCTCGCGATCGTCTCAAGCCAGGCCGATCTGGCCAACGCTCGAGCGGTCCTTGCCAATGCCGAGGCCACTCTGGAACGAAAGCACAAACTGTTCAGCACGGGCAGCGGGACACAGGCGGACCTCGATGCGGCAACAGCAGCCCAGCAGAGCGCCCAATCACGCGCCACGCAAGCTGAGGCGAGTCTGCAGAAGGCGACCGAACAACTCGGCTACACGACCCTAAACAGCAGCTATGACGGTGTCGTCGTCTCCTGGTCCACGGAAATCGGCCAGGTCGTCTCGGTAGGCCAGACGGTTGTCACCATCGCTCGCCCAACTTTTCGCGACGGTGTGTTCGACATACCGGACGACCGAATTGGCCAATTCATCGAAGGTTCATCCTCTCGGGCATCGCTCCTCGTCCAGGATAGCATCGCAGCCAAGGCGGTCGTCCGTGAGATCGCGCCGCAGTCGGACTCCTCGACCAGAACTCGGCGCATTCGGTTCACCATCGAAGATCCACCTGAAGCGTTTCGGCTGGGAACCACGATCCGCCTCGCGGCTGCACAGGAGGGCCAAATGGAGATTCCGGTTAGTGCTCTTTTGAAAATCGAAGGTCAGGACGCCGTCTGGATCGTGGGAGCAAACAAGAGGGCTCTAGCACGTCCTGTGATGCTCGGCGCCCACAGGGGAGACCGCGTGGCAGTTACATCCGGCTTGTCGATTGGCGATCGCGTCATCACTGCCGGCGTGCATTCCCTCTCCGAAGGACAACTCGTCAAACTTTTGCAAGAGAATCAGTCGTGACCTCCTTCAATCTATCTGAATGGGCCCTAAAGCATCGCTCGTTCGTTTGGTTCCTGATGATAGCGTCCGCGATAGCGGGCCTGCTCGCCTACCGCAGCCTCGGTCGCGAGGAAGATCCTCCGTTCACCATCAAGACTATGGTGATCCAGCAACAATGGCCCGGCGCGACGGTTGACGACATGCTCAATCAAGTGACCGACCGGATTGAAAAGGAGGTGAAACAGATCGGCGCGGTCGACTACGTCAAGAGCTACACGACGCCCGGTCAGACCACGATTTTGGTCAATCTGAAGGACACCACCAAGCCAAAGGACGTGCCGTGGCTATTCTATGAGGTCCGCAAACATGTTCAGGACATCCAGTACACCCTGCCTTCAGGCGTAGGCGCAGCCTCCTTCAACGACGAATTTGGCGATGTCTTCGGCAACATCTACGCGTTTACGTCCGACGGACTCAGCCCACGGCAATTGCGCGACTATGTCGAGCGGGTGCGCTCGGAACTTCTCACCGTGCCAAGCATCGGCAAGATCACGGTGATCGGAGCACAAGATGAGGTCATCTATCTCGACATCTCCACGCGCAAGCTGGCGGCACTCGGTCTTAATATGCAGTCGCTCATCAAGACACTGCAAAATCAAAACACAGTGCAGCCGTCAGGCGTCGTACAAGCGGGCCCAGAACAAGTTTCGCTGCGCGTAAGCGGTCAATTCGCTTCGGAAGAGGCCCTTCGAAGCACCAACCTGCGCATCGACAACCGCTTCCTTCCGCTTAGCGACGTCGCGACCATCACCCGTGGATATCGCGATCCACCCGATCCGCTATTTCGTGTCGATGGAAAGCCTGCGATCGGGCTCGGCATCGCGATGATGGCCTCTAGCAATGTGCTTCAATTTGGTGAGGCGCTGAGAGCAAAGATGCGCGACATCTTGGCCACGCTTCCGGTAGGCGTCGAACTCCACCTGGTTTCCGATCAGCCGAAGATAGTTGAGCAGGCAGTCGGCGGCTTCACCGAAGCGCTCGTTGAGGCCATAGCCATCGTGTTGGTGGTAAGCCTGATCAGTCTTGGAGTGAGGGCAGGGCTGGTGGTCTCGTTCTCAATTCCGCTCGTGCTGGCGGTCGTGTTCGTCATCATGCAGTATTTTGGAGTAACGCTGCAGCGCATTTCCCTAGGTGCGCTGATCATCGCGCTTGGACTGCTCGTCGATGATGCAATGATAACAGTCGAGATGATGGTGCACCGCCTTGAGCGCGGGGACAATCTCTATAACGCAGTGACCTTTGCTTACACCTCGACCGCATTTCCGATGCTAACCGGAACCCTGGTAACTGTCGCAGGCTTTATCCCGATTGGGTTCAACGGCTCATCGGCTGGCGAATACACCTACACTCTGTTCCTCGTAATCGCAGCATCGCTACTAACCAGCTGGGTGGTAGCCGTTCTGTTCGCTCCACTGATCGGCGTCATGGTCCTTCCAAAAACCATGAAACATCACGACCATATCGGTGTCGGCCGGCTATCCCGCTACTTTGTCGTTCTACTGGAGGCCGCGATGCGCTTCCGCTGGGTCACAATCGGCGGAAGCCTCGGTCTGCTCGCGGTGGCAATCGTCGGTATGGGATTTGTGCAGCAGCAGTTCTTCCCGTCGTCAGACCGGTCCGAGCTGCTCGTCGACTTGACGCTTCCGCAGGGCAGCACGATCCTTGAGACCAAGAAGCAGATCGACCAGTTCGAAAAAGGGCTGGCCTCCGATCCTGACGTCGAAAGCTGGAGCTCTTATGTTGGGCAAGGTGCGATCCGCTTCTATCTGCCACTCGACCAGCAGATGGCCTTTAACTATTTCGGCCAGGTGGTCGTCGTAGCCAAGTCACTTGAAGCTCGCAATCGGATCGAAAGCAGATTGCGAAAGACCGCGGCCGATCAATTCATCGGGATCGACGTCTTCATCCACCCGCTCGACCTTGGACCTCCGGTTGGACGTCCGCTGCAATACCGCCTCAGCGGGCCGGACATCCAGCAATTGCGCGCCAAGGCACTGGAGATCGCCAAAATCATGAGCGACAACCCGCATCTTGACCCTCCGACATTTGATTGGAACGAGCCAGGCAAGGTCGTTCAAGTCGAAATAGCGCAAGACAAGGCGAGGCAGCTCGGGCTCGACTCCGTCGATGTTGCCTCGATACTGAACGGCCTTGTCGGCGGGACGTCCATTACACAGATGCGCGATAGCATTTATCAGGTCAACATCGTTGGGCGCGCCGCAAACGACGAACGCAGCCGAATCGAAACGCTGCAGTCGTTGCAGATCCCGACTGGCAATGGACAGGTGGTCCCGTTGCTCTCGTTCGCAACACTTCGCTATGACCTGGAGCAGCCCATTATTTGGCGACGCGACCGTGTCCCAACAATCACGATTCGAGGCACCATCCACGATGGCACGCAACCGGCAACTGTCGTCCAACAGCTTGCGCCGGCTATCGAGACCTTCGCCGCGAACCTGCCGGCGTCGATGAAGATCGCAACCGGAGGCGCCGTCGAGGAGAGCTCAAAGGGTCAGGGTCCAATCGTTGCGGTCGTGCCTGTGATGCTGCTTGCGATGGCGTTCTTCATTATGGTCCAGCTGCAAAGCTTTGCGAAGCTGTTCCTTGTCGTAAGCGTGGCTCCCCTCGGCTTGATCGGCGTTGTGTTCGCTCTCCTCGTATCCGGAAAACCGATGGGTTTTGTCGCGATTCTCGGTACGTTAGCCCTTATCGGGATCATCATTCGCAATTCGATTATCTTGATGGCGCAGATCGACGAAATGCTTGACGAGGGTCACGATCAATGGTCGGCAGTCGTGCTGGCAACACAGCATCGCATGCGGCCAATCCTGCTGACGGCCGCCGCAGCAAGCCTCGGCATGCTTCCGATCGCGCCGCAGGTCTTCTGGGGTCCTATGGCGCTATCGATGATCGGTGGCATCATGGCTGCGACCTTCCTGACTCTCTTTTTCTTGCCGGCGCTTTACATCGCCTGGTTCCGTGTAGAAGCCCCACTAAAGGACTCTTCTTCGCGCCAGGAGGAGCCCAGCAGGCTCGCCAGGGCCAGCTCACCATAGGGAAGCCCGAGCGCGATGCCACAAGGCCTTTGGCGTCCTGCTTGGTAACCGCCACGCTCCGCGCCGGTTTGTACCGGGAGTTCGTGATGCCTTTCCCTGCACCGGATCCGACCGTAGAGCTCTTCGGGCTTGGCGATCCGGTGCACGACGATCGGCGATTGCCGGCAGCGTCGCACGACGTTCACCGCGCTTTCACAATCCACGAGCGTCGTGAAATGATGTCACCGCCGTAGCTGTCGAGCTACCGAGTGATGGTCCTTAGGAGAATCAAACAATCGATCGCGAGACCGAGCACCAGAACGACGTTAAAAAAGCTCGCCACATCATCGTCCTGAATGTCTCTCCCGTAGCGTCCACGGCTATCGAAAGCGCAGCGCCACTGAATTGATCAGGAGCGTGGCACATTGGTCTCGTCTCAGAATGCCGGTGACGCGTCGAACTCGGCCCAGCTACAGTCGACGTGGCTCGGACGTGCGTTTCCGACCGTGCTTATGAAAGCGCACGGCGCAACATGGGTATGGTCGAGAACAAGACCACTGCTAGCAATGTCGTAGACCTTCTTATCAGGTCTGCTCTCCTGCCAGACGTTGTCGAATGCGACGACATCAGCCGTCCCAATCGGCGTATTCTCGTGGGCACAACAAAAGCCCCAAGCTTCAAATCTGGCGCTCTTTGCGGTTCTGCATAGTTGCCGGCCACGCGCATCCATACGTCAGATTTGACATATATGTTCATGCCTGCTAGCCAGTAAGTAATAAATGACATATGGAGGAAGGCCGTGAATTGCCGCTCGGGGGTGGACGCACCTGACCTGTTCGGAATGACGTCCGAACTCTGCACCAAACGCTCTGACCGGTGCTGGGTATCCTCAATTGCTGATCAACGGTGAAGCCATTTTCGCAAGCAGCTGCGCTTTGTGCAGATGCCATTGGTAATTGGCCGCGATGGCTAGTTGAAGCAACGGGCAATCGTCCCGTCTAGAGCTCTCATCCATGATGCTCTCGATGGATAGCAAAGCACTCTGTGAGGCGCGCGCCGGCAGCTCAAGAGTTTCGATGGCAGTGGGGAGCGAGCGTCGCGGCTCTCCATAGCTGTCGGATGCCTTCATCATGCCTGCATCGGTGCGGAGCTGCAATTCACGAGGGCCGACTATCATACGGGAGGAAAAAATGGCGCAGATTAACTCGTTGGGGTCAAAGATTTCATTAGTGACAGGGCACATGGCTGGGATGATAGACCAGCCCGCACTTCCGATTTGGGTCGGTGTTCTGATCTCGGAATATGCGTTTTCACCGGCGCGAGCGGGGGCGCTTCCGACCCTCTTTCTAGGAGCCATGGTCTTTGCAAGCGTTACACTATCGCCATTCTTCCATCGCGCTCCGGGGCGCTGGATGCCGACGCTGGGCTTCGGCATCAGTGCCGGGACCTTCTATGTGATGGCCGGCTTCACCGAATTTAGCATTCTGGCAGTTGGCCACTTCGTCGCTGGATTGGCGACAGGAGTCGCACGGATAACCCACATCGTGTCTTTGCAATGGGGGGGTTAACGCTTGGAGTCTTCGCGGTAATATTGCTCGGCGCATCGGCGACTCTCATCACGAAATTCGGTCCACCAGCCATCTTTGAGGTCTTTGCCGCAGTTACGGCCGTGGCAGCCGCAATAGCGACTTTCTTCTTTCCCTCTGCTTCCATCAGCGAAGACCTCGTCAGGGATGCCGCTGGATTCACACGCCCTGTGTGGTTCATTATCACTGGAATCGTCCTGATGTCGCTCGTCCAGGCAATGATATTCAGTTTCCTACAACCGATGGGCACCGATCGCGGACTGTCGCCTGTCCAGATCCAAAGCGTTCTGGTCACGTTAGGTCTGGTGGCTATGACACCGACCCTGCTCGCCGCGTTTCTCCAAAAGCGGCTTCCGCCGATGCGGGTCGCGATGACTGGAACCCTGCTGCAGGGAGCGGTAGCTGTCCTAATCTCTTGCTCTAGCGGTTTCTTGCCGTATGCGGTCGGAGCGGTCGTTTTCCCGTTCATAATGTTGTTCACGCATACTTTTGTCTTCGGGCATCTCGCGCGCCTTGATCTCACCGGGCGCGCGGTTGCTGCGACCCCAGCCATGTTGGTCGGCAACATGATTGGACCGCTCCTGGGCGGGACATTGGTCCAGACGACTGGCTATCTTGGTCTCGGGTCGGCGGCAGCGGCCGTCGATCTCATTGCTCTCTGCTGCTTCATTGCTGCATCACAGAGAGCCACATCCGCTATCCAGCCGTTGCCGCAGCTAAACCAGTAGGCAGATCTCTTGGCTTGCCGGAGCCTGACGAGAGCCAACGCTACGCGCGGATTCGAAATGCTGAAAGACGTTGAGATGCCGATCTAGTTTCTGCGAGCAGCCAAGTTCTCATTCGCTTTTATCCAATTCGACGCAACCCCTTTGGCAAATTCCCCAGGTGCCTGGCACCGGTGCGAGCGAGAGATGTCGAAAGAGGTATAGGGGCCGGGCTCAAAGAGGCCTCTCCGCCAATACGTTCTCGCGGGGACGCTCTCTCGCCGCTGTTACGCCGAATAGGGTGATTGCGTCAGGCACAATCACGACCCTTTCCGCGACATGCACATAAGGCGCAGTCGCCATGATCGCTTTTGCCGAGAGGGCGGCATTCAGCTGATAATGATCCGCCGGCTCCGGAGACGGCATGGTTCGAATTGGAGCAGGGTTGCGAGCTTTGCTATCGACAACAACATCTCGGATGTCAGTCTCGGTTCTTCGAGTTGACCAAAGGTGTGAGCATTAATCTGATGTTTGACCATTTCGTTGTTCGGTTTTCGCGACGACACTCGCTGGTCGCATCGTTAAGTCAGATATTAACGTTCAACACAAGTCCGGACGTTCTTTCCTCGGAGCTGCGCAAGAACATCGACGGAGGCACCTCCGTCTAAGCTCGCATGAAGTGCGAAGTCTACGATCCTTTCGCCGAATAAAGTGACCGCATCGCCAGGGAAGTCTCATCGCCTAGGCGGCCATCGCGCCATCCGTGATCACGTCGATGCCGACTAAGGTTCGATAGGGCAATCGTGGTAACTTCTTCCTACCTTCTTGTTTGCCGCTACTGCTCGGCGGTTGCCACGGCGAATTCTTCGCGTTCATACCTTTCAATCAGGCAATCGGCGAGCGCGGTACACACCTCGCCGCCCCGCATTCGGGAATTCCGCTTTGCTGAGCAGAAACAGAAAAACATAAGGTTGGTCCACCGGCAGGTAATATGTAAGGATTGCCATATGCGATAACCTGATGTATTCTTACTATAAGTCAAAACTGACATATAGGAGGATCCGTCCGATGGGCTTAGTCCGCCTGTTCGAGCAGTCGAAGGCTCCGTCAGGCTCAAGTCGGAGCGTCCGGATTGTGTGTGCTGGTCTTAAGGATCAGCCAACATTTGGTTCGCTTGACCGAGTAGCTCATTTCGAGCGACGTCCCGATTGGTCGCCTGTTTCCGCGCGCTTTCGATTTTTCTCACTCAAGTCGATGCACAGCCGCCGGCAAGCTCCTCCCGCAGCTTGCGCAGGGCCCCGGCACGAGTTGTCGCGGCACCGCATTTTGCAAGAGCGCCGCCTAGGTGCTCAATCGCCTTTGCAAAATCAGTTTGAAGTTCGTGTCTGCGCTACTGGTTGCGCGCATTGGGGAAACGCCGGTCGACTCCCTGCGTATGCGATGCGGCTCTTTGTACAAGCCGAGCTCCGCGCCAAGCCGCGAAGTCATGGAATGGCGGAGTAACGATCATGAAGAAGGGCTACAAGTGGATCAACAGGAGGATCGAGCAACTCGATCCGCACGTCGATTATGCTGAAATTTGGCGGCTATCCAGCTGTTACGGCCTGACGGATTTCATACAGAATTTTTCGTATTGTTTCACATTTCCCAACTTCGTAGTGACTGAGTGGGGCGCTCGGGCCGTTTGGCGCGAGGATGGCGGAAAGCTTCTTTATAGAGCCACTCATCGCGCCGAACAGACCGGAATCAACAACACAACCTGGTGGTATTACGGTCCTCAGGACGATCGCACCATCAAATCCGTCGAAAACATCAACAAGCTCCACGCCCATTATGCCAAACAGTACCCGGGCGATTTTTCTGATCACGAAGATTAGATCTACACGCTTGCCTTCACGGCGATCGCCATGGATCTGGCATTCAAGGCGATGGGATTGAAGGGCTTCAACGAGAAGCAAAAATAGCAGCTCACAAGTTTTGGGGTGAGATGGCAAAGCTATTCGTCGCCGAAGGTGGCGTACCTTTACACGGGTATCCTAAGGACTGGGACGGTCTCGTTGCATTTTGCCGGGATTTCGAAAGCAGGGAGCGATCAGTGACCGAGAGAGGGAATCTGATCGTCAACGCGCTCTTCGATCAGTTCAGCTATCGCTATTTTCCGCCAGGCTTGCGGTGGTTGGGTCACCAGATGTTGCGATCAATGGCGCTGCCTTCGACGCTGAAGGCGCATGGCATTCCGCCGGCGCATCCCTTGGCTCAAGTACTCATACCGCGATCGTTGGGCTGCGTGGCCTGGATTGCAAAGACGCTCCTTCCTGATCCGCGGATCAGCTACATGGAACAAAGGAGCAGTATGCCGGCGGAAAACAGGAAGAAGCTGCGTAATCGGATCAATGTCCTTGATGAACAGTTTCCATCCTACTTTATCGGACGTCATGCCGAGGATCAGGCATGGGCTGGCTGTCCCTATCATGCTGCGCTGAAGTGCACCTGGACAATCCGCCCCCGCCGTTCAGGTGAGGGCTCTTGAGAAGCAGTCGAGCGTGCTCGACGCCAATTGACCCGGGACATTTTGGAGAATGAAAGAAATGGTTAGCGACAACATCGTGGCAGGCTCGGTGCTGACTGGGCAATTCTTCACGGGCGAATGGTCATCTAGCAAATCCGCCTTTGAGGCAGTCGAACCTGCGACCGGTGCGGTGATTGGTAAGGTTGGTCTTGCAAGCGCGGTCGACATTGGGAGCGCTTCTGCGAATGCACGGCAGGCGCAGGTCTCGTGGGCCGCGACGGCGCCAGATGCACGCGAAAACATACTTCTAAAGGCGTGCGAAGTCGGCGAGCGTTATAGGGATGACATCGTCACCTGGATCATGCGAGAGAGCGGCGCGGTCCGCTTGAAGGCTGAGATCGAGCTCGCAGGTACGCTCAAAGCAATCCGGCTTGCGGCTGCGATGCCCTCGCAAGCTCAAGGGAACGTGCTTCCAAGCCCGGGAGGGCGCATCAGCTTCGTGCGGCGACGCCCACTCGGGGTGATCGGCGTGATATCACCCTTCAATTTCCCGCTCTACCTTGCCGAGCGCGCCATTGCGCCGGCCCTGGCCGTCGGAAACGCGGTGGTAGTCAAGCCGGATCTGCGGACTGCTATTTGTGGTGGCTTCGTTATTGCGCGCCTCTTCGAATTGGCGGGTGTGCCGAAAGGCGTTCTTCAGGTGCTGCCCGGTCGAGAGGATGCTGGTGAGGCTCTGTGCAAGGACCCCAATGTGGCGATGATCCAATTTACCGGGTCGAGCAGGGCGGGGCGAATGGTCGGACAGGTGGCTGGACAGCATCTCAAGAAGGTGTCCCTCGAACTTGGCGGCAAGAACTCACTTATCATCCTAGACGACGCAGATCTGGATACCGCCGTTCGTGCCGCCGCCTTTTCGGCGTTCTTTCATCAAGGACAAGTTTGCATGAGCGCTGGACGCATTCTCGTGCAGAGAAACATCTTCGACGCTTTCAGCGATGCGCTCGTCAGATATGCGAAGACTTTGAAAGTTGGCAACCCTCTCGACCCTTCCGTTGCCCTCGGTCCGATGATCAATCAGCATCAGCTAAATCATGCACTAACCCTGATTGACCGCTCCGTCACCGAGGGAGCTCGGCTGCTAACGGGAGGCAAGGCGGAGGGCCTGTTTCTTCAGCCCTCCGTGCTGGCGGAGATCTCACCCACCAATCCGGCCTATCGTGACGAGCTCTTCGCTCCGGTCGCGGTGCTTGTCCCATTTGAGACGGATGTACAGGCCGGGCAAATGGCGAATGATACCGAATATGGGCTCTCTGCTGTGATCATCTCGCGCAACATCGGCAGGGCAATGGCAATTGGCGAGCAATTACGAACGGGTTTGCTACACATCAATGATCAGACGATCAACGACGATGTGGTCAATCCCTTCGGCGGCTCCGGCACATCGGGCAATGGCACATCGATCGGCGGTATCGCTAACTGGGAAGAGTTCACTCAATGGCAATGGGTGACGATCAAAGCTGAGCTGCAGCCCTATTCACTCTAAACTCGACACTCGATCACTGACTGAATGACCAATGCGCCCGTGGCGCTGATTGTTTCTCTAAGTTCCCGGCGGAGTGTTCACCAAGCTCCCTCCCACTTGGCCGTACTCTACTACCAAGAGTACGGCCTCTCTTTTCGGATCAAGGCAAGATCTGTTCGAAGGCTATCGAGTTGATCCGGACTCGTAAAGCTCGATCAACGTCTGTCTTCGACACACGCAAATCTTTTTTGGGTAGATTGGCCAAAGCCTTGGCCATCCCGATCTTAGCTTTGAGCAATAGCAGGAAGCGCTCGCTCGCGGCGGCTTGACCTGCCACTGAATTTTCATCCAGCAGCAGTTAGAGTCTCGGAGTTCGCGCCAAGTGAGGCTGCTGCGCGCGCGTGGAGAAAGAGTGCGGTTGCTACGATTAGGTGAAGCCCAAAGCGGAAACGCCAATGGTATCGCTATAGCGCACCGAAACCTGATCTCGCCCTGCACGCTTGGCGCGATACAAAGCTTCGTCTGCAAGGCCAAGTACTTTCGACAATCCCTCGCTTCCCTTGGAAACCGCCAGCCCAATGCTAACCGTGACCTTGGTCAAGGCACCATTTCGGGCAACTTCTCTCTGCCCGCAAGCCTGCCGCAACTGCTCAGCGAGTAAAACTGCATCGCTCGGAGATACGCCCAACAGCAGCGCCGCGAATTCTTCGCCTCCATGCCTGCCAATCACGAGGCTATGCTCCTTCGCGAACGACTTGAGCACGTCCCCGATTTCAACCAGCACCGCATCACCGAAATCATGACCGTATTGATCATTTATGCCCTTGAACCGATCGATATCCATCATCAAGCCTATAGCGGGAAGGTGACGATCGTATGCCTCTGCGAGAGCCTTGGCTGCAACCTCGTTAAATCCTCTTCGATTCAAGAGACCGGTGAGTTGGTCAACTCTCGAAAGTCTTAGGAGCTCGGCCTGGGTCGCGATCAACTTTTGCTGCAGCAGGTTGCTGCGCAGGCTCATGGCGCCTCCAATTCCAATGGAGGCGAGCGTACCAAGCAGAGCGACGCAACCTGTCGCATAAAGGCTGCTCACGTTGCCCTCCGGTCCGAACAGATAGGCGTATGCTAGCCAAACCAGCGGAACAGTTAAGACAAGCCCGATCGCAACGTCGCGAACCGTCCGACGGTACACATCTCCCAACGTCATTAAGGGATCATTCATCAATCGCGCTCCGTGACTTTTTGAAAGCCTAGGAGGGATCGACTGGTCGTCATCTTAAAATGCTTGGGGACTTAACAGCGTTACTAACAGGAGGTTAAATTCGGAGCCAGAAATAGGCATTGACGCTCTCCTGTCGAGTCGCCTGCCGGCACGCGCCCGGCGCAGGCCCGCTGCCACGACCGGTATGCGCAACATGCATGGGCTAATTTCCACTATTGGCAGGCCTCTAGACCGCCTGCAGCTTCCTTGAAGCCAGAAACTGCGTGAATCGCAAAGCCGAGCCATCGTCTGCCGAGCAGACGCGTCTCTAAATTCAAGCCTTGGCGCCGCTCTCGCGCGTTTGCAGCGCATGGTAGCGCAACTTCTTCCGTGTCTCGTCGAGGCGATCGCCGCGCAGCACGGCTTCGCGGATCTTCTCCTCTGCGGCTGCGATCTGTCCGGCGACTTCGATCACCTCTTGGACGCGGCTCGCCGGGATGCAGATCACGCCGTCGCCATCCCCGACCAGCCAATCGCCAGGCGCGATGCGGATACCGGCAATTTGCACGGTCACATTGTAGGCGTCGGCAGTGACGCGATCCTTGCCAGTCCGCATCGTGTTGGCCCGGGCATAGATCGGATAGTCGAGTTCGATGCTGCGGTCGATATCGCGGCAGACGCCGTCAATGACGGTGCCGCCGATGCCGCGGCGGTCGGCGACCAGGGTCAGAATGTCGCCCCAGACCGTGGCGTCCATGCGACCGTCATTGTCGATGACGACGATCTGGCCGGGCTGCACATCATCGATATAGTCGCCGACCGAACCGCCGCTCTGGCCGGTCGGTAGCATTCGGATCGTAAAGGCCGGGCCGGCAAGACGCATCGAGCGCGCAAACGGCATGATCCCGAGACACTGCCCCTCGATGCCCAGTCGATCCAGTGCATCTGACAGGGTCGTCACCCCGAATGTCTTGAGGTTTTCAGCCGCGTCCTGTGTCATTTGCTGCGCTACCCTTTCAGCATATCTTCGTAGTTCCCGGCCATGACGTTGCCGATCGCTTCGCCGCGATCGATGGCTGCCGCCATCGCCCGCTCGCGCCCAAAAATGTCCTCGGCTCCGTAGCGATGATCTCCTCGGCGCGGAGTTGGTCGACGAACACCACGCCGCTGCCATCGGCTAGGACATAGTCTCCCGGCTTGACGGCGACGTTGCCGAACGTGATCGGCTCCTGGAACGAATGCTCCGCGATCCGGCCGCGAGCGGTCACGGGTACGGCTGCGCGCGCAAAGACCGGAAGCCCGAGCGCGCGACTTTCATCAAGGTCTCGGCAGGCGCCGTCAATCAGAATAGCGGAAACGCCCTTCTTGACGGCGCCGAGGCTGAGCAGGCCGCCCCAGCCAGACACATCGGTCCGTCCGCGATGCTCGACGACGATGATGTCGCCACGTTCTGCCGCCATCACCGCTCCCGCGCCGAGGTGGCGTTTCGGGAGGTTCGGCAGAGGTGCGCCGAGCTTCGTCGTAACGGCTCGTCCGGCGACTCGCGTCGGGCCGGTGAGGGCCGAGACTCCGATGACAGCGCCCGGCAAGTTGAGCTTGTCGAGCGCGTCGGACACCGCGCAGGTGTCGAGTTCCATCAGTCTGGCGACAATGTCAGATGTCGTTGAGGTGGTCACTCGAGAACCGCCATGGCATCGCATTGGACCAGCATGTTGGCCGGCAGATGATCGTTCTGGAATGTATGCCGTGCAGGTCGCGAAGCTGCATCGGGGAACGCTTCCAGCCAATGCTTGTTGACGGCCGGTCGGGCTTCCGGAACCTTGACGTAAACCGTCATCTTGACGATGCGATCCATCGCACCTCCGGCTGCCGCCATGATGCGCTTGAGATTGTCGAACATCAGTTCAACCTGTTTCTCGACCTCGTCAGGAATCTTTCCTGCCGCGAGATCCAACCCATAGACACCGCCGGTCATGACGATATTGCCGACGCGAGACGCTGCGGGTATCGGCTGAGCGCCATGGCTGAAGCCTTCGATTTCGATGCTGCGGCGTGCAGTCATTGCTGCTCCTCCCCAACCGGTCAGACGTCAAGCCGCGCGAACAGACGGCGCGCGTTGCCTTCGAAAATGCCCTTCTTGTCAGCTTCGCTGATCTCGGTGATCGATTCGATTACCGGCCTGATGTCGTCATAGGGCTTGCCCGAATTTGGATCGATGCCGCCGCCGCTGCCCGGCCGCTCGGTGCCGAAGACGCACCGATCGGCGCCGACCACGTCGAACAGCAGCTCCAGCGATTTCTTGTAGTGCAGTACCGTATCGAACCAGAAGCGCTTGAGCGTCTCGTCGAAAGTCTCGGCCTTCGCCCCCGAGGCGGCGGCGAACATTTGGCGATTCGAGCGCCAGCGACCGACTTGATACGGCACGGAGCCGCCGCCATGGCTGATCAGCAGCTTCAAGCTGGGAAAGCGCTTGAACACGTCGGACCGGGAGATCGAGGTGATGGCAAGGCTCTCTTCCGTGATGAAGTGCTCGTCATACGTTTCGCGGCCGCAGCAGGCGCAGCTGTGGATGTGACCAGGGATATCGTGCTCGCAGAGGAATTCGTATAGGGGATACCAATAGGAATCGCCCATCGGCGGCGACTTGCCGGCCCCCTCCGAAGGATCGGGATTGATCAACACGCCCAGAAAGCCGAGATCGTTGATGCACCGCTTGATCTCGTCGAACATCTTTTCAACCGGCACGCCCGTCGCTTGAGGCAGGCCGCCCACGCCGCGGAAGCGCTTGGGGTGCAACTTGATCGTGCGTGCGATCATGTCGTTGTTGTCCTGCGCCCAGCTGACGATGTCGTCCCAGCGGTTCTCGCCATGCAGCATCATGAAAGGCCGGGGTGAGAGAACCTGGATGTCGGTGCCGACGCCGTCCATGATCTGCACGTTCTGGGCTGCTGATTTCTCAAGCTCTGCATCCGGGATCTTGGCGTGATAGATGCCGTATTGGCCGCGCGCGACCTGGAGATTTCCGCGATGGGCGTAGAAGCTCGGCGGCGCGACGAGATGCGCGTGGGCGTCGATGATCATGCGGACATTTCTCCCTGGATGGATAGCGCGGGTCTTGCGACCACTAAATCTTCCACATGGTATAATTAAAAAGCGACCGTCGCAAGCCCTGGGAATTGCGTCGAGGCGATTGCCATTCGCGATCGCTCGTAGCAATATAGTCCATCTGGTAAAATTAAAAGAGAGGAAATGTCCAATGGCGAAAATCGTTCTCGGCCTCGCCGCGTCGCACACCCCCATGCTCGCGCTGGAGGGAAAGCGTTGGAGCGAGCGCGCGGCTGACGATCTCAAGAACAAAGCTCTCAATCTCTCCGATGGCCGCTATGTGTCCTACGACGAGCTCGCCCGCGAAAACGGCGCTCCTTATGCGGCGCTGGCGACCGAGGCGAAGTTCCTGGAGATCGAGGCCGCATCGCAGAAGGCTCTGGATTACATGGCCGACCGCCTGGCGCAGGTTGCACCCGACGTCGTGCTGATCGTGGGGGACGATCAGGCCGAATTGTTCAGCCTATCCAACATGCCCGCAATCTCCATCTTCTATGGAGAGGAGATCCTGACGCATGAGCGCCATCTCACGCCGCAGACGCCGAATTGGATCGGCACGGTCATGAAGGGATATGCCATGGATGCAGTCCATACGTTTCCGGGCTGTCCAGAGCTCGCCCGCGAGCTGATCCATGGTCTGATCGAGAACGACGTGGACATCGGAGCAGCAGCGAAGGTGGATGACCCGCACAAGGCCGGATTCGGCCATGCCTACGGCTTCATCATCGAGCGGCTGTTCAAGGGAAAGTCCATTCCGGTTCTGCCGGTCCTGCTGAACACCTACTTTCCGCCCAATGCCCCGACGGCACGACGCGCCTATGGCGTCGGACAGGCGATCGCGAGCCTCATTTCACGGTCGAAGTTGGATGCCCGAGTGGCCGTGGTGGCCAGCGGCGGCCTGAGCCATTTTGTCGTGGACGAGAAGCTCGATCGCAAGGTGCTCGATGCGATCAAGCGCAAGGACGTGTCCGTCCTCAAGTCGCTGACCAGGGGAGAGTTGAACTCCGGCTCTTCGGAACTCCTGAATTGGGTGATGGTCGCGGGCATGTCCGAGCATCTCGACAACGACTGGACGGAATACTATCCAGGCTATAGGACCCCGGCCGGTACAGGCACGGGTATCGGCTTCGCCGTCTGGTCCTAAATTTCCCGGCACAGCGAGCGACTGCCGCCGGCGAGGCGACTTGCCGGCGGAGTTCACGCCTGTGTCGCTCCGGTCTGTGTGTTCCGCTTGTGCGCGTCGGGCGCGGTGTTGACAAACCGGTCGCTCCGGCGGATAGGCTTCGTGCGGACATGGCATGCCACGCGGAGCTGTTTTGGCGACGGATCTGACCAAGGAAACCCTCGACGAGGTCGTGAATCAGCGCCGGCGCCAGCAGCGTTCCCTCGACACAAGGGAACGGATCCTGGAGGCCGCTTTCGAGGAATTCGCCGAGCGTGGCTTTGAGGGAGCGTCGACACGGACGGTTGCAGCCAAGGCCGGCGTTCAGCATCCGCTCGTGACTTATCATTTCAAGAACAAGGACGGGCTTTGGCGCGCCGTCCTATCAACGACGAGCGTGAATTTCAGCCGGCACTTCCAAGACTACCTTGCCGGCGTCTCTAAGCAGGACGAGGTGGGACAGCTCAGGGTTCTCCAGGAGCAGTTCATCCGCTTCGCCGCTGCCAATCCGAACTTCCATTGGCTGATGTCACACGAGGGAAAGCGCGAGAGCGAACGGCTGACCTGGCTAGTCGAAGATCGGGTCCGCAACTATTTCAACGTCGTCGCGAAGCTCATCCGTGCGGCTCAAAAGCAAGACCGTTACGTCGAGGGCGATCCCTATCATCTCCAGTATCTGTTCATCGGTGCGGTAACGCGTATCTTCATGCTTTCGGCCGAGGTCCAGCAGGTGATGGGCCACTCGCCTTTTTCAAAGAAATTCGTTGATGAGCACATCCGCACCTGCTGCGCGCTGTTTTTCCGCGAGCCGGCAGAGCAACCTCGCCGGCGTAAGCTCGCTCCGCGAAACAAAGACGCAAAACGCGTTACCAAGCGAGCGGCAAGCTCCTGAAGCCGCGCACCATCAGGTGACGAACACGAACTGCGCGGGCGAGGTCAATCTCGAAGTCCCCGAAAGTGCTCAGCACTTTCGGCAGAATGGTGCGGAGCATGGCGCGTGTCGCGGGGGCGCCGAGGCAAATATGCGGCCCCGAACCGAAGCCGAAATGGCGAACCTTGCCCCGGTCGACATTGAAGGTCTCGGCATTTGTAATTGCGCTCTCATCGCGATTGGCGGAGCCGTAAAGCAACACCACCCGGCTGCCTGCTGGAATGTCGGTTTCGCTGAGGGCGACCGGGCTGGAAGTGATCCGCGCGAAACACTGTGTCGAGGTATCCCAGCGCACACCCTCTTCGATGGTAGCTTCGACCAAGCTCTGATCGGCCAGGATGCGCGATCGCTGCTCGGGGTGGCGCCAGAGCGCATGGACCAGGTTGGGTAGAAAGTGGCCGATGGAGGCATTGCCGGCCAGGAGCACGGTCATCATGTTTGCGACGATCTCGGTATCCGTGAGGGGCGCTCCATCCTGTTGAGCAGCGATCAGGACCGAGAAGAGATCGTCCCCACGTTCGACACGCCGGCGTTCCAACTCCTCGGACAGCAGCGCAATGACCTTGGCGCGTTCTTCCTCGGAGAGCGCAGGCCCCGCGGGGCCGGAATTCCCGCGAAATAAACGCTCCGACAGCTCGGCTGCGCGCTGCGCCGAATCGGGTCCCAGCCCCAGCATCCTGCCTAGCGCGCCGAACAGCACCGGGCGGCTCACTTCGGCGACAAAGTCGCATCGGCGCCGGGTGCCAAGCGCTTCCAGGCCCTTAGCGAGAGTATCGCGGATCCAGGGCAGAACCAGCTCGATACGCGCCGGGCTCAGTCCCCGCATGATGATCCGGCGAAGCTCGTCATGCCGTGGCGGGTCGATCGAGCCGAGCGTCTTGCCCACGCGCAGCGGAGAATCGCTGAGGGCGTTCCCGGCGGAGGACGAGAGCAGGACGGGATTGTTCAGTGCATAGGCGATATCCGCATAGCGGCTCACGAACCAGAGCTTTGTGGTAGGGCAATGATAGACCGGACATTCGGAGCGCAGGCGACGATAGGTCGGATAGGGGTCATCGAGAAACCCATTGCCGGTGAGGTCGAACTCGCTCACCTCGTTCACCAGCGGATCGTCAGCTTGTAAAAGCCGCGTACCATCATGTGAGCGACGCGTTCGGCGTTCGCGACGTCGAGCTCATAGTCGCCGAGCGCCGGCAGCAGAGGGGTCATGACCGTTCGCATCATGGCCCGTGCTGCGGGCGCCCCAAGGCAGATATGGGGGCCGGAGCCGAAGCCAAAATGCCGGGTCTTTGGCCGGCTGATGTCAAAGCGGTCCGGATCCGGGATAGCGCGTTCGTCGCGATTGGCGGCCGCGAAACAGACCACGAGCCGGCTGTCTGCCGGAATTGCGATTCCGTGCAGCTTGACCTCCTTCGTGGTCTGCCGTCCGAAAGCCTGGGTTGACGTATCCCAGCGAACGCCTTCGTTCACGGCGGCATCCAGCAGGGCCGGATCGGCCTGCAACTTGCGACGCTCGTCCGGATTGGTCCAGAGCGCGTAGATCAAGTTAGAGAAATAATGCCCGATGGACGCGTTGCCCGCGAGCAGGACGGTCGACATGTTGCCCAGAATCTCGCCGTCGGAAAGTGGTGCTCCCCCCTCCTGTGCGTCGAGCAGGAACGAGAACAGATCGTCACTGCGGTCCTTGCGACGTCGCTCGAGCTGCTCGGTGAGCAGTTCAAACACCCCTTCCATCAAGCCCGGCCTCGCAGCCGGGCCCATCGGTCCCGTATCGGTATGAAAGATGTCCCGCGACAAATCCGCCGCCCGGTCCGCAGCTTCGCCGTCCAACCCGAGCATCCGCCCGAGTGCGCCATAGAGGATGGGCCTGCTGATATCTGCCATGAAGTCGCACTCACGACGGGTGCCGAACTTGTGCAGCAGTCGATCGACGTCGCGCTGAATGGCGGGCAGCATGGATTCGATGCGCGCGGGCGTGAAGCCCTTCATCACCACACGGCGAAGTTCGTCATGACGCGGCGGATCGGTCGATCCGAGCGTCCTGCCCACCCGCAAGGGTGAATCGACCAGCGCATTGCCACGCGCCGAAGAGAAGACCTCGTAGTCGTTGAGGATGCGCGCCACGTCCTCGTTTCGCGTGATGATGTAGAACCCGCTCCCTTCGTGCAGATAGACCGGATGGTCGTCGCGCAACACCTTGTAGGTGGGATAGGGGTCGTCCACGAAGTTCCGCTCCTCGGGATCGAAACGAAAGGCCATGTGGTTCTCCCAGGAAATTATTATTACGCTAAATCTACCATATGGACAGTATAATGAGCAAGCCTTCGGCTACGCGGCGCGACCGGGTTTGCGGATGCCGACATATTGTTCGAGGGCACCGCGATCCGCCGCAATAGCGCTGCTTTCTCCGTTGCGAACGGCAATGCCGCGCTCCAGGATGATCGCCTGCCGCGCCAGCCTGAGCGCGAAGCCTGCGTGCTGCTCGATCAGAATGACCGCCATGCTCTCGGTCTCGGTGATCGCGGTGATGCAGCGCGCGACGTCCTGCGCGACGACGGGGGCGAGGCCTTCGAGCGGCTCGTCGAGCAGCAGCAAGCGCGGGTTCGTCACCAGGGCTCGACCGATCGCCAGCATCTGCTGTTCGCCGCCCGACAGCTGATCTCCGAAATTGGTGCGACGTGCCTTCAGACTTGGAAACATCTCGAAGATGCGCTCGATTGTCCAAGGTCCGTTCGTCGCGGCAATCTGCAGGTTCTCCTCGACAGTGAGGGGGGCGAATATCTCGCGGCCTTGCGGCACCCACCCGATGCCCAGTCGGCATCGCCGGTGTGGCGCTAGGTCGGCGATCTCGTTGCCGCGAAAACGAATTCGCCCCGAGCGGGGCGTGAGATGACCCGCAAGGGCGAGCATCAGGGTTGATTTTCCGGCCCCGTTTCGGCCCAGAACCGCAAGAGAGCCGCCGGCCTCAATCGCGAAGGACAGTCCGCTGATGACGATTCCTTCACCATAGCCCACGTTGAGCTGGTCGACCTCGAGCAGCGGCTCAGTCACGGTCATCTCCGAGATAAATCCGCCGCACCTCCGGGTCGGTCGCGATCTCGCCGGGCTTGCCTTGGCGAAATACCGAACCGGCGACGAGAACGGTGATCGTGTCGGCAAAACGAAAGACCAGATCCATGTCGTGCTCGATGAAGAGAACGGCGATCTGATCGGGGAGGGATTCGATAGCCTGCATCAGCTCAAAGCTCTCGCCGGCGGGAACTCCCGCCGCCGGCTCGTCCAACAGCAGCACGCGGGGACGGCCGGCGAGGGCGAGAGCAATCTCCACAAGGCGCTGGCGACCGTAAGATAGTTCGGCAGTCCGCCGCAGGCAGTCGCGGTCAAGCCCGACCGAACGCGCCAACTCATACGCCTCGTCCGTGGTGTCGGGCTGCCGATGTAAGGCCTGAAGAGGCCTGCCAAGCCGTCCGCGGCGCCGGGCGACCGCGAGCATGATCGATTCCAGCGGCGTCAGATGCGGGAACAGGGCGTTAATCTGGAAAGTCCGCCCCAATCCGCGTGCGACACGCTGATCGGTGCTCAATCGATCGATTGGCTCGCCCTCCAGCAGAATGCTGCCGCTGCTCGGGGCCAGCACGCCGGTGAGCAGGTTGATCAGCGTGCTCTTGCCGGCGCCGTTCGGCCCGATCAGGGCATGTCGACCGCCTGCCTTTAGCACGAGGCTGACGGCATTGGTGACCTTCAAGGCGCCAAATTGCTTGCAAAGGTCGCGTGTCTGGAGCGCGGCAACCGTCATCTCGCTCGCCTCCAGCGCACGATCTTGCTCCGAACCAGGCTCACGACGCCGAGTAGGCCGCCTCTAGCCGTCAACACGATCGCGATCAGCACCAGGCCGAGCCAGAACATCCAATATACAGGATTGACCGTCGACAGCAGGTCGCGCATCCAGATGAACGCGGCAGCCCCAATGAAGCCGCCGATAAGCGTGCCAATTCCGCCGACGATCAGCATGACGAGGGCCGACACCGATCGTTCGAAGCTCAACGTTTCCAGTGCGACGATCTGTGTGGTCTGCGCCAGCAGCGCGCCTCGCCGCCGATATCGTGAAAGCGATCATCTTGCGCCGTGTGATGGAGACGCCGAGCATCGGAACGCGGGTCTGGTTCTCGCGAATGGCCTGCAGCGCGAGACCCTCCGGCGAGTGGACATAACGCCGGGCGACAAGATAAAGCGTCAATGCGCTGCAATAGGCATACCAGAACGCGGTTCGGCCGAAGAGATCGAACTCGAACAGCCCGAGCAGCGGCCACATCTCGATTCCCTGGAGACCGCTGTCGCCGCCGGTGAGCCAAGGCAGGCGGCTTGCGCCTTCATAGAGCAGAAGCCCGATGCAAAGCGTCACCATGAGCACTGCGGCGCCGCGGACTTTTGCAATCAGCGTGCTGAAGGCGAAGCCGAGAGCGCCGGTCACGAGCCCGGCAGCAAGAACGCCGGAGATCGGCTCGCCCCAGCCATGCGCAGCGAGCAATCCCGCCGTGTAGGCGCCGAGTCCGAAAAAGGCGGCATGTCCGAAGGACGGAATCCCGCCATAGCCGAGCAACAGATCGAGCGACATCGCAAACAGGCCGCCGATTAGGATCTGTGTGAGAAGGACGAGCTTGCCGGGAAAGAGGACATAGCAGGCCGCTGCAGCGATCCAAAAGACCAGCTCGACCAAGGTCCATCTGGCGCGAAAGCGCACCGCAGTTCGCGCGAGGTCGAGAGTGATGTCGCTCATTGCGGACGGCCGGCTAGGCCTTGCGGGCGCACCGTCAGGACGGAAA
Organism: Bradyrhizobium guangzhouense; assembly: GCF_004114955.1. Lineage (NCBI taxonomy): Bacteria > Pseudomonadati > Pseudomonadota > Alphaproteobacteria > Hyphomicrobiales > Nitrobacteraceae > Bradyrhizobium > Bradyrhizobium guangzhouense. The sequence goes on from NZ_CP030054.1 coordinate 649,952, forward strand.
GCGCCGTTGCATAGATGATAAACGCGCCGATCTCCGGAAGCAGATATTTCCCGGCCACGTCAAGGACCCCGAACATGAGGCAGGCGGCAAACGTTCCGCGCAAGGAGCCGAGCCCGCCGACGCTGACCACGATCAGCAACTCCGTCAGAAATTTGATGGGGAAGTTCGGGTCGAGGCCAAGGAGCTTCACGCTGAGCGCGCCGCCTAGTCCAGCAAGCGCGGAGCCGAGAGCGAAGGCGAGGGCGTACAGTCTTGCGACGTCGATGCCGCAGGATGCCGTCATCCGCCGGTTGAAAACGGCCGCCCTTATCCTGGCGCCAAAATTCGTATGATCGATCAGAACAAGCAGCGACAGAAGAAGTGCCGTGCCGAAGCCGATCAGAAAAAGCCGGTAGCGGCTGACCTCGACAGCGCCGATGCGGACGTTTCCGTCCAGCCATGAAGGCACCGCGATCGCCATCTGCTCTGGACCGACCAGATAGGTGGCTGCGGCAATCGACACGTAGACGACGCCGATCGTCAGCAGGACCTGTTCCAGCTCCGAGGCCTCGTACAGTCTCCGGAAAAGGCTGCGCTCGAGGATCGCACCCACGGCGGCCGCGATGGCGGCAGCCGCTGCCACCGCCGCAAGGAACGGCCACCCGGCCTTGCCGATCAGCAATGCCGCCGTGTAGCCTCCAACCATGGCCAGCGCCGCATGCGCCATATTGGCGAAGCCCATCAGCCCGAGCGTGATGGAGAGGCCACCAGCCATCAGAAACAGCACGAACCCATAAGCGATGCCGCCGATCAGAACGTTGACGAAGCCGACCATGATCTAGCGCGCCGATCCAGGATCCTTGACGTCGGGAATGGTCGCAAACTCCAAATTGACCATCTGTCCGTCCCGATTCTCGACCCTTCGGAAGTAGATGTTCTGCACGATCTCACGGGTCGACGGGTCGATCGCAATCGGGCCGCGCGGGCTTTCGAATCTTGTTTGCTTCAGAAGCTCGATCGTGCGCTCGGGATTGAGATCGCCCTTCTGCGCATCAACGACCGTATAGATGGCACGCAGGACGTCGTAGCTGACGACCGGTATGAAACCGAGCGGCCGGCCCTGCGCGACCGCGTTGAACGCGGCTGCGAACTCTCGGTTGACCTCCGAATCATGCGTCGGGGTGTAATGGAAGGCCGTAACAACTCCGAGAGCGGCCTCGCCCGCGGCAGGTAGTGACGATTCGTCCGTGATGTCCCCGATGCCGATGATCTTGGCCGGATCCAGCCCTGCCTCCTTGAACTGGCGGAGAAAGATCGGCGTCAATTCGCCGGCAGCCATGAACACGAAGATGCCATCCGGGTTCGCGTCCTTGATGCGCTGGATATAGGCGGAGAAGTCCGTGGCCTTGAGCGGCGCCCGCACAGATCCGGCAATCACGCCGCCGGCCGCTTTGTATTCACGGACGAACATCGCCTCCGCATCGAGGCCCGGCTCGTATTCATGCACGAACGTATATACGGATTTCAGCTTTTGCTTGGCGGCGTAGAGCGCGAGCTGCTGCGCCATTTCGGTGGTCGTGAAGCCGAACCGAACGGCGAAGGGATGCTTGGCGAGGATGCCCGAAGTTGCCGAGTTGACGATGAGGAGGGGCACCTTGGCGCTGGTCGATAGCGGCGCAACAGCCATTGTGTTGGGCGTGTAGTCCATTCCTGCGAGGAAATCGACATTCTCGCTGACGATCAGCTCCTGGGCCAGGCGGCGGGCCACGTCAGGTGCGGGTCCCGTCGTGTCGCGCTTGATGATCTCGATCCTGCGACCGGCGACCGTAGTGCCGAACTTGCGGAAAAACACCTGGATCGCGGCATCGGACGCGGCGCCGGCCGCGGCGCCCGGCCCGGTATAGCTCATCAGCCAGCCGATCTTCAGCGGACGGTCGTCGGCCTTTGCCTGAATGCTGACGGCCAACATGGCCGCGGCCACGATTGCGATCCTGGCGATCATGCCGCTTATCCTCCCTTAGACTGATCATGCGGGGTCTCTCCCGGACCCTTGATACAAATTAGACCATATGGAAAATATATGCAAGATAGCGCGAGGCCGGTGGGGCTGCCCTAGCAGGACACGGTCTGACAGAAGCGAGCACAAGGGAGGGGAGATGAACGCAGATATCGGAGTTACGATCGCGAAAGCCCGCGAGCATTCGATTGGCGATCTCTTGCGCCGCTCGGCTGCCCGCGAGCCGAGCAAGCTAGCCTTGAGCTGCGGCGCGGTGCGCTGGACGTTTGCCGAACTGGACGCGATCTGCAATCGACTGGCGCGTGGCCTACCCGGCCTCGGCGTCGGGAAGGGCGACCGTCTCGCCGTGCTGTCGCGCAACTCGCATGCCTTTGCGGCGCTGCGCTTCGCGGTAGCGCGGATCGGCGCGGTGCTGGTGCCGATCAACTTCATGCTCAATCCCGACGAGATCAATTTCATCCTGAAAAGCTCCGGCGCCAGGCTGCTCGCGACCGGCCCCGATTTCGTCGAGGCCGCACGCGCCGCGAGCAGTAAGGGCTGCGCGGTGGAGAAGCTCATCTGGTTGCCGGGCGAGGATCCCGCTGCGCAGCCGGCGGGCCTCACCAGCTTCGACGATCTTCTCGATGCCGACAGCTCGTTGTTTGAGGCCTCCGTCGACAGCCGCGATCTCGCACAGATTGTTTACACCTCGGGCACGGAATCCCTGCCCAAGGGTGCGATGCTGAGCCATGAAGCCGTGATGTGGCAGTATGTGAGCTGCATCATCGACGGCGGCATGAGCGCCGACGATAAAGTGCTGCACGCGCTGCCGCTCTATCATTGCGCTCAGCTCGACGTCTTCCTCGGCCCGCAAGTCTATCTCGGCGCCTCCGGCGTGATCACGGGCAAGCCGACCGCAGACAACATTCTGGCGCTGATCCAGGCGCACGGGATCACCTGCTTCTTCGCGCCGCCGACGATCTGGATCGCGATGCTGCGCTCGCCAAATTTCGACAAGAGCGATCTGTCGTCGCTGCAAAAGGGCTATTACGGCGCTTCGATCATGCCGGTGGAGGTGCTGCTCGAGCTCCAGCGCCGCCTGCCCAACGTCAAGTTCTGGAACTTTTACGGTCAGACCGAGATCGCGCCGCTTGCGACCGTGCTGACGCCCGAGGACCAGCTCCGCAAGGCGGGCTCCGCCGGCAAACCCGCCATCAACGTCGAGACCCGCGTCGTCAACACGGCAATGGAGGACGTTGGCGTCGGCGAGATCGGCGAAATCGTACACCGCTCGCCGCATCTGTTGTCGGGCTATTACAACGATCCCGTGAAGACCGCGGCGGCTTTCGCTGGCGGCTGGTTCCACTCCGGCGACCTCGCCACCGTCGATGCCGAGGGCTACATCACCGTTGTCGACCGCGTGAAGGACATGATCAAGTCCGGCGGCGAGAATGTCGCCAGCCGCGAGGTCGAGGAGATGATCTACAAGATCCCGGCGATCTCCGAGGTCGCCGTCGTGGGCCTGCCCGATCCGCACTGGATCGAGGCCGTAACCGCGATTGTCGTGGTTAAGAGCGGCGAGAAGCTCGACGAGGATGCCGTCATCACGCATTGTGCGGGATCGATGGCGCATTTCAAGGTGCCCAAGCGCGTGATCTTTGTCGACAGCCTGCCGAAGAATCCGTCCGGCAAGCTGCTCAAGCGGGAATTGCGCCAGCGTTTCATCGGCGGCGAGACGCTCGACAAGGCGATCCAGAAAAACTTCGGGGCTTGAGGCGGCCACCCAGCCGCTCGCGGCAGGTTGGGGCCTTCGCCAGGGTTTATTGAGGTCTGTTAATGCGACACGGTCAGAAGAAGATTCCGAGCACGATTCTCATTTTCGGTGCAGCGGCTCATATCGGCGGCCCACTTGCGCACTTCTTGCGCGAGGAGGCGCCGCAGATCAAGCTGCGCCTCGTAACAAGCAATCCCGCCAATTGTGACGTCCTTCGCCGCGAGCACCCGCATGCGGAGGTCGTCATTGCCAGCTATTTTGATCTCGCATCGCTTGAGAAGGCGGTCGACGGAATGGAAGGAATCTTCGTACTGACCAGAAGCGGCACGAACGAGGCCGACGCGATGACAAATCTCGTTGTCCTGCTCAAGAAGGCAAGGTCCGCCGTTCACGTTATACGTCTTGTCGGCCTACAACCCGAAGCGAATCGAAGGCGAATTCCTCAGTCTCTCCGCGAGCATGGTCTTGGTTTACCCATCCAACACCCCATCGCAAAAGAAATCCTCGACGAAAGCGGTCTGCCTGTCACCTACCTGAACATCGGCGCAACCTTCATGGACAACTTCTACTGGATGAAGGACGGCTTGAGGAAGGAGCGAAAGCTGATCTGGCCCGAACGCTTGATTCCCTATATCGATCCACGCGACATTGCGGAAGTGGCCGGACGTCTTTTCCTGTCGAGCAATCATCGGCACATTGGTCAATTTCACACTCTGAACAACGGACAGGACATACTGAGGTTCAGCGACGTCGCCGATCTCATGACCAAGGTTTTTCAGGAAAGAATTGTTCACGACGGCAGCAGAGCGGGCTTCTTCGAGGCGTACCGGGAGCTCGGAGAGATCCGGCTGCACTATCTCTGGGATTTCTTCCAGTACGAAGAACAGAACGAGGTGGTTTGGGCGCGCAATGACTTCGTTGAGCGCACCCTAGGACGGATGCCCGTCTCCTTGAGCGAATGGCTGGCCGAACATCGGCAAGCCTTGCTGTTCGGAATATAGGCCTAAAGCGCCCTCGCGCGATGGAGATCTAGGGATCATTGCCCAGCGGGACCTCCGCTATATCGTACTCATGAAACGCTTTAAGTGGCGCGCAACTGGACACCCGGTTTGCCTGAGGCTGATTGCTGCTACCATCCATTTGGAGGGGCGAAGACATGCTGCGATGAGCGAAGCTGCATCGTGGGAGCGTGCCGCCGGGATAATTCGACGCCAATCGATCCCCTGAGAGCCTTCGGGAAGCACCGCCATGGCTGGTTAGGAGCTCGGCATCAGGATCGGCGCGGCGCGACCGGTATCTTGCGCCCGCGCCCCCAGACAACAAAGACGCTAAGGGCCAGCAAGATGAAGTTGAGAGGCGTGAGCTCGGCCTCGCCGCGAGAGACATGAAAAACGATAGCGAAGACCTGCAACACGGAGCAGCCAAGCGCGGCAAGCACTGTCAGCCGCGGCATAATCCGGGTTAACGCAGGCACGAGAACGCCAATTCCTCCGGCGAGGTCGATCAGTCCGATGACCCGGACAAATGCTTCAGAGTGCTGACCTGTCCATGGCATCATTGCCGCTAACTGCGGAATCGGCATGAACAGCTTCGCGAGCCCGGACGAAGCGAACACGCAAAAGAGGAGGGCTTGAGCGATCCAAAGGCTCACGCATAGGGGACGTTCCCGCGGGGCGGCTTGGGCGGTGGCGGTGGACATGGCAGGCACTCCGACGATCACAGGGCTGTCACCATGTTTGGTCGCTTCACGATTTTGGATCATTATCTGTTTTGGGATGGATTCATTTCCTATATGTTGATGATCTGAATGGATACGCTGGTCAGCATGAAGGTCTTTTGCCTGGTTGCCGAGCTCAAGAGCTTTGCAGCCGCGGCAGAGCGGCTGGGCATCTCGCCCGCCATGGCGAGTAAGCATGTGATGCAGCTTGAGAAGCGTCTGGGCTCACGGCTGCTCAACCGCACGAGCCGACGCGTCAGCCTGAGCGAAAGCGGCGCATTATATTTCGAGCAGACGCGTCAAATGCTCGAGTCCCTGGATGAGGTAGAGGCGGCCGTCAGCAACGTGACCGTAGTTCCTCGCGGCACATTGCGGCTAACCGCACCGGTCTGGATGGCCAATCCGAAGTTTTCGAAAGTCTTGGCAGACTATCAGGCTCGCTATCCACAGGTGCGGCTGAACATCGATCTCAGTGGACGATTGGTCAATCTGGTCGAGGAAGGTTTTGACCTGGCCTTGCGTGCGACGGGCACGCCTGACGAGGCATTGATCGCGCGGCCGATCACAAGGGTCCCATTTTATATGGTTGCCACGCCCGCTTATCTCGATCGCGCAAAGCGCCCGAAGAATCTGGCTGAATTGTCCGGACACAGCCTCTTGCACTATGCGCTGCACTCTCCAGGCGAGAGTATCACCATCCAGGGCGAAAGTGGGACGCAGACTATCAAATTCAACCCCGTTTTGCTCAGCGGCAACGAGACTCTGCTGCACCTGGCCGCCCTGGAAGGCATGGGGCTCGCGGTGCTGCCCAAATGGCTGATCAGCGAGGATCTCGCCGCCGGGCGCCTGGAACAAGTGCTGCCGGAGCAGAGCATCTTCGAAAGCCAATTGTTCGCGGTTTATCCGACGCGCAAATACCTCTCAGCCAAGGTCCGGACATTTATCGACTTCATCGCTGCTGATAAGCGACTGAGATAGCCGGGCCAAAAGCGTGACTGCTGCGGCATCAACTTTACTTACGTCATCGTGAATGTGTGGCTGCTTTCTCGATGTGCTGCCAGAATGCCTCCGCCGCCTGGGCGAGCCGCAGTTTAGGCCGGAATACGTGGATCTCGATCGGCACGTACCACTGCTGCCCGCCTGCCGCGACAATCTCGCCAGAGGCAAGCTGATCACTGATCAGGCTTTCCGGCAGCCACGCCATGCCCCGGCCTGCCTGAACCATCGTGACCAAAAGCTTCGCCAGATGCGACGTGAATGTTGTGTGAAGATGAGCTTGCAAGGGGGAGGTGGCACGCACCGCTTCCAGGATCCGTCCCATCCCTGATTCTGAACGGAAGCTCAAGAACTGTACAGGCGCGCCCTCCGTTCCCGGAAGCTTGAAGCGAGGCTTGCGGTTGCGGCGCGAAACCGGCACCGATGCGGGGATCAGCCGATCGTCACCAACATGCAGCGAGCGAAAATGCGACGGCGTCAACGCCGTCGTGGCGGCCGGATGATAATGGCAAAGCAAAAAATGGGCATCGCTCGCCAAGAGGATCCGTTCGCAGCCTTCCATATGATTGGCAACGAGCTGTACGTTGGGCACGAATGGTAGCTCGGTCTCGATGCGACGCAGCCAATCCGGAAAGAACGTCAGCGACAGCGCATTGGTCGAGGCGAACTTCAGTACGTCCGAGGCACCGCGCGCCCGCTCCTGCGCCTCGAGCCGGCCGGCACTCAATCTGCGCACGATATCGTCAGCAGTGTGACGAAAGGCTTCACCAGCGGGCGTCAGATTGACGCTGTGCGTGGTGCGATCGAGCAGCGATGCGCCAGCCCAGACCTCGAGCGCCTGTATCCTCCGGCTGAGCGCCGGCTGGGAACAGTTTCGCTCCTCTGCGGCCCGTGAAAAACTGCGCGCTGTCGCAACCGCGATGAAATCGTATAACCAGTTGATCTCCATGGAGAGCTCTCGTTTATGCAGGCCTTGCATAACGATATCAGCATCCGGCATTGGATTTCTAGTCGCGCGCGCGTCACGGTGGCCGGAAAGAAGCTTTGGAGGAAGGCGGGATGGCCGCGCGCACGTTGTATGACAAGCTGGTGGACTCCCATGTGGTCCGCAATCTGGATGATGCCGGGCTCGTCCTGCTGTACGTCGACCGAACCGTCCTCAACGAGTATACCAGCCCCCAGGCGTTTGCCGGCCTGCGCGCCGCGGGGCGGAAAGTTTGGAATCCCAAAGCGGCGCTGATGGTGGTCGATCACGTCAACCCTACAGCCGCACAACGCACCCGCGCCATGCCGGATAGCGGCGCCGCGCGCCAAGTTGACTACTTCGCTGAAAACGCCCGGGATTTCGGCATCGAATATTTCGATATTCTCGATCCGCGCCAAGGCATCGAGCACGTCGTCGCCCCCGAGCAGGGCCTCGTCATGCCAGGTATGGTCATCGCCGCCGGCGACAGCCACAGCACCGCCTATGGCGCCTTCGGCGCGCTCGGCTATGGCATCGGGACCTCCGATATCGAGCACTATCTTGCAACCTCGACGGTGCGCTACCGACGCCTCAAAACGATGCGCATCCACCTCACCGGAGACGTCCCGTTCGGGGTCACGCCGAAAGATATCGTCATGGAGATCATCCGGCGGATCGGCGCCGACGGGGCTACTGGCTATGCCGTTGAGTTCACTGGCCCCGTCGTCTCAAACATGAGCGTCGAAGGCCGCATCGTCATGTCCATCATGATCGTCGAAGCGGGCGCGCGTGGTGTCGTGGTCGCCCCGGACCAGAAGGTGCTGGACTATTTAAAGGGCCGGCCGCGCGCGCCAAAGGGCGAGATGTGGGAGCGAGCGGCCAAGAAATGGCTGACGCTCGCCTCGGACCCCGATGCCCGGTTCGACCGCGAGGTTGCGCTCGATGTCGCGGATGTCGCCCCTCTCGTCACCTGGGGAACCAGCCCCGACCAGGCAATTGCAGTGACCGATATTATCCCCGATCCTGCGCAACAGGTGGCGCCTGAACGCAAGGCCGCGGCCCTTCGCGCCCTGAGCTATATGGGGCTTCGAGCCGGTGATCCCATTCAATCCGTCCCGATCGATTTTGCGTTCATCGGCTCCTGCACGAATTCGCGCATCGAGGATTTGCGCGACGCGGCCGAGGTCTTTCGTGGCCGCCGTGTTGCGGCCGGTGTACGGGCAATCGTAGTGCCGGGATCGACCCACGTCAGAGCGCAAGCCGAGGCTGAAGGCCTTGCAAAAGTGTTCACGGATGCCGGCGTCGAATGGCGGCAATCCGGCTGCTCGATGTGCCTTGCCATGAATGACGATGTGCTCAAGCCCGGAGAGCGGTGTGCGTCCTCGACCAACCGAAATTTCGAAGGCCGCCAGGGACCAGGCGCCCGCACGCATCTCATGAGTCCGGCAATGGTGGCCGCGGCCGCGGTCACCGGCCACATCGCTGACGTTCGTTCACTGCTGGGAGTTGCAGGCCAATGATGCCATTCGATCAAGTTTCAGGCGTCGCTGCACCCATGATGTCGCCAAACATCGACACCGACGTGATCATGCCCAAAATGTTTCTTAAGGGCGTGGACCGGAGCGGGCTGGGCGAGGGCGCCTTCAATCTGCTGCGCTTCTCCGCCGGTAAACCCAATCCCGAGTTTATTCTCAATCAGGACGGTTATCGCAACGCTTGCTTCCTCGTGGTCGGCCCAAATTTCGGCTGCGGTTCGAGCCGCGAGCACGCGGTGTGGGGGCTTCAACAGCTCGGCATCCGGGCATTGATCGGCACCAGCTTCGCCGGGATATTCAATGACAATTGCGGCAACAACGGCCTGTTGACGATCTCGCTCGAACCCGATCTCGTAGCTGAGATCGCTAACGCTGTGGCACATCGTGAGCGCAACGACGTCTTCGTTGATCTTGCAGCGCAGACGATCCGCTTCGACCGTGGCCGCCGCCCGATCAAATTCGACATCGAGCCGACGAGGAAAGAGGCGTTCCTGACGGGCCGGGATTTCGTCGCATCAACCCTGGTCCTTGCTGACGACATCCGCGCTTTCGAAGCACGCCATGCTGCGGAGAATCCCTGGATCTTCTGACTGGCAAGCCAGTCCTCGCGGCCAGCAGACTGGCCGCAGCCCGGATGACGAAAATAACAAAATTGGAGGGAACTTTGGTTGACACGACTTTTCGTCCGGCCGCGCCGGAGGCAATCCCTTCGACGAAGCTCAACGGCGTCAAGATCGGCCCGTTGCCAATCAGCATATACGTCGGAGCGGCCATCGTCTGTGCTGCCGCGGTTTACTCTGGAAAGCTCCCGAACGATGTGATCGGCGGTCTCCTGGTCCTCATGCTGCTCGGCTTTCTGCTGGGCAAGCTTGGCCAGACGATACCGGTTCTCAAGCAGATCGGTGGGACCGCGATCCTATGCCTGTTCGTTCCGGCAGCACTGGTAAGCTATGGCTTGATGCCGGATGCCGCCCTTAAAGCAATCACCACGACGTTCCGGACCGCCAATTTTCAATACTTCTTCATCGCCTGTCTCGTCGCAGGCTCAATCCTCGGAATGCCCTACCGCGTCTTGGTTCAAGGCTTCATCCGCATGTTCGTTCCGCTTCTGATCGGGACCATTGCCGCCGTCTCGGCCGGCATTCTGGTCGGGCTGGCATTCGGGTATACTCCCAAGGACACGTTCTTCTTCATCATCATTCCGATCGTCGGCGGCGGCCTTGCCGAGGGCGTATTGCCGCTCTCCATTGCTTATTCCGAGATCTTGCAGCGGCCGCAAGCCGATCTTGTCGCACACATGGTGCCTGCGGCATTGCTCGGCAACGTGGTCGCAATCGTTTGCGCCGGGCTTCTTGCGCGCCTTGGCGAGAGACGGCGCGATCTGAGCGGGCAGGGCATGCTGGTCAAGACCGGCGACAATGACATCCTAGGCGACGTGCGGCCCGATCGGCCTATTGATCTCGGATTGCTGGGAGCAGGTATGGTGCTGTCCTGCGGTCTATTCGTGCTTGGCATGACCCTAGCGCCATTTACAGGGATACCTGGACCGATCATGATGATCATCGCGGCGGTCGCGTTGAAGCTGACCAAGATCCTACCGAACGAGATGGAGCTCGGCGCCTACCAGATCAACAAGTTCATGTCGACCAACCTGACCTTTGCGATCCTCGTCGCCATGGGCGCATTGCTGGTCAAATGGGAACAACTCGTCGCCTCCTTCAACCCGGGATACATCATGATCTGCACCGCGACCGTGCTGGCCATGATTGCCTCCGGCTTTTATGTCGGCAAGTGGCTAAACATGTATCCGGTCGAGGCTGCGATCGTCACCGCCTGCCATTCGGGACTGGGCGGCACCGGGGATGTTGCCATCCTTGGCGCCGCCGATCGCATGGGCCTCATGGCATTCGCCCAGATCGCCACTCGTGTCGGCGGGGCGATCATGATTGTGATCGCGACCCTGCTGCTGAAGTCGCTATCCTGATCTGGCGTGTTGGAGATGCAACAAATGGATCGGCGCGACTTTACAAAGGCCCTATTGGCCATGTCCGCCAGCGCTGGCATGTCAGGTGCAGCGGTCGCGGAGCAGGAGCCAAGCGGCGGCGTCCCTTCGCTTGCCGTGCGCGTCAACGACAAGATCAGGCTGGGTGGCCAACGCAACTTCGACAGAGGACCGGTGACCTCGCGGCAGAACATGCAGTGGCACCAGCGGTGGGGCATTCGCTATCTCGATGTCTCGCTGGAGACGAGAAACGCCGCTCCGGACGTCTTTGGAAGCGATACGCCCGACGAGGGTGCGCTTGCTCGCGCTCAGGCGCTCGGCACGGGCATGGGAGGCGCGCGGCTTCAGCCCACCACGCGCTGGAGCCTCGAAGGCATGATGCGCATCGCCGACACGCTGCAGAAAAACGATCTCATCTGGGAGAGCATCCGGATGGATTCGGCGTACATCGCGATGGCGCCGGGGCCGGAACGCGACCGTTATCTGGATCTGATTTGCGAAAACGTCCAAACCGCCGGCCGCGCCGGGGTCAAGATCATCAGCTATCATTGGAATTTGACCCCGATCCGGCGCAATCGCAAAGTTCAGGGCCGTGGTGGGTCGGAATACGACGCGTTCAAGCTAGAAGACAATTGGCGCGACCTCCCGCCGACCCCTGCAGGCCGTGTCTCAGCGGACGACTATTGGGAGCGCCTGCATGTTTGGGCGTCCCGCGTCATCCCCGTGGCCGCGGAGAGCGGGGTCAAAATGGCTTGCCACCCCTACGATCCGGGCGGCCTGCCTCTCGGCTATCTCGGTGTCGACAGCTTCGATGCCGGCGATTATGCGAACGCGCTGCTCAAATACGAGAAGCTGTACGATTCACCTCATAATGGCTTTCAATACGATACCGGGGTCTCACGGGAATCGATGCCTGAAGGGGTTGATCAGCTTGCGCTGTTATACGGTTTGATCAAGAGAAAGAAGATTCATCAGATCCACTTCCGCAATGTCCGCGCCAGCCAGAACGACTTCGTCGAGGTCTATCATGACGAGGGCGATGTGGACTTGTTCAACATCATTCGCCTGCTTCGCGACAGCGGCGGCTCACTGCTGGCCGATCATAGTCCGCGTCATCAGGATGATCCCTCTTACGTGATAGGCTTTGCGTTCGCAAACGGCTACATTCTCGGCCTCCTGCGCGCTGCCCATGAAGAGGCGCTCAAGTCCATCGCACGATAGCCCGTTATGGAACCAGATCGGATGAAGAAAATGAACAGGCTGCTAAAGCTCAATCCCAACAGGTTCACAATGAAGTCGGTGCTCGCAATCTCGATCCTTTCGGCCTTGGCATTATCCGAGGCCTTCGCGCAGAACACCGCGCTGCCGACTGGCCCCCAATGGGGCGATCAAAACCTATCGGCTTTTTATCGTTGGACCGATCCGCTGCCCACAAGGCCGGGCGTGATGCTGCGTGAAGAGCCAATGAAGGCCCAGCCGGAGATCACGAAAGCGGCTCTCGCCGAACGCATTCTCTACAGTTCGACGGATGTACGTTGGCACGCCGGGATCGTACCGGTGAGCGGGACACTGTATCTGCCGGTTGGAGAACCGCCGGCCGGAGGCTGGCCCCTCGTGGCCTGGGCTCATGGCACGCTGGGCGTTGCGGACGTGTGCGCGCCGTCCTGGGCCGGGCACAAGCCGCGCGATGCAACCTACATCCAAAAATGGCTAGAGAATGGGTTTGCGGTCGTTGCCACCGATTACCAGGGTCTCGGCGGTCCCGGCCCGCATCCTTACCTGATCTGGGAAGCTGAAGGGCATTCCGTGCTCGATGCCGTCCGGGCAGCGCGCGCCGCCCATGGCGACAAGCTCGCTCCCAAGGTCTTCATCAGTGGTCAGTCGCAAGGCTCAGGCGCAGCTTTGGGCGCAACAACGGTCGCACCGAACTATGCGCCAGATGTACCCTTGCTCGCCACAGTCGCCACAGGGGTCGTGTCGACCTTTCCCGACGGCCCTTACCGGCCTGCGGAGGCATTCAAGGTTGGCTCGCCGATTTACCTCACCCTCATGATGCTCGGCGGTTCGCTTCCCGATGAGGCACCCCCCGTAGACAACCTCGTGACTGACAAGGGAAGGCTCGTCTTACGCGCAGCACGAGAAGGCTGCACCGGCGAGATGCGCGCGATCGCGCAGAAAGATACTGTCACCGCCGACAACGCCTATGTCCAACCGATCGCGAACATCGAAGCGAGCCTTGCGTCTCCGACCGACATGAAGCCCGTGCGGCTGCCGGTGCCCGTTCTGCTTGGCACGGGTCTGGCCGATTCAGTACTGCCGCCCCGTCGCCAATATGCAGCCGTGGCGGCCTTATGCTCGGCCGGAAACGAGGTCGTTTGGAACACCTATCCTGGTGCCACTCACAACGGGGGCCTGATTGCCGCTTTCCCGGACGCATTGGCGTTCTTCAAACAGACACTTGAAGGCAAAAAGACGCCAAGCAACTGCGCGCGCATTACCGAGCCGGGGCTTCCGACGACACCGGCGCCTGGTATACCCTTCAATGACTGACTAGCGGTTCTTTGCATCTTAGCGCATCGGTTTGCACGAACCGATGCGATCCAAGCCAGGCAGTCCTTTCTGAGAAGCTCTGGGCTGCCGGTTTGACCTGCGCCTTCGGCTAAATTGAGCCCCTTCCAAGTGCGCCAGGGGAGGCTTTCGTTGGGTTAGTCTCGTCGAGCGCGATCCTTTCGATTTCTAGCGCTCGCGCCCGTGACGACCGGCGGCTTATTTCTTGTTTCTTATCGGTCGGCATATGCCGCGACCGTCTCTCCGCTCTTGAGGTAGAAAGCCATGTCAGGAACTTTAGCCATCGTCGCGCGCTTTGTCGCGAAGGCGGGTTGTGAGGAGGAATTGAGGGCTACACTACTAGAGGCTGCGGCAATCGCCCTGGCGGAGGAGCCTGGCTGTCGTCGCTTCGAAATCCTGCAGGCGGTTAATCCTGATGGCGTGGTGCTGCCGGATACTTTCATGTCCAATGAACTCTTCGACGACTACGAGGCCGTCGAGGCGCACCGTAACTCCAGGCACGCTCCCGTCCGCAAGGCTCGGATCCGTGCTCTTGTGTCGAGCCAGACCCGGATCGAGATGGGCGCTGTGATTGATGAAGTCTGATGACGCTCCCCCGAGATCGAGCATCCAAAATGAGCCGCTTTGCAACGAGGCAAGCACAGGGTGCTTATGGCTAGGACAATGTGATGGAACATAGGGGTGTCGGCCGTTCAGGGCTGAGGATCCCAGCCCTGGCCTTTGGGACAGCGACTTTCGGCGGTGGGAACGAGTTCTTTCGCAAGTGGGGCACGACCGATCTATCGGAGGCCCGACGGCTCGTCGACATATGCCTCGATGCGGGGCTGAATCTCTTTGACACCGCCGACGTCTACTCGATGGGCGCGGCGGAAGAAATCCTCGGAAAGGCTCTGGGCTCACGCCGATCGCAGGCCCTGATCGCCACCAAGCTCGGCTACCGCTCGCATAGCGGGCCGAACGGAATGGGGGCGAGCCGGCAGCACATCATAATGGCGTGCGAGGCCTCGCTGAAGCGACTTGGCTGCGATCACCTCGACCTGCTGCAACTCCACGGCTATGACGAAAATACACCGATCGAGGAAACACTGCGCGCCTTCGAGGAACTGATCAAGGCCGGGAAGGTCCGCTATATTGGGGCGTCTAACTTCTCCGGATGGCAGCTGGCCAAGATGGCCACCACCGCTGACTGGCTTGGCTTGCCGCGCCCCATCTCGCATCAGGTCCACTATTCCTTGCTGTGCAGGGACTATGAACACGAATTGATGCCCGCGGGTTTCGATCAGGGCATAGGCGCCATCATATGGAGCCCGCTATCCGGCGGCAAGCTTAGCGGCAAGATCAGCCGTGACCGGCCGCCGCAGGCCGACAGCCGAGCGGCGAAATTCGGAGGCCTGACCGAGCGCGACGCCAAGCTCTTTGACATCGTGGATGCGCTCAACGATATCGCGCAGGAGCGCGGGACAAGCGCGTCTCAAGTTGCGATCAATTGGCTACTCGCCCGGCCAACCGTCTCAAGTGTCGTCATTGGCGCCCGCACGGCCGAACAGCTCGTTGAAAACATCGCAGCCCTCGACTGGCAACTTTCCATCAAGGAGGTGGAGCGCTTGAACCAAGTGAGCGCCTCGCCAGCACCCTATCCCTATTCACATCAGTCTATGTTCCCTGAATTACTTCGTCCGCTCAGCGGAATCTCTCGGTAATGCATGCAACTGGCAGGCTAGGGTCTCGCAATGTTTGGCACTTTCGAACAATGCTCGCCTGAACGGTCCATCCCTGCCGGGGCGCGGCGCTTGCAAAGGGAGACCAAATGTCCGACGCCATCCGCAGCTTTGACCATCCGCGGCTATCAACTCATGGAAATCACAACAGAGCCCTTCAGCTCGTCTCCGGGTTCCAGAATCACAGTTCCAGTGTCAGCACAACCGCGAGCGAACAGGTTGAACCCGTCCGCAACGTGGCTGACGGGCTCTGCGCATAGATGTGCGGCATCAGCGGGCCGATGCAGCACAAAATGCGAAAATGCAGGATCCCCTCGCATTTCAATCCGATCACCATTCGAGCGGTGAATAACGCAGAGCCCGCGCCATCCACTGCGATAAAGCGTCACCTCACCGGGCGGCAATGAATCTGCTGTGGGCCCGGCAGAATGGGCATCCGGCAGCGCGGCGAGATAGTCCGTCGTCACGGCCCAGTCGATCGGTGCGTCAAACTCTATGTTGTCATCGACTTGGTGCTCGAAATAGGGATGCAGGCCGATTCCACCCGGCATCGGCGTCTGCGCCTCGTTTCGAAGATTGAGACAAAATATGGCACGCGAGGGTTCAAGTTCGACCTTAAGAGTTGCGCTGAACGCCCAAGGCCAGTCGGCGCCTCCCTTGTGCGAGTATCGCATCGTCACCTGCGATGGCGTCAGCGAGATCGTCTCCCAAGGCATCCTGTGCGCATGCCCGTGCAACGTATGCGGCAGCGCGTCGGGATGGGCCGCAAGCTCGTACCGCTTACCCTGGAAGAGAAGAACCCCATCCCTCACGCGGTTGCTATAGGGGACGAGGGGATAGATACCACCCTTGGGCCAGCGCAGTAACTGAGCGGGCTCTACCCCGGCCGGGAACGGACGCAAGACCCGTCGCGGCAAGCCGCTACCCTTGCTGCTGCACAGCTCGAGAGAGGTCACGCGTCCGCCAGCGGACGCCGAGAAGCCAAGTCGAGCCGCACCGGCCGTCAAAAGCTGGTTGGTGATCATAGAACGCCATTCAAACCATTTGAGATGGACCGTTTGAGCGCCCGTTCACTGCCGCAGCTTAATGCTCAGCTGATTCGGCGACGAACGCCGCCAGCTCGGGCGTCGCAGGCATCCGCAGGATGTCCGACGATCCCATTTCGTGCACCTTGCCATCGCGCATATAAATGACGCGGTCCGCCACCTTGCGGGCAAAGGCCATTTCATGGGTCACCAGGATCATGGTCATGCCGTCGGCCGCGAGCTGCTCCATGACACGCAACACTTCTCCCGTAAGCTGCGGGTCGAGCGCTGAAGTCACTTCATCGAACAGCATCAACTTAGGCTCCATGGCAAGGCTGCGGGCAATGGCTACGCGCTGCTGTTGCCCGCCGGAAAGCTGTTCCGGATAGCAGTCCATCTTCTCCCGCAGCCCCACTTTGGCGATCACAGTATCCGCAATTTCGCGGGCCTGCCGCTGCTTCATGCCTTTTACCATGCGCGGGGCCAACATGATATTTTCGGCCACGGTCAGGTGCGGGAAGAGGTTATAGCTTTGAAAAACGATTCCGACATCGCGTCTCAAAGACTTCAAGTCGATGTCGTCATCATGGAGCTCGTGGCCGCAGATCAGCATCGAGCCGCCTTGGATGGTCTCCAGGCGATCCATGCAACGTAGCGCCGTGCTCTTGCCCGATCCGCTCTGGCCGATGATAGCGGCGACTTCGCCCCTGTTCACCTCAAAGGTGACACCTTTAAGGACTTCCAGCTCGCCAAAGCTCTTGCGCACGTCCTTTAATTCAACGATTGGCGACATTGAGTTTCCTTTCGAGGGCTCTGCTTTGAACCGACAGCGGATAGCAGATCGCAAAGTACATCAGGGCAGCGATGCCGAAGTAGAGAAACGGCTCAAATGTTGCGTTGTTGATGATCTTTGCGTTGTAGGAGAGCTCGGCGTATCCGACCACAAGTGAGGCGATCGATGTGTTCTTGACGATCTGGACCAAGAAGCCGACTGTCGGTGGAATGGCAATGCGCAGAGCTTGCGGCAGGATGACAGCCCTCATGCGCTGCCAGCGCGTCAGGCCGAGGCACTCTGCGGCTTCCCATTGCGGCTTCGCCACCGCCTGAATGCAGCCGCGCCAGATCTCGCCCAGATAGGCGCTGCTGTAAAGTGTGAGCGCGAAGGTCGCTGCCGTCAGCGGAGATAAGGAGTCGTAGCCCAAAATGCTCGGCCCGTAAAAGCACAGACCCATGAGGACGAGCAACGGAAGTCCCTGCATGATCTCGATATAGGCCGCCGCCCCGCGCGAAATCGCCCAATTCCGCGAGATGCGTGCCAGAGCGACGATGAAGCCGGCGATGCCGCCAAACAGGAAAGTTAACAGGCTCAATACGACCGTCGCCCATAGCCCCTGGAGCAACGAGAGAATGTAGGCGCTATTCATCTGCTATCTCCATGCTCACAGCGGGGTTCCGAGCTTGCGGCGGCGAGGAAACATCGCAAGCCCGAGGAGAGCAAAACCCCCACGTACCAGTATGGCGAGACCTAGATAGATGCCGCCGAGCACGACGAAGATTTCGAAATTGCGATAAGTCTCGCTCTGGATACGGTTAGAGATCCCGAATAGCTCCTCAACGCCAACCGAGGACACGATGCTCGAGGCCAGCATCAACAGAACATACTGGCTCGACAGCGCCGGATAGACGCGCTCCAGCGCTGGCCGAATAATCACATGCAGATAGGTTTGGGTGCGCGACAGTCCAAGGCAGGTCGCCGCCTCAAGCTGGCCGCGATGGATCGATTCAATGCCCGCACGCACGATCTCAGTCGTATAAGCTCCGATATTGACCGTCAGCGCGATGGTCGCACCAACCAGGATGGGCAACCGAATTCCCATGCTCGCAATGCCAAAGATTAGGAAGTAGCACTGCACGAGCAGCGGCGTATTGCGGATGAACTCCACATACAAGGAGACGATCCAACGGGCCCAGGTTGGCCCGCCGGTCCGGACCACGGCGCAGGCACCACCTAAAAGGATGCCGAACACCGTGCAGAATAAAGTGAGCCGTAGCGTCGTCCAGATACCCTCCAACAGGAGCGGCCAATAAGCCAGCACGGCTGCGAAGTCGAAATTGTAAGTCATAGGACTTTGCTCGTTTCAAGGGCCGTAGGCCATGTCATTGAGACGCGGCGATGACTTCCTGGGGCAGGTCGGCGCCCTGAAACTTCTTGAAGATCGCTTGGAGTTTTCCGTTGGCGATGTTCTTCTTCACCCAGCTGTCGACCCATTCCTTCAGATCCGTATCCTCCTTACGCATGCCAACACCCATAGGCGCGGTCCGAAGCGGCAGCTTCAGCTCAAGCTCTTTGGCCGGGTTCTTCTTATTGATCAGGTCGACAAGGGTCGGCACCTGCGCGACCAAGTCAAGCTGGTTGGACACGACCGCCGTCATGGTCGTTGCTTCATCCTCAAAGCGCACGATTTCCGCATCTCGCGGGGCCGCCGCAGTCACATCCGCATCGTTCGTCGTGCCGCGCGTGACGGCAATGCGCTTTCCCGACAAATCAGCGAACGTCTTGATCTGCATGCTCTTCGGTGCTGCCACATAGGACGTCGCTCCAGAATATGGCAGCGAGAACGCGATCAGCTTCTTGCGCTCATCAGTGATCGACAAGGCCGAAAGGACTGCGTCTGCGCGATGCGACATCAGGAAAGGAATGCGATTGGCGCTGTTCGTCCCCACGATCTCCATCTTCACGCCGAGATCGGCAGCCAAGAGCTTAGCTGTTTCGACTTCCGAGCCAGTGGGATTGAGGTCTTCGTCCTTGAATGCCCAGGGAGGGACACTGAGATCGACGGCGATGCGAATGATACCCGCGGACTTGATCTTCTCAAGCGTCCCGGCTGTCGCTGTTTGCCCCAAGAGGGCCAGCGAGACAACAGCAGCTGTCAAAACTCTAGCAAGAGTCTTCATTTTCAATCCTCCCGATGGCAATTGACTGTTCGAATTAGAGCTACGCCCAGATTTTCGGCTAGAAGAGGTCGATTCGGACTCGGTATTCGGAGCGCATCCGCTTCCGCCCCGGCGTTATTCTCGTCGCGGCGGTGCCAGGCAGAGCGACCACTCAGGGAGCAGGCGGCGATCGATTCCTTTGGCCCGACCGCCTCGATGGCGTTCGCAAGTGTCTCCTCCAGAGTGCCAAGTATTGTTGTTATGATTGCGCGAAACGTTAGCGAGCGCGGCTTTCAACGTGAAGCCCGTCTTTCATTGTCCGCGAGAGATCGTCTCACTTCGTGAGACTGTCGCCGTTAGTGAGCGGTCTGATGCTCAATGACCAGAGGTCATGAAGGAGAACAGAAGCGCGATCTGTCCATCCAGCATGTGCGTGCCGTCTCGCGTGGCGCAGCCAATCTTGGCTGCCTCCGACAGGAGCCTTGTCGGGACCGGATCGGTGATAACGTCGGCAACGATCATGTGCGGCGCAAGTTGAGCGGGATCGACTGGTAGCGGGTCGCCGTCCCGCAAGCCTGCCGACGTCGCATTGACGACAATATCGCAATCGCGAGGAACGGCAGTATCGATGGAGACCTTGCCTGGATATGCCTTACTAAGCCTGTCAAACAGGCTGTTCTGGTTTGACGCGTCGAGGTCGTGGAAGGTCAACCGGCGGGCGCCTTCTTCGAGCATGGAGACGCCGATCGAGGAGCCTGCACCGCCCGCGCCGACCATGAACACGTTTTTGCCGGCGATGGCATGGCCCGCCTTCTTCAATCCGGCAGTCAGACCGGCACCGTCGAAATTGTCGCCGAGCCAGCGGCCGTCCTGTTCTCGTCGCATGGCGTTGATCGCCCCGAGGACCTTGGCGCGATCAGACAGGCGGTCGCAATGCGCGATCGCCCCGAATTTGTGTGGCAGCGTGATAAGAATACTGTCGATGTTGAGCATTGCTTTGAGGGCCGCCAGAGCCGTGTCAAGATTGCCTCTCTCGACCTGCAGCGGCACCAGCACACCGTCATATCCGGCATCCTCCATTCGCTTGGTCAGCCAGCCCGGTGCCAGCACCTGCGAAATAGGCGAGCCTATTAGCGCATGAACGCGTGTCTTTCCGGTCAGTGAGGTCATGAACAGGCCCGGGCGCTTCAGGACAATTTGGGCGGAGGCGAGGGCGGCGCCATGGCATAGCCCCTGGCCTCATAGTCGAAGTCATGCAGCTTGTTGACTGTCTCGGCCTTGTTGACGGGAGAGGCATAGTAGGCCCGGATCTCGGCAATCCGTGTGACGTCGTCGTTGAAGACGTACCATTCATCGCCGCGCAGCACCTCACCAAGGGCCGTCTTCCAATGGGTCCATTCGATCACCGCTTCGTGGCCGTCCGAGCTGGCCAGAACCTTCTCAATGGTCCAGCGCGATCCCATCGTTTTGACACACCAGACCCAGCCGTCGGCTATTGCCTGAGCGCCGCGCCAGGGCGCACCAGGCAGGCCGGGTGGGAAATAGTGGACAGCATTGCTCGTGAAGCAGTCCAGCAGCGCCTGGTGATCGGCATCGTTGCAGGCTTGAAAGTATCGGCGGATCAAGGCCTCCGCCTGCGCGGCTTTCGTGAGCGCACCCATCGCTTTACTCCGCCGCTCGCCGGGCTCGCCATTCCGCGTATTCCTTCAGCGTTGCCTCGTTCGGCGGGTAGGTGCCCCAAAGAGGCGCGCCAGCATCGATCTTGGTGAATAGAAATCTCTCGCGCAGCTCCTGCTCATGAGACTCCTCCGCCACCTCCTCGGCGATGGCACGTGGGATGACGACGACGCCATCGCTGTCCCCGACGATGATGTCGCCGGGGTAAACGGCAACATCGGCGCAGCCGATTGGCAATTGCATGTCAACCGCGCGATGATAGGCAGGGCGCGTCGAGGCCGTGTTGGCCCTGCAGTAAGCGGGAAACGCCATTTTTGAGATTTCTGTCCCGTCGCGGAATGCGCCGTCGGTAATGGCTGCCGCAACGCCCTTGCGCATCATGCGCGTCATCAACATGTTGCCGGCCGATGCGGCACGCGGGTCGTTGCGGCTGTCGATCATCAGGACTTGGCCTGCACCAATCGCCTCCACGGCCTCCCACTGCATATTGTCCTCACCCCGCTTGCGGAGATCAGAAAGATCCCAGTCCTTGTCTTCCCGCGAGGGAATGAAGCGCAAGGTGAAAGCCTCCCCGGCAAACGCACCAGCGCTCGGATTGAGCGGCGTGATCCCAACCAGGAATTGCTGACGATAGTTGCGCTTGAAGAGCTGCGTGGTCAGCGTCGCTGTCGAGCAGGCCTTCAGCTTTTCGAGGGTTTGGGAAGCAATCGGAGCCATGCGTATCTACCTCCAAGAACGGAATCTAAACCAGCGCAAGCAGTGCAATGCTTGCCTTCAGGCATCACCATAGCGGCAGCAGTGCTCGGCGGAAGGCCTATCAAGCTCGCAGCGAGTGCGCCGTCTCACATGTTGAGATCAGGTGCGGGGAGCGTAGCGCTTGAGGACATCGAGATCTGGTTCAAAGCCGATGCCGATGCGATCAGATGCGCTGACAACCCCCTTCACCGGCTTCGGTGTGCTCGCGAGCCACACTTCAGGGTCGACGAACAGGAACTCGATCAGCGTCTTCTCCTGCATCAAAGGCAGCATCGCCAGGGTCGCAAGATATCCCGGCCCGAAGTAAGGCGTATGTGGCATGACGCTCTTACCGTGTCGCTCGCATGCGGCCAAGATCTTGACGAATTCGGAGATCCCGCCGACTTTTGTCATACTCGGCTGTGGATAGGTAACAGCGTTGATGATCCGCATGAAATCAAAGGCCGTGCTGGCGTTCTCACCGCTGCCAACGGGGATTGCGGCCTTCTCAATCTCCTCCATACTCTTGTAGTCGTCGGGCGGGAATACCGGCTCCTCCACCCACAAGGTGTTGCAGGCGCGGAACGTTTCTCGCAAAGCGATCGTCTCCTGCATGGACCAGGCGCAATTGGCGTCAACCATCAGCGCGACACCGGGCCCGATGACCTCGCGCGCGTGCCTGATTACATCCGGGGCGATCTCGTGAAGCTTGATGTGCCGGTAGCCGCGCTCGAGCGCCCGCTTGCATTGCTCAGCGACGAGGTCCTTGTCGCCATACCTGACGAGGCTCGCATAGGCCGGCCGGTGCGTCGGCGCATTCGCCCGGAAAAGCCGCCATAGCGGCACGCCCTGCCGTTTCGCCTTCAAGTCCCACAGCGCGATGTCGACCCCTGACAGCGCGAACATGGTTATGCCGTAGCGTCCAAAGAGATGAAGTTTCTTTTGCACCTCCAGGTTCCAGGCAGCGATATCGTCGATGGCTGCCTCGGTCACAAACGGCGCGATCATGTGATCGACGGCCGCGCGCACCGCCTCCAAGCAGAAATAGGCAAAGGCATCGCCCCAGCCGACATGCCCATCCTCATCTTCGATACGAATCAGCACCATGTCGAGGCGATGCCAGCGGGACGGCGTGCCGCCCGTGCCCGGGCCGCCATCGGCGAACGGAATGCGCACCGGAAAGGTTTGCAGTGAGATGATCTTGGGTACGGTGTTGCTTTGGGGCATAATGCGAGTGGCCTGGGTCAAAGCCTTGCGACTGGATCGGCGAGGCCGCGCTCGCCGACATCGATCGACAGGAGGTGTCCCGAAAGAGGAGCATTGGCGAGGCTTTCGCGCGACAGGCCGGTGCGGGCACTGGTCACGAAGAGCTCGGACAGGGAGGCTCCTCCAAACGCGATACCGGTTGGTCTTGGCACGGGGAGGGCGACGGTTCGCTCAATCTCTCCGCTCTCATTAAGCTTCACGACGCTCCAGCCGTCCGACAATCCAACCCATGGGTTAAATTGCTCGTCGACGGCGAGGGCGCAAGGAGCGCCCGCGACCTTCGGAATATCGGCGAATTTTCGCTTTCGCGCCGCCTTTCGCTCAAGCAGATAGACGCATTGACGCGATGGCTCCGTCGCGAACAGGCCGGCATCACCGCAAAAGGCGATGTCGCTCACCTGGCCTTGCACTTCGAACACCGGTTCCATCCCCGATTGCCGTCGCCACGGTCCAACCAGGCTTATGTTGGCCTCGGCGCTGTAGGCTGCTGCCCAGATCTCACCAGCCTCCGAGACGCGCAGCACTTTGAAGGAAATACCCGGCTTTCCTTCAATGCGCTCCTGGCCGCCCGATAAATTGTCGATCACGATGTCATGGCCAACTGAATAGGCGACGCCGCCCTCGACAAGGCACAGCGAGTTGATGCCCTCAGAGAGCGCCTGCAGCGAGACGGTGAAGGGATGCCCGCCGTCGGCGCGGATAGCAGGCGCCAACAGGTCGGCCCAAACCAAGTTCTGCGCGCGCGCATCCCAGCGCGGCGCCGCGCCCACAAAGGCTGTGCTCTTCGTCCAGACCTTGTAATTTCCCGGATCATGCCGAGCGCTCTTGATGGCAGGTGCGAGCAGGCTCGAAATCCGTCTTGCGACATCAACGAGCTCTTGCCCTAATCGTTCGGCGCGCTCGGCGGTGATGCGAAAAGTCGGGCCGGCCACGCTGATGGCCGCAAGCGGTTTGCCGGCGGGATCGAGAATAGCCGTTCCGACGCAGCGGGTGCCGAGAACTATCTCTTCGTCATCGATCGCATAGCCGCGCGCACGGACGATGGCCAGATGTGCCTTCAACTGCTCGCCGTCACAAATCGTCTTCTCGGTAAACTTGGCAAGCCCGTCGCGGACCACCAAGTCGAGTTGCGCGTCGGAGAGATGAGCGAGGATCGCCTTGCCCTGGCTTGTGCAATGCATCGGTTTAAGCGCGCCGAGCCTCGCATTGGATCGCTCGGAATGTGCGCTCTCGAAGCGGCCGAGCGAGAGCACGTGGTGACCGTCTTGAACCGCGAGATAGGCGGTCTCACCGGTCAAATCGCGTAAGCGCCTCAACTCTACGGACGCAATTGACGCAAGGTCAGACGACGACCAAGCATTCTGTGCAAGATCGAGAAAGTTGAAACCAAGCGTGTAGGCCTGGGTGCGCGGATCTGCCCGGATCAGTCCACGCGAGATCAGCGCCGCAAGGATGCGATACAGGGTCGCCCTGGGGATGCCCGTCTGGTCCGCAAGACGCGCCTGGTCGAGGACGCCGGGTGATCTGCCGATCAGCTCGAGAATATCGCAGGCCTTTCCCAGAAGCGCCGTCCCGGCGACATTCTTAGGATGGATCAGCTCCGGCGACCACTCGACTTCGTGTTCAGACATGGCCCAATTTTAGGTTCACGAGACGAGACCATCCAGCCTGTCGCAGGCTTGGTGCGCCTCATCCAGCCGGGTTGCCCACATGGTGAGACCCGGAGGGGCAGATTCCGAGCCAGTGAAGCGAGGGGTTATGTGCTTGGTTTCAAAAAGGCATTTGTCTTGTGGGAACGTCGCATTGATATAACTCCTTGTGCAAAATCTTGACACTTGCAAGGTTTTGTATCATGCGGGTTTCCATGAGGAAGCAACCACAACGCCAGAGGGATAGGGCGATCTCGCTTCTTCAGAAGCGGGGCATGATGCGCCTTTCTGAATTTCTCCAGGAAGGGATCACGGCCGCAACCATTTCCCGAATGGAACAGAAGGGCACGCTCAATCAGCTCAGCCGCGGCCTTTACCAGCTACCCGATGCACTGCTCGACAGTAACCACTCGCTCGCAGTTGCTGCGAAACTCATTCGAAACGGCGTCATCTGTTACGAGTCTGCGCTCGCCTTCCATGAGCTGACAGACCGCATCCCGCCCTATGTATGGATGGCGATCGGTCCGCGCGACTGGCGGCCCAAGATTGCGCGGCCTCGCATTCAAATTACGCGCTTTGGTCCCAAGGAGTTTGACAAGGGGATCAAGCATTACACCATCGAAGGGATCTCGGTACCGATCTACACACCGGCCAAAACTATCGTCGATCTCTTCAAGAGCGGCCAACGTCAAAAAGCCTTCTACAACGTCCCCACAGGCCTTGCGCACGCCACGCAAGCGATGAAAGACGCGATCAGACTGCGCAAAGCGACACCCTCCGAAATCGCAAAATACGCCGCCGAAGCCGGCATATGGGACAAAATCGTTCAGCCGCGCCTTGAGACGCTGACCTTGAATGCGTAGGCCGCTGACGAATGTCGGAGCATCCATCCGTGGCCGCCTGCTCAATCTTGCAAACAGCGTAACGAGCCTTTCGATCTCTTGCTCACACAGTATGCGTTCGAACGGCTGCTCTACAGGCGAAATCTGCGGATCCCTGCTGTTGATTCCGACGTAGACCGAGTTAGCTAAGGAAAGCGCCTTGGTTTAGTTAGGGTTTGCCCGATGGTGGGCCGGGCATTTTATGATCGCGCGAAAGCGATGAGGGGCCCGAAATCATGGTTGTCGGCAGCCTGAAGCGCTGCAATGTAGGCCCTGCGTGCGGTGCCGGCTGTCTGCAAGCCGGCGGCGCCCCATGTAAAGCGCCGGCCCCCAAGCTGCACGATCAACAAGTCAGCAGCCAATCGTGACCAGCGACCGTTGCCGTTTGGGAACGGATGTACGGATACGAGGCGGTGATGGAAGCGAACCGCAAGTTCGTCCGGTGGATAGGTGTTGTTCTCAATCCAATACCTTGCGTCGTCGAGCACCTGATGCAGCGAAATTTCGATCAGATGTGGCGCGACACCAAGATTGCGCTCCGTCGTTCGAAATTTTCCAGCCCAGCGCCAGACGCGTTCGAACATGCGCCGATGCAAACTCTTGAGAAAACTTTCCCGCGTCGGAACCTTGCGGCGGCCAAACGCCCAGCGGTTTGCCGTCGCGATGTTCTGCTGCTCCAGTTCGTTCAACTCGCTACGTAAGGTAATGTGCGTTGGGATAAGATCTTCGCGCTCCTGAGGGGTCAGCGGTGTCGCGTGATCGTCGGCGGCATGCAGATCAGTCTCAGTCATTCGTCGTCCCAGAGGCGCGCGGGGCGTTTCAACAAATCCTCGATCGCTTGTTCCCGAAGCGCGCGGGCAGCCTGATTGTCCTCCACCGCTTGGTCCTCGAGCCGCATCGTTTGCTCGATAGCTCGTGATTGCCGCTCGGCGACCTCAGCAGCTCGCTTGGTTACAACTTCTGCGAGGGGGCGGTCGGGTACAAGCACATAGACCAGCCTGCAGCCGAGGGCCTCGGCCGCGCGTTGAAGCGTATTGAGGGTTACGCTGCCGCCTTGCTCGGATTTTTCGAGTTCCACGATGCGTGGCTGCGAAACCCCCAGCCTCTTGGCATATTGGGCGGTGGTCATGCCGAGGGCGTCGCGGATCGCGCGAATCCAGCCCTTGGGAGGGCGCTGGGAGTGCGAGAGCGCTCGGAGCGCGGCAAAGCGGCTGTCGAGATGCCGGATAGCGTCTTTCATCCGATAAGATATACCATATAACGAGCTGATAAATCTATAAGGAATACCATATTAATATTTCCCGCGGTAATAAGCTTTTTCTTATAATACACAAGGTTGACAATAAGATAAATCTTATCGAAGTGACGCAGGGCCTTCACTACGACCTTTCGTCAACCATTTAACATCATTGCAGAAGTAAGCGACGAGCCACCCCAGGGCGGCGGTGGCGGACCGAATCCGGGTCCGCGTTCTGGTTAGTGGCCTCTAGGGCTGCAGCTGCAAGGGCCGGCGGACACCGCTGCCCTCGTCCCGAAAGGCAAGCTCGCGCAGGCGCGGTAAAACAGGATTGCGATTGTCACTTCTCCAGATGGCGTGCAATTCAGCAAAGATAGAGCGCCCAAAGCGGATAGGCCGAAACACGACATTGTCGAAGCAGGCATTGCGGGTCTCTCCGGGAACAATCGCAAGACCCAACCCCGTGCTGACCAGCGCGAGGATGGCTTGTGCCTGGCTCATCGACTGCACGACATTCGGCCGGATGCCGGCGGCTCCAAACGCCATGGTCAGCAGCGAGTTCATGTAGGGGCCAGCGCTCGAATACATGATGAAGGGTTGCCCATCGAGCTGCTCAAGCTCGGGCCGGCGCCGCCCCGCGAGCGGGTGATCGAGTGGCAGGGCGAGCGCCAGCTCCTCGCGGAACACGCATGCGCTTCTGACCGTCTCGGCCGTCTGCAATGGGCGCACCAAGCCGAAATCGATTTGCCCTGATTTGAGAGCTTCGAGCTGCTCGCGCGAGGTCAGCTCGACAAAGCTTGCTTCGATGTGCGGTAGTTCGCTGCGCAAGCACGAGGCAAGCCAAGGCAAATACCCGTAAGTTGTAGCACCCACGAAGCCGATCGTCAGGGCACCACCAGCCAATAAGGCTGCTTGTCGCGCAGCCTTCACCGCATTCTCCCGTTGCTGAAGCAGCCCTCGCGCTTCAGAGAGAAACGCCCTTCCAGCGACGGTCAGCTCAACCGACCGGCTCGTTCGCTCAAGCAGCGTCACATCGAGCTGTTGCTCGAGCATCTGGATGTGCCGGCTGAGTGGCGGCTGAGTCATGTTGAGGCGCTTGGCCGCTCGCCCGAAATGAAGCTCGTCGGCAACCGCAACAAAGGCACGAATTTGTGCAAATTCGATCATTGATAACTTTAAGGTATTAGCTCGATCCAAAATTGAGTTTAGACGTGAATTGATCCTGCGTCTAGGTTGGGCTCCGTGATCGGCGAGAGATCGATCCGGGAAAACCTCGACGGGAGGATCGTATGTCAGGGAGCAGAGTGGCGCGCTTCCAATTTCGTTTCGTGATCTTGGCACTCATCACGATGTTGCTGGCACTAAGCAGCGGCGATCGAGCGACGCTCTCGATCGCGGGCCCCAATATGTCCAAGGCTCTTGGCATCAGCCCGGTCGAACTCGGCTGGATGTTTTCCGCTTTCGCATGGGCCTACGTGCTGGCTCAGGTGCCCGCTGGCTGGATCACGGACAAGCTCGGCGCAAAGCTCAGCATCCTGGTCGGATTGATCCTCTGGTCGGTCGTCACGTTCCTGATGAGCGGCGTGGCCTGGCTCGCCTATCCGTTTCTGGCCATGCTCGCCTTGCGCTTCCTGCTTGGCGTGTTCGAATCTCCAGTCGGGCCGGCTGCTGGGCGCATCATCGCTGCCTGGTTTCCATCGAGCGAGCGCGGCATTGCCGGCGCGATCTTCAACAGCGCGCAATATGTCTCCCTCGTGATCTTCACGCCTTTGATGGGCTATCTAGATCATCGCTTCGGCTGGGAGCACATCTTCACTGTGATGGGCGTCCTAGGGCTCGCATTCTCCGCCCTCTGGTTCGTCACGTACTATCCGCCTGCTCAACATCCAAAAGTCGCGCCAGCTGAACTCGATCACATTCGCTCTGGTGGCGGCCTTGTCGACCTCGGCGCAGCTCCTGTGCGCTCCGCCGAGCGCGGTCCAAAATGGTCGGATCTGGCCGAAGTCTTCCGCAGCCGCATGCTCGTCGGCATCTTCCTCGCGCAGTACGGCATTACATCCATCACCTGGTTCTTCGTCTCCTGGTTTCCGAGCTATCTCGTCAAGGCCCGCGGCTTTTCGGTACTCGACGCAAGTTTAGTGGCGACCATCCCGGCCATCGCCGGCTTCGTTGGCGGCGTCATGACCGGCTTCTTCTCAGATTGGCTTCTTCGCAGGACCGGATCGCTAAGCACCGCGAGGAAGACGCCGATTACGATTGGTCTGTTGATGACGATGCTGATCATCGGCTGCAATTACACAGACTCCACCACGTTGATCCTAGTCCTGATGAGCGCCGCCTTTTTCGGCAAGGGCTTTGGATCGCTAGGTTGGACCGTAGTGGCCGATACCGCGCCAAAAGAAGTCATCGGGCTGACCGGCGGCGTCTTCAACGCGATCGGTAATACTGCCGGCATCACGACCCCGGTTGCGATCGGCTACATCCTTGCAGCGACCGGATCCTTCAATGGCGCGCTGCTCTATGTCGGCCTCCATGGCCTACTCGCCATTATCAGCTACTGGGTCATCGTGGGCCCGATTCAACGTGCCGTCATTCAGGAAAGGCCCGAGCTTCCTCGCGCTGCGCCAATACCAGCCGAATAGACGCCGGGCCGCAGAAGAGTATTCAACGACGAAAGAGGACGAACAGATGAACTTTATGCAAAACACGACACGCATCATTGCCAATCCGCTAGCTGCGGGACTTGCGCCCGGCGAAGCCACCACCGATCGAATCGCATGGGTCAAGCTATCGCTGGTTTTCCTTCCACTTGCCGCACCGATCAGCGACGCGAAGGTGCTTACCGGCCGCCAAAAGCCGCTCACGGAGATCGCGTTCCTGTTCGCGGAGATCGAAACCGAGCAGGGCCATAGTGGCATCGGCTATAGCTATTCGAAGCGCGCGGGAGGGCCCGGGCAGTTCGCTCATGCCAAGGAAATTGCCGGTGAACTTATAGGTGAGGATCCCAATGACATCGCGCGCATCTGGGACAAGCTGGTCTGGGCCGGCGCTTCCGTCGGGCGTAGTGGACTGTCAACCCAGGCAATTGCCGCCTTTGACATTGCGTTGTGGGATCTCAAGGCCAAGCGAGCGAAGCTGCCGCTGGCCAAATTGCTCGGCGCCCACCGAGATTCGGTTCGCTGCTACAACACATCCGGCGGCTATCTCTCCATGCCCATCGAGGAGGTCAAGGAGCGCGTCTCGATGGCGCTCGAAAAGGGCATCGGCGCCATCAAGCTCAAAGTCGGCCAGCCCGACCCGATGGTTGATCTCGCCCGCATCGAGGCAGTGCGCAAACATATTGGCGACGTACCGCTGGCGATCGATGCCAATCAGCAATGGGACCGCACGACTGCACTGAGGTTTGGTCGCATTGCCGAGCAGTTCAGCCTGACCTGGATCGAAGAGCCGCTGGATGCTTACGATTACGAAGGGCATGCCGCGCTCGCCAAGGAGCTTGCAACCCCGATCGCCACGGGTGAGATGCTAACAAGCGTCGATGAACATTACGAGCTGATCCGGCACAATTCGGTCGACTTCATTCAGCCAGACGCCCCCCGCGTCGGGGGCATCACCCCCTTCCTGAAGATCCTCGCGCTTGCCGACCATAAGAAGCTGCAGCTCGCTCCCCATTACTGCATGGAGATCCACCTTCATCTGACGGCGGCTTACGGCCGCGAGCCCTGGGTCGAGCACTTCGAGTGGTCGGAAGCCATGTTCAACGAGAAACTCCATGTCGTGAATGGACGCATGATCGTGCCAAACCGACCGGGCCTCGGCTTCAGCCTCTCGGATCAGGCTCGGGCATGGACTCGCGCCACTCACGAAGCCGGAAAGCGGCCCTAATAAACAGAAGGCTGGTCCGGCCCCGCCGGCCCAGCCTTTTGAGGCCGAGTAGACTTAGCAGCACGTTACGAGGAGTTGAACGCATGAACCGCGCAGTGTCACTCAGCCGCCGTACGTTTGTAGGCCTCCTTGCCGCAGCGGGGCTATCGCCACGAGCAGTTGCTGCGCAGAACACAGCTCGCGCGGTCCTCTACGTCGCAGTTGGGTCCGAGCTGATGTGTTACGAGGCCGACGACACGAAGCTCGCCTTGCAGAAAATTGACACTATTCGCGTGCCAGAGGCGGTTCAGTACGCCTGGAAGCATCCATCAAAGCCGCTGCTCTACGTGGCTTTTAGCAACCGGTATACCTCCAAGGCTGACGACCGGCACGGGGTCGCGGTCTATGCGATCGATCAAGACACGGGGCGGCTGCAGCAATTTGGAGAGCCTGTCTTTCTCAAGAACCGCCCAGTTAACCTCACGCTCGATCCGGCAGGGCGCTATCTGCTTGTTGCTTACAACATGCCGTCAGATCTGACCGTCCATGCGCTCGGGGAGAACGGCTCCATCGGAGTTGAAATCAAGCAGTCCGGCTCAATCGATGCCGGCATCTATGCTCACCAAGTCCGTGTCTCACCGTCTGGCAAGCTCGTCGTGCTTCCGACGCGCGGCAACGATCCGGGCGCCGGCAAGCCCGAAGATCCCGGAGCCCTGAAAGTCTTCCGATTTGAAGCGGGGCAGCTTTCGCATGAGACTTCGATCACTAAAGGAAACGGACTTGGCTTCGGCCCGCGGCACGTCGACTTTCATCCGGAAAAACCGTGGATGTTCGTATCGATGGAACGCAACAACCAGCTGCTGGTCTATGGGACGAGTGACGAAGGCATCGATCCTAAGCCGCTGTTCGAAAGATATACTGCTGAAAACCACGAAGCTAGGCTACCGGTCCAGTTCGTCGGCCCCATCCACGTGCACCCCAACGGCCGGTTCGTCTATCTTGCCAACCGCTCGGACGGAACGATCGATTTCGCGGGCCGAAAGGTCCATGGGGAGGGAGAAAATACTGTCGCCGTGTTTTCGATCAATCCCGCAAGCGGAGAGCCGACGCTCATCCAGACCATTGATACCCTGACCTTCCATTGCAGGACATTCTCAATCCATCCGGCCGGACGAATGCTGGTCACAGCTGCGGTTGCGCCGCTTGACGTTCGCGACGGTGGCGCCGTTCGGACGGTTCCAGCAGGGTTGACAGTATTCGACGTCGCCGACGATGGCAAACTGAACTTCGCTCGCAAATACGAGGTCGATATCGGCAAAGATTGGATGTTCTGGTGTGGAATGGTTGCTCTCTGAGCATGCAGCTCTGCACGACGCGCTCGCGGGAGCTCTCGCACGAGCGGGCGCCTTATGTAGGCGAACGAACGAGCTTTGCCAGCTTACGACGTCTGTTGCCTAGTCGGCGCAATCAGAACGGCCCGAATGTCATTGACATTTGTGAGAGTGGGACCTGTTCGAACGAGATCACCAAGACGCTCGAAAAAGGTGTAACTATCGTGAGCCGTCAGAAGCGCGCGGGCATCGAGCTGGCTCGCAGCGGCGCGATGCAAGGTATCTGGCGTCACCAAAGCGCCGGCGGCATCCTCCGTTCCATCAATCCCGTCACTATCCCCGGCAATGGCCCAAATGCCCGCCGCTCCATCAAGGGCCACCGCAAGTCCGAGCAAGAACTCGGTATTGCGACCACCACGACCTGCTCGGCCATGACCGATGCTAACTGTCGTCTCTCCTCCTGAAAGCAGAACGGCCGGCGCCTTTACAGGATGCCCGTGCTGAGCGACCGACCGGGCAATTCCGGCCATCATGGTACCGAGCTCTCGGGCCTCCCCCTCGATTGCGTCCCCAAGTACAACAGCGCTCAATCCCTCGCGCTTGGCGAGCTGCGCTGCAGCATCAAGGGCCGTGAGTGGCGCGGCGATAATACGGACATCTTCGGCAATGTCCCCAGGCTTCGCCGTATCTTGTCCGCCGTCTAGAACGGCTTGCGCAGAGTCGGGCAGCTTGATCCCGAAACGGCGAACGATCTCGCGCGCATTGGCCTTCGTGCTGGCATCCGGCAGCGTCGGGCCGGAGGCGATCGCAGCCGGATCGTCCCCCGGAATGTCTGAGATCACGAGGGTGAGGAGGCGCGCAGGGCGCGCTGCAAGCGCCAGCCGACCGCCTTTGATCGCCGACAGGTGCTTGCGCACCACATTCATCTCCGCAATCGTCGCCCCGCTCGCGAGTAATGCCCGGTTTACCGCTTGCTTGTCCGCGAGGGTCATCGGAGGGGCGGGAAGGGCCATCAGTGCGGACCCGCCACCGGACATCAACGCTAGGACCAGGTCATCCTTCGTCAGCCCTCTGACCGCATCCAGCATCCGCAGCGCCGCGGCCTCGCTCGAGTGGTCCGGGACGGGGTGCGACGCCTCAAGGACTTCGATCCCGCCCGCCGGCACCGCGTGCCCGTGCCGCGTCACAACGACCCCCGACAATTCGACGTCGGGCCAGGCCGCATCGACCACCGCAGCCATTGCCGCGGACGCCTTGCCGGCTCCGACAACAATACAGCGTCCGCTGGGCTTTGGCGGCAGATGCGTCGTGACGGCTATGCGCGGATCAGCGCTCGCGATTGCGGCATCAAAGAGTTGCCGCAGCAAGCTGCGAGCCCGTGCGTCGGTCCACACAGCGGACATTGGGGGGCTTCACGCGTTTTCCGCTTGGATCGCGCTCACGACAGCGTCTGTCACCTTGCGGGTGTTCGCCGATCCTCCAAGGTCTGGCGTATGCAGTTCGGGGTTGGCGGTGACGCGCTCGATTGCCTTCATGAGCCGCTGCGCGGCTGCATTCTCCCCCAGATGCTCAAGCATCATAACCGCCGACCAGAATGTCCCGACGGGATTGGCAATGCCCTTGCCTGTGATGTCGAAGGCGGAGCCATGGATGGGCTCGAACATCGATGGGAATTTGCGCTCGGGATTGAGATTGGCGGTCGGGGCGATGCCAAGCGAACCGGCAAGGGCAGCGGCAAGGTCGGACAGCACATCAGCATGGAGATTGGTAGCCACGATCGTATCGAGGCTCTGCGGGCGCATGACCATGCGCATCGTCATGGCATCGACCAGCATCTTGTCCCACGTCACGTCAGAAAACTCGCGCGCGACCTCCGCTGCAATTTCATCCCACATGACCATTGCATGCCGCTGTGCATTGGATTTCGTCACGACGGTCAACAACTTGCGGGGACGAGACCGTGCAAGGCCGAAGGCAAAGCGCATGATCCGCTCCACACCGGCGCGCGTGAACATAGCGACATCGGTTGCTGCCTCCAAAGGAGATCCCTGATGGACCCGTCCGCCGACGCCCGCATACTCGCCTTCCGAATTTTCCCGAACGATGACCCAGTCGAGCTCCTTGTCCTTGACGGCACGCAAGGGCGAGGTGATGCCGGGAAGGATGCGGGTCGGACGCACATTCGCATATTGATCGAACGGCTGACAGATCGCGAGCCGCAGGCCCCAAAGCGTGATGTGGTCCGGAATTTCTGGGTGCCCTGCGGAGCCAAACAGGATTGCATCGTGATTACGGATCAGATCGCGCCCGTTTTCGGGCATCATGCGGCCATGCCGCTTATAATATTCCCCACCCCAATCAAAGTGGTCGAAGTGAAAGGTGAATGCCCCATCGCGCTTCGCCAGCGCCTTAAGAACTTCGACGCCGGCATCCACAACTTCGGAGCCGATACCGTCGCCTGGGATTGCCGCAACGTTGTAGGTCTTCATGAGAGATATCCTTCCTCTTCCGTATGATTAGTGCGCGACGGCCGCCTGATGGCGGCCGATCGAGCGCGCGAGCAGCAACGTCAGCGTGGCGGACAACAACAAGAGTGCGCAGACGAAATAGAGCCCGCCCTCGAAGCTGCCGGTGAGGTCCTTGATCCATCCGATCATGGCCGGACCGACGAAGCCGCCGAGATTGCCGATGGAGTTGATGGTTGCGATGCCGCTCGCCGCGGCCGGACCGGCCAGGAACAGTGTCGGCATGCTCCAAAGCGGCGGCTTGGCGGCGCTGATGCCGACGTTCACCAGCACCAGCGCAGCGATAACTGAAGCAACGCCAGTCGACATGCCTGCCAGCGCGAGCCCGGCCGCCGCAACGAGGCAAGCGATGACTACATGCCACGTCCGTTCGTTGGTGCGGTCCGAATGCCTTGACCACAGATACATGGCCACCACGGCGATCGTCGGCGGGATCGCATTGAGCGATCCAACCGCCATATTCGACAGGCCGAAGCCTTTGATGATCTGCGGCGCCCATACCCCCAGCGTGTACAGTCCCGCCGACGTGCCGAAGTAGACGAGGGACAAAGCCAGAACGCGTAGATCCGTCAGTCCCCGCCAGACGCTATGGCTCGCCGACCCTGCCTTGGCCGCCCGCTCCGCATTCATGGCCTCGACCAGCCAGGCCCGCTCATCATCGGCAAGCCACTTCGCCTGTTCCGGCCGATCCGTCATGAATCCGAGCACGATGAACCCAAGCACGATGGCGGGTAGCGCCTCGAGGAGAAATAGCCATTGCCACCCCTTAAGGCCGAACAAGCCGTGCAACTCCAGAAGAGCGGCCGAGACGGGCGATCCGAGGACCGTTGAAAGAGGCGCCGCTGCCATGAACAGAGCGGTGATCCCGGCACGCTGGCGCGCGGGAAACCAATAGGACAGATAGAGGATAATTCCTGGGAAGAACCCAGCTTCGGCCGCGCCGAGCAAGAAGCGAAGAACGTAGAAGCTTGTTTGCCCTTGGACGAACGCCATTGCCCCGGATATCAAGCCCCAGGTGATCATGACCCGAGCGATCCACAGTCGGGCTCCCACCTTGTCCAAAATGATGTTGGAGGGCACCTCGAACAGGAAGTAACCCCAGAAGAAAATGCCCGCACCAAATCCGTATACGGAGGAGGAGAAACCAAGATCCTTGTTCATCGTCAGCGCTGCGAAGCCGATGTTCACTCGGTCGATAAACGCGACGAAGTAGAGTAGCATCACGAATGGCACGATCCGGTAAGCTACTCGACGGATCGTGCGCTTCTGAACCTCGTTCACCACCTTGGGCCTCCTCGTTTTTCGGCTGGCGCCCCGGCTGGCAGCCATGCCTTTTATCTACGGCCAGCCTAGAAGGAAGAGACGGCGTCACTCAATACGCCCTTATTTGTACAAAAAAATGGTATAATGGCTCGGATTCGACAAAAGGGCCTGCTCATGGAGCTGCGTCAATTGAGATGTTTCGTCGCCGCCGCCGAGCAGCTGCATTTTGGCCGCGCGGCCCAACACCTGCAGATGCTACCTTCCGCCTTCGGCCGCCACATCAAACTCTTGGAAGAGGATCTTGGTACGCGGCTGTTTGCAAGGACCACGCGAGCCGTCTCTTTGACCGACGACGGCGCGCTACTTCTTCGGGAGGCGCGCATCATTCTCTCAAAGGTCTCGACCGTGGAGGCCGTCTTGCGCGGTCGCTCGCGTTCGGTCGGAGCCCGGAATCTCAAGGTAGGCGCCATAGACAGTGCTGCGGCCGGGCTTATGCCGCAGCTGTTGCGAGACTTCCGCGCGAAATACCCCGACGTCACCGTTCATCTTCTGGAGGAAAAGACGTTCCGGCTGCTTCCCAAGGTCCTTTCCGGAGCGCTCGATCTCGTTTTCATCCGTCCTCCGGAGAAGATGGACCGAAGGCTCGAATGTAAAACTCTGCTCATGGAAACCGCAGTGGTCGCCCTTCCCCGCAGGCACGCGCTTGCACGTAACGAATGTCTGTCGCTCTCGGCGATCGCTCATCAACCGATGATCGTTCCTGATCGGCGATCTCGGCCCCACAGCCACGACTTGACCATGAAGCTGTTCGAGGACGCCGGGCTGACGCCCCGCATCGCTCAGCTCGCCGATGAAAAGCAGACGATCGTGAACATGGTTGCGGCTGGACTGGGACTGGCCGTCGTCCCCCGCTGGACCTCTCGCATGGCTGTTGCGGGCGTTCGCTTTGTTCCGCTCAAGCTGGAGCGCTTTGGAGCAGTTGGACGGCTTCCGCTCGCTGCAAGTTGGCTGCGTGGTTCCCGCGATCCTATTCGCGATACGCTTTTGACGGTCCTCGAAAAGCGGTTGCGGTCTTATGCCAAAGGTGCCTGATGATTCTTGCAGAAAGCCAGGCGCCGAGCTCCGATGCGAGCGCAAATGTCAAGCTCGCCGGTCCGAAAGTGTTTGAACCGTGTTCGGTCGGGTACCGATGGTCATCGTTGAGCGCATCTGGAAAGGGAGGCAAGGAGCACGAATACTCATGAGCCGTCGATTGTCGAGGCATCCTGCAAGCCCACTTCGCGTGCGTTTCGATGTTCATCAGCGCGATCCAAGTTGGACGACCGATCGGGGGTGCGATCCGCTGCTAGCCCCCGAGCCGTAACTATTGCGTTTCACAAACACCTCTGTTCGACCGCGACGGTCGAGGAATGCAGATGACCGAGGCAAGCCTTCTCTTGCACCGGAGCGCATCTCAGATCCTGCGTGACCTTGCCGGTTAGGAAGTCATGGCCGACGGAAAGCATCTCACCAGTGATGTCATCATCGGTGCTACCCCGTCCGTCATTGCATTGGCAGGCGCGGAGCTGATCAGGGCCTACCGGGAGCGTCTGCCCGAGTACGCCCGCACTTGCTAGAGGGACGTTGACGCGCTCGATCGACGTCGCGTTGGTCCACGTCTTCAACCAGAAAGCCCACGCTTAATCAGCAAGCGCCTCGCAGTGGAGCGGCTGTTCGCAATCGGGCCGCCAGAAATGTTCGCCGGCGATCCGGTCAGCCCCGCGAGCCTGCTTGCTATACTCTTTCCCTCTGCTCAAAATCCGATTCGAAGCCTTCTCGACGCCGGTGCCGCGGGCATCGATCTGTCGGTGTCGATTGTGCTGGAGATCGACACGATGATTCCTCTAAAAGACCTCGTCCGGCAGCGCCTTGCCCCGGCGTCCTCCCGTTCTGCGCGGTCAGACATGAGTTCGTGACGGAACTTTGAGCGCCGGCTCAATCGTCAGGCCGAAATCAGAAGGGATCTGGGCCTTATCTGCCTTGCGGATCCGGCCGCCGACGCGCGTCGCCTCCGAGCTGATTGCCCGCTTCGGTATATCCTGCGCAAGATCGTCTCCGGAAAGAGAGGACACGGTTTCGTCGATCCGATAACCGCCTAAGATAGTAGGCCCCTAAATATACAGCGATGGCGCGATGAGGCGGCGCTCCACCAACTTTGGAAGCACAACAAAACCAAGATCCGCGGTGTCTATAACGCGGCCGCTTGAACCCCATGGGCTTCTTCCGAATCTACCTCGAGTGGCCCGAAATGATGTAGCCTTCCGGCCCGGTGGTTTTCCCAGTCTGCCTAACTCCCAAAAAAACGCCCGCCATAGGTGGCGGGCAGTCTGCGGGAGAGAGTAGTGCGATCGGGTGCGACTCAAGCTTCCTTTGCGTAAGCTGCAAGATCGGCCCGCAGCATCTTCAATATGTCGTCTCGGATGGGATCCCTGGTCCCGCGCGACCAAGCAGCCGCAAGGGGAAGTTTGTTCATGTCCGACGCCACGAGCCGGACATAGCGAACCCCGCGGCTCGCCAGGCGCGACGTCCAGCTAGGTACGATAGCGATCCCCAAACCGGCCGACACCAGGTTGACGATCGTTTGCTTTTCCTCCGCAATCTGAGCAATCCGGGCGTCTAGCCCGGCTTCCGCAAAGAGCTTCATCGTTAGATCGTGGCTATGAGGCCTGGACCGCCGTTCGGGAACGATCAGTGGCTCGTTCTTGAGATCCGCAACCTTGACCATCTTCCTCGACGCAAGTCGATGATGGTGCGGAAGGGCTACGACGGCTGTCTCAAAGAAGAGAAATAGAAACTCCAGCCGCTTGTTGGCGTCTTTTGGGGGGCGCACGAAGGCGAGATCAAGCCGTCCGGTCAAAAGGCGCGGCAACAGACGAATGGTCTTATCCTCGACCAGTTGAATCGTTGCATCAGGCCGACGCTTGCGAAAGTCTTTAAGAAGTTTCGGAATAAGTCCGGCGGCAGCACTGTCGATGGCACCAACGCGTATGATTGTTGCCCCTTTGCGCGAGCGCGTCCGAAATCTGACCGCAAGCGCATCGGCTTGCGTCAGCAGCGCACGCGCATCTTTAAGCAAGACAACACCGTCGTCCGTCAGCGCGACGTTTCGCGTCGTGCGCGTCAGAAGCCGCGTGCCGAGATCCTCCTCCAGCAGCCGAACAAACCGCCCCAGGGCCGAGGGAAGCATATTCATTCGTTGCGCCGCTCTTCCGAAGTGAAGCTCTTCGGCTGTTGCTACGAAGCAGCGCAGTTGTTGCAGGTCCATCAGTTCCTCCGTACGACGACGATAACATCAAAAACGCCGGTCTTATTATGTCATTCTTTTGTATAAACGATTGGAGATTGAATCCGCTCTGCCTTGATTGCAGCGTTTTCTCGATAGCGCCGTCGATGCGCAGAACAATCAAACGCCGATCGGGCCAGGAGCCCATCCGGCTTGACGAACGATCTGGAGGTCCGGTTTGCGAAAGTGATGCTGCTCTACTTGGCTGGGACGGAGACGCCGAGTGCGCCAGGCACGATCGTGCGCCGAGCGCGCTAGGCCAGGCACATGCGGCACACTTCGATCCGCTCTTGCCTCGCGGCCCGCGATAGCAACGGCCTTCTTGATCGCGTCGGCGCTCTCATTCGCATCGATTCGATACGCACGAACGTCGGCAATGTCAGGGCTGTTTGATGGGCGGCCCCGCAATTTCGCGAGGTAAAACATGCATCGTCGGCGAGCCAAGATTATTGCGACCGTCGGACCCGCCAGCCGTTCGCCAGAGATGCTCGCGGCATTGGGCCAGGCGGGCGGATACGTTCCGACTTACAGGCAGATCACGCAAGGCGTCATGGCGCAATTCGTCAACTCGAACGAAGATTCAGCCGCCCTATTGGTATTCTTCAGGACTTGCAGGGGCCAAAGATCCGGGTTGGTACCATAAGGAATGGCAGATTTTCCCTCAGTGCCGGTGACGCCGTTCGCTTTGTTCCGTCGGTCGGCGTCCGGGCATATCGATGACATCGTGCGCCTCTCCGATGGGATAGTGATCGCGCGCGTTGATCTTGGCGTCGCAATTCCGCATGCGGAGGTTCCCGGCCGACAAAAGGAATTGATCCGATCGTGCCGCCTCGACGCTCAATGGTTGCTGCGCCGACGCCGACACGCGCCGACACTTCGGATGCGGCCACAGCGATCTATGGCGGAGCCGACGCGATCATGCTGTCCGCGGAATCTGCGACCGCGCAATATCCGTGCGAGGCCGCCACCAACATGAGCCGCATAATCGAAAGCACCGAGCGACATAAAATGTATCGTTCGATCGTCAATGCGTCGGAGCCGGACGAGGAGCAGACCGCCCCGACCGCGGCGGCTGCGGATCTCGCAACGATGATCGGAGCCTCAGCGATCCTCGCCTTCACCTCGAGCGGTACGACTGCAACGCGCATCGCGCGCAAACGTCCCAAGGTACTGATCCTCGCGATCACACCGGAGGAACGGGTCTCGCGCCAACTATGCCTGTTGTGGGGGCGCCCACGGCATGAAGTCCCCCAACATAAGCTCCTACGAGGAGATGGTCGAACGCGCGACGCAAACCGCTCTCAACGTGAACTTTTGCGGAGAATGCCGATGTCATCGTCGCCGTGGCCGGCATACGTTTCGGCGATGCCGGCACAACCAATAATTTACGCGTGGTGACGATTGCTTAAGCGCTTCGCCGCCATC
This sequence comes from Bradyrhizobium guangzhouense, assembly GCF_004114955.1. Lineage (NCBI taxonomy): Bacteria > Pseudomonadati > Pseudomonadota > Alphaproteobacteria > Hyphomicrobiales > Nitrobacteraceae > Bradyrhizobium > Bradyrhizobium guangzhouense. The sequence continues at coordinate 690,335 of NZ_CP030054.1, forward strand.
CTGGCCGCCCCCTTCCTCTAACCAGCTGACGTCGCAGCGCGGCCTATGCCGTTTGCCGGCCCAACCTTGCGCAACTGCCCAGCAGATCACGTCCTCGCAAGAAATTATTCTAATCGTTTGTATATTATAATGAGCATTGAGGTCAGCGAGCCAGTGACCTTAAGATTATAGATTAGCGGGCGAATAAGTTCCGTTTTGCAATCGGGAAACGTCGGGGTGAAACCATTAGCACAAGATCTTGAGGTGTTTATCGTTGCGGCGCGGCGGGGAAGTTTTGCTGCGGCGGCGACAGAGTTAGGTGCGTCGCCTGCCTACGTCAGCAAGCGCGTCGCGCTACTTGAGCGGGCACTCGGACGCGTGTTGTTCCTGCGTACCGCTCGACAAGCGGTGCTCAGCAGCGATGGGGAAGTGTTGCTGTCCAAAGCGCAGCGCGTTCTCGATGCCTATGCGGATTTTGTAGCTGACGGTCCTGAGACCGATTCCGTCGCCCGCGGCAGCGTACGAATTACGGCAAGCTCGGGTATTGGCTGCAATCATGTCGCACCACTTGTATCGGAGTTGGCGCTCCTACACCCGGAATTGGATATTCGGCTGGAAATCGTCGATCGGAGCGTGGATCTGGTTGAGGAGAATGTCGACATTGACATTCGGGTCGGCAGGGTACGCGAGCCTCACTTGCTCGTGCATCCTATTGCGCAGGGAAGACGCATTCTCTGCGCGGCTCCCAGCTATCTCAATCGACGCGGCATGCCGGAGGAACTCGGCGATCTCGCTGGACATTCGTGCCTGGTCATGCGCGAACGTGACGAGGTGTTCGAGCGCTGGACTTTGCATGGTCCCATCGGGATGCGCACCATCAACGTCACCGCTGCCCTCTCCACCAACCATGGCGATATCATCCGCAATTGGGCGATTGCCGGCCGTGGGATAATGCTGCGTTCTTATTGGGACGTGGCCAAGGGGCTCGCGAATGGCCAATTAGTCCACGTGCTTCCCCTCTGGTGGCAGCCGGCTGATATATCTGCCGTCACCAAAGTCCGCTCAAGCAGTGTGTACCGATATTATCTTTGCGTCCGCTATATTCGCGAGCGGCTCCGTGACGGGCCATTCGCACTTGCCACAAAGCGATGGCCCGAGACTCCAGGTGAAACAGAGCTCACACTTGAGGAGGCTCCCGCGCTTCATGAGGCCTGAAACCGTGACTGAGTTTGCAGAGCGCCTTCGGGGCGATGCGCATGTCGCAGCCGGCATGGGCGGCCTTGTCGCCGAAAAGCTCACGCTGCGCCAGCTTTTCGAATCGTCCGACCTGTCGGCCCAGGAGTTTGCCGACGCGGTCGCAGCCTTTTTCAAACATGACCGTGCGGCTTTAGCCGACCTCTTGGCTGGGACGAGCTTGGTCGAACACTTCTCGCCTCGCTTCCTCCGGGAAATGACGATTTTTCCGTATCAGCTCGCGAATGGACGCGCCGTGATTGCCCTGTTCGATCCCACGGACACGGCAGCGATCAGCGCCGCGGAGATTGTACTCGGCCCCGCGGTAAAGGTCGCCATCGCGTCGTTTGAGGACATTGATACCGCGCTCTCTCAGCGCCTTAGCGAAGGCGAGACCACCGCAGCGAATAGGGATAATACCATCGCTGTCCGCGAGGAGGATATCGAAAGCCTCCGCGACCTAGCTAGCGGCGCGCCGGTCGTCCGTGCCGTCTCCGAATTGATCGAAAAGGCCGCCGAGCTTCGCGCCAGTGACATACACATTGAGCCTTTCAGGACGGAACTGGCAGTGCGTATGCGGGTTGATGGCCTGCTTCGCCATATCCCCTCACCATCCCATGTACTCCCACAGGCCATAGTCTCCCGCATCAAGATCCTGGCGGGTCTCAACATAGCCGAGCGCCGATTGCCTCAAGATGGCGCCGCGCGTGTCCAACTTGGGCGAGCTGAAATGGATTTGCGCGTCGCTATCATGCCGACGCAGCATGGTGAGTCTGCCGTCATTCGGCTTCTGCCCAAGGAGCGGGGACTCCTTGCGATCGAGAAGCTCGGCTTTGCGCCCGACGACGAAGCAAAGCTCCGCGCAGTCCTGACGCTCCCGCACGGTCTCATCGTGGTCACCGGACCAACCGGCAGCGGTAAAACCACGACGCTTGCGACCGTGCTCGGCCTCCTCAACGAATCCTCCCGGAAGATACTGACGATCGAGGATCCGGTAGAATACGAAATCAAGGGCATCAATCAGTCCCAGGTAAACTCTGCTATCGGCCTGACTTTCGCGAAGGCATTGCGCGCTTTCGTGCGGCAAGATCCGGATGTCATCATGGTGGGCGAGATCCGTGATGCCGAGACAGCGGAAGTAGCGATCCACGCTGCCCTGACCGGGCACCTCGTCCTGACCACGCTGCACACCGAAACCGCTGCGGCCGCCGTGCCGCGACTGCTGGACCTCGGCGTCGAGGCGTTTCTGTTGAGTTCAACCCTCCGTGCCGTGATCGCGCAGCGGCTGGTGCGGCAGCTTTGCGACCGGTGCAAAACAACGAGCCGGCTCGAGCACTCGGAGTTTGCGGCCGATCGGCGGTACGCCGCGATCGGCCTTCGGGTTGGTGATGAAGTTTACAAGGCAGGCCGATGCGAGCGTTGCGGCGGAACGGGCTACCGCGGCCGCGTTGGCCTGTTCGAGGTCCTTGAAGTGGCCGATGAGGTTCGTCAGCTGATGAATGCGCACTGCGACGCCGTGTCGATTGATCGAACAGCGGTTCGATCTGGAATGACCACCATGATCCAAGACGGCCTCGCGAAATGCCGAGCCGGCGTCACGTCGCCCGCGGAAGTTCTCCGCGTAACGACCATACGATAACGTGATGCAAACCTTTCGCTATCTAGCTATGACCCAGAGCGGTGAGCTCGTAAACGGTATGATCTCCGCGTCCACCGCGAAGGAAGTTTTCGCGCGTATCGAGTATCTCGGTCTCGTTCCGATCGAAACAGTCGCTCAGGACACTAAGGTTGCGGTCGCTCATATCGCTGCTGGTTTTCTTGGGCGACCACGCGCCGAAGACGTGACCATCTTTACACGTGATCTTTCTTTGCTGCTCAAGGCGGGCGCGAGGCTTGACGATGCACTGGAGTTGTTGTGCTCAGATGACGACATCGGCCGCCTGCGCCCGATTGTGAGTAAACTCCGCGTCGCAGTGCTTGCGGGCGAAAGCTTCGCTGAAGCCGTCGGCAAATATCCGAGTTGCTTTCCGCCTATCTATGCGGCGCTCGTGCAAGTCGGCGAAACGTCCGGGAAGCTCGGCCACCTTCTCGATATGCTGGCAAGCGAGCGCGCGCGCACGGAGGCCTTGCGCCGAAGAATTACTGATGCGCTGCAATATCCTGCATTCGTGTTGCTCGCTGCATCCTGCGTGCTGGCATTTTTTGTTCTCGTGGTACTGCCACAGTTCGGAGCTGTGTTGCGCGATTTCGGCGCCAAGCAGGACTCGCTGATTGTCACGGTGCTTGGCGTTTCTGAATGGACGCGCTCCAACGGTCTGGCGATTCTTGGAGTCGCAGGGGCCGCCATCTTTGCAGCCTATGCCGTCCTCCGCCGGCCCGTGATCCGGTTCCGGCTGCTCGCAACACTGATGCGATTGCCGGGCCCCAGTTCGATTTTTCGGGCCTACCAAACTGCGGTGTTCTGCCGCAATCTCGGCATCCTTGCTGGCAGTCAGGTACCTTTGACCACCACCCTGCGCATCCTCGTCGATATCATGTCCTTTTCGGGCGATGTTCCCGCCTGGACAACCGCGGCTGATCAAGTACGACACGGCGCGAAGCTTTCTGACGCCCTTTCCCAGTCAACGGTCTTGCCCATGATGGCGATCCGCATGATCCGCATTGGCGAAGAAACCGGCCAGCTGCCAATACTCGCCGGGCGCATCGCGGAGTTCTACGAAGCCAAGCTACAGAGGAGTCTTGACCGGCTCGTCGCCGTTATCGGACCGGCGGCCGTGATCGGCATTAGCGTGGTTGTCGGCGGTCTCATCGTTTCCATTATGACGGCCCTGCTGTCTATCACTCAACTCGTATCGTGATCTCAAAACAGCGAGCGCAAATGACGCTTATCTCATCCCGCGCAATGGCCTGGCGGCGGCGGTCGTTCGCAGCGGGCGAGAATGGATTCACCTTGGTCGAGATGCTGGTCGTCATTACGATCATCGGGCTGATCATGGGACTGATCGGCCCCCGCGTGTTGAACTATCTCGCTGAGTCCAAGGTCAAGACGGCCAAGATACAAATCCGCAGCCTCGCCAGTTCGCTCGATCTCATGTTTCTCGACACGGGACGCTATCCGTCATCTTCGGAAGGCCTTAACGCCCTGGTAAAACCCGCAGCTTCGATGGCCGGATGGCACGGTCCCTACATCGATGGAAATAGCCTACCGAACGACCCGTGGGGTAGGCCCTATGTTTACCGGTCGCCCAGTGGGAACGCCAAGTTTGAGATCATGTCCTACGGGGCTGACGGGCATGAGGGCGGTGCGGATTCTGCCGCCGATATCTCGTCAAACAGCAATGAGAAATAGCCCGGAAGCACAAAACGGATTTACTTTGCTTGAGATGGTCTGCGTGTTGTCCATCGTCGCAATGCTGGTCGGTATCCTTCTGCCACGGCTTTCGCCTGGAACGTCGCGGCCGCGGCTCGAGGCATCGGCACTCGAAATCGCGTCCCTATTGAAGATCGACCGGAACGCGGCAGTTAAGAGCGGGATGCGCGTGCTGACCAGAATCGACGCGAGCACCCGGCGCCTGCAATCAGGTTCGAACGGCAGCGTTCTCGTGGTACCGGACGATGTGACGCTGGACGCACTATTGCCACGGGATTGCGAAGGACGACCCGCCCTTTCGACCATAAGTTTTTTCCCGAGCGGGTTCTCGTGCGGTGGCACGCTTAGACTCTCGCGTCTGAATACTGTCTACGAAGTTCGTGTGAATTGGCTTACGGGGGGAATCGAGATTGTGCGCGTTCCGGCTGTGTAATGCCTCCCGCAGCGTCGCGGGGTTTACGATCGTCGAGGCATTGGCCGCTCTCGCGATCGCCACCGCCATGCTGGCGGCGATCGGCTCGCTCATGTCGACCAGCATAAAAGGCGCGCGGAGGATTGATGATCGCATGGTCTTGGTGGAGACGGCGCGCACTCTGGCGGCAGCATTGCCGCCGCGCGGCGACGCAACCACGGGCGTAACGTCGGGTGAACTCAACGGCATTGTCTGGCGCGTCGATATATCGCCCTTGCTCAGGACAGCGTCCGACAAGCAGCAATGGGTGCCGAAACGGGTCCGGATCCAGGTTAAATCTTCAGCAGGTACGAGCTTCGCCCTGGAAACTGCGCGTCTGGGCCGGAGGTCGCAGTGATAGCCCGGGATCACCTCTCCCAAGCCTTGCACCGCGCGAGTATCGCGGGGTTCACGCTGTTCGAAGCTCTCGCGGCGATCGTACTTATGGGGATTGTTGTTTTTTGTCTAAGCACAATCGCGACGCATTGGCTACCCAGCTGGGATCGTGGCCTGGCGCGCGCGCAACGCGCCGAGCTTATTGGCATCGCCCTTGACCGTTTAACCGCCGATCTTGCGGCATCGCAGTTCATTTCCGCCAACGGCGGAAGCAAAAAGCCGCTGTTCAACGGCACAGAAGGATCTGTCACTTTTGTGCGCACGGTTACAAGCCCCAACGCCAAGTCGGGCCTCGAGATCGTTAAAATCGAAACAATCAAGGACCCTACTGGTCTCGTCCTCATACGCTCTTCGAGGCCCTTCGTCTTGTTTGAAGGTGCGATTGACCCGTCTGGCTTTGGTAATCCCGTCGTCCTGCTGCGATCGCCCTATCGGGCCGAGTTCGCCTATGCGGGACCCGGCGGCGTGTGGAAGGCGAACTGGCTGAATGTCGGCCACTTGCCGGCCGCCATCCGCCTCACGGTCCAAGATCACACCCTTGGGGAGGCGAGGGTAATCTCGACCACGACGCTTATTCATGTTGACGCGCCTGCACTATGCATCAGCGGAAAGAGCACGGATTGCACGGGAGAGCCCGACACTAGTCCCGATACGGCTCCCGCAGCGGACTCTCTCGAGAGCCGTCGGACCTGAGGCCACAATGATATTTTGCAATCCGCAGGAAGGACACTTATCTGGGGGGCGGGAGGGCTTTATCCTCATTGCGGTCCTCTGGATGTTGATTGCACTCGCGACACTTGCGTCCATCTATTCGATTTACATAGGCAGTTCTTCCTGGTCGAGTTCGGTGATCGAGCGCCGTCTGCAAGCCGATCAATTGGTGTCAGCCAGCCTTAATCTCGCGACCCAACGCCTTGCTGTGGCAGACCAGCGCGATCGACCTACGCATGGCCACTTCAGCTTCCGGCTAGGCCAAGCCAACGCATCGGTCAGATTCGTTTCCGAAGCGGCCCGGCTCGATCTCAATCAGGCCCCGCGCGAACTACTATCGAGTTTCTTCATAGCGATCGGCGCATCGGAGGAGGATGCCCCGCGTTTTGCTGCGCGGATTGTTGGTTGGCGAGAGCGCTTAAGACCATCCGATCGCGCTAATGAAGCGCAGCTTTACCGCGCCGCCGGCCGCGGCTATGGACCGCGAGGCGCTCCCTTCGCACATGTAGGAGAGTTATGGTTAGTTCAAGGTCTGCCGCAGGTCATCATAGAACGAATGTTGCCTCTGGTGACCGTTTACAGCGGCAGGTCCGATATTAACGTCTTCGACGCGCCGCCCGAGCTTGTTGCGGCTTTGCCTGGCATGACCCTAGATCGTCTGAATGGTTTTCTTGGCCAACGGCAGCTCGTGGCTCCCAGTAAGGACGCTCTAGTCCGACTGCTCGGTTCAGATCAAACCGCCGCGACCGCCGATGCAAGTGACGCGTTCCGGCTGGACATAAAAATAGGGGGCGCAGGGGGATGGAATAGCTGTGCGGAAGCGGTCATCTTGCTACAGGGTCCGGACGATCCTTTTCATATCCTTGCCTGGGATGACAGTTTGCGCGGTGACTGTCGTCAGGGCATGGCAACGGCGAACCCGCCATGATCCTGTTTAATTCGATAGCGGCAGGCCTCGCTTCGTGGGTACAAGCCGTGGCGTCCGAAGTTTCATCGCTCTCGAACGGCTTGCGCCGACGCTCGCAGGTTCGGATGGTGGAATTCGAGAAGGATCAATTCACCCTTCATCTCGTGACCGACCCCAAAAACGCGAAAGCGCCTGACCACGCGCTCGCGGTCCTGGAGGGAGCGGTTGCTAGCCCAATCCCTCCAGCATGGAAGTTAGCTCTGACTGGAAGTCAGCTTGAACTTGTCCTTCACCCGGCGCGATTTCTGTTTCGCCCGCTGGATTTGCCGAGGCGCGCTGCCGAATATGCGGCGGGTGTCGTGAGGTCCCAAATCGACCGACTAACCCCGTGGGATGTGCAAGAAGCGGTCTATGGTTGGAGTGCTTCACCTGACGAGACTGGCGACCGCATTCAGCTGACAATCGCTGCCACGCCTCGCGCTAAGCTAACGCCCTTGCTCGATGCTATCGGATCGCTTGGGACTTGGTCAATCCTGGTCTCCACGTCACGTTCGAACGTGCCAATTAGGATCGTTGAGACACAAATACACGGACCGACCGATTTCCGTCGTGTTCGTACGTGCCTGATGGTAGTTCTGCTGTTAAGCGGCTTTGCTGCCACTTCGTCGCTTTGCATTTCAGCGCTCATTTCGGACGGTTTGGCCCTGAGACGGGAAGAACTCTCTCGAAAGATATCGGTGCTCACAAGAGCGTCGCAGAATGTTGTTGCCGAATCCGCTTTGCGAGAGCTCGAACAACAGAAGCGCAACACTCCTTCGCCCGTAATGGCGATTGAGGCGCTGTCGGATCTACTGCCAGACAACACGTTCCTAACGGAGCTGCGTATCGATCACGCGAAACTACAGATAGCGGGCCTTACGAGCGACGCCGCATCGCTCATCCGCCTGATCGAGCAGTCGCCCCAGTTTTCACACGCGATCTTCTTCGCTCCAACCACACGGTCTGAAGGAGCAACCAAAGAGCAATTCCACGTCGAGGCTCAAATCAACCCCGCATTCGCCGCTATCCATGAACCAGACCTACCGCATTAGACGCTACGTCAGCGCCATTCCGTTCGTTGCCACAATTTGTTACGCGGCAATGACGGGATTTCTATTGCTGATCACGGGCTGGACGGCGTTGGACCTGGCGGAACAGCATCGTACGCTGGCGAACGCGAACGAAATGTTCGACAGGTTGCAGTCACAACAGCGGGCGGCCCGCAGCACGAACGACGGGGCGCTCGCTGTGAGTCCACCAGTTGTCGAAGGTCCCACGGTCACAGTCGCGGCCGCCGTGGTGCTGCAGCACGTTTCTGCAGAAGCGACGCGGATGGGAAGCAACATCTTATCGTCGCAGGTCGATCTGCAGGACGCAGGAGCACAACACGGGATCGTCAGAGTCTCTGTCGATCTCGAGATCGAGCAGCCGGCCCTTCAAGGCCTCCTTTACGAGCTGGAGGCGGGATCGCCCTTCCTGTTCATCGATCAATTGGTCATACAGGTACCCGAGTCGTCGACAAGACACGCCGCGACGAAGGTGCGCGTCGCAATTGTCGTCTCCGGATGGTGGCGGAGTGTCAAATGAAGTGCCCCCTCACGATTCAAGCTCTCGCGCTGGCCTTCCTGATCTTGGCAGTCGAATCGGGGAGGCGGCCTGCCGAGGCGAGTCAGACTTCAACGGCTACTGGCCTGAATCCGCCAGTGTCGCCCACAATGGAGTACCTGCTTGCGAAGGAGCCATTCGAGGCTACCCGATCGGAGCATAATCCCATTGCCAAAGTCCCCCTTGCGCAGCTCAATAAAACGCAAGAGCGCCCGCTATTCTCTCCGTCACGCCGCCCTCCGTCTCTGCCGCCGCCGAACGCGCCCACTATCCCCGTTGTCGTCGCGGCTCCCAAGCCGCTCGAGCCTGAGCTTCCGCCATTTGAACTCGTGGGCACGATAACTGGGGGCGCCGACAGCATCGCCGTCTTTGTGAATCGCGCGACTGGCGAGACGGTGAAGTTGCGGCAGGATGAAGTTCAATCAGGATGGACGTTGCGCGACATCGGAGCGCGTGAAGCCACGCTTTCGAACGGCGAGAACATCAAGGTTCTGGCTCTCGCCTTGCCCGGCACGACCGCAGATCCGGCGCCTGTGGAAGCCAGCACCGCTTCAATACGGCATCCTGCGAAGCGTTAAGGGTAAATGCGATTATGTTAGCGGATCAATCGCAACCGCCAAGTGTGCCGCGCTGCGATGGGTCGCCTTCAGGTACACCGACACGACGATCTCGTAGCCGCTCGTGCCATTGCGTGCAATGCCGCAGACCCTACGTTGCAGCGCACAGAGGCAATTCATCTTGACAAGCAACACTTCGTGTCGCTCGACAACACACCTCAGATATTGATGTCCGTCATTCAGTCCCTAGCATCGCGAGAAAGCGCCTTATGAACCGCTTTTCGTTTGGCGCGGCTGGCGGGGGACTTTCAAACATCAATGGCCCGATCCGATCTGTCGCCTATCTACTCGGAAACACGAGCGAGGCTTTTCGAGATGGCGACCTTCACTCTAACGATTGAACAACCGAAAGAGGAACCTTTATATGTTACGCAGGAACTCAATCCCAACCAAGTGTGCCTTGGCTTTGGCCGCGACGCTCATGGCAGGTTCGGCGTTGTCGACCACGGCTCACGCAAACAATGGCGACTTGATCGCAGCGCGTCAGAAATTTTTCGGCGACGAGAACGTCGATCCCGAGTCCGGGCGGGTCAGTCCCGACAAGGTCATCTTGTCGTGGCTCTCGAATTCAACTCTGGCGGCTTCCATTGCCGGCCACGTTTTGCTTTTGGACACTTACGTCACTCGGCTCGAAGTTTCGCCGGGCCGCACGCCCTTCGTTATCGGCGATTTGGTTGCTCTCAAACCAGAAGGCCTTCTAATCGGGCATGGTCACTTCGATCACGCGGACAACGCGGCCTACATCGCTGCGATGACCGGCGCGAAACTCTACGCCACCGCGGAAACCTGCGTTGCCCTGCAAGCCGATTTCGCGCGCGAGCAGGCCGACCCGGCGATTCAAGGTAATCCGGCTACGGCGTTTCCTCACAAGGCGTCGATCTCCTGCAACACGGTCACGACGACCGGTTCGGTTCCCGGCACCCAAATTGTCAAACTGGACTTCCTGGAACCGGACGCCTGCGTAATCGCCTTCCGACACTTGCACTCGGTTGCAGTCCCGGTCGACCCGACCTGGCCGCGGGCACCTAATCCGTCCGTTTATTATGCGGTTGACCCGCGCGATCCGGGGCTGTTTCCGGCCGGAACGCCGCTTGCGCCCGGGAAAAGTGGGACGCTGCCTGGGCAGATCAACATTGCTACCAGCGGCAGTGGTGGTCCGGGTGGCCCTATTCCGCTGTTTTTCGATTTTGTGTTGCGCGAAGGTCGTCACTTCACCTTTGCTTGGTATAACTCGTCGGGAGCACTCAAAGAAGGATTGGGAAGCGGGTGGCCCAACGGCACGCCAGCTGACGGCCAGCGTATCACGAACATCCTGAAGAGTTTACCGGCCACCGATGTGGATGCCGGTACGATTGCGACAGCCAATTTCGATAACAATTCTTATCGTGATCCCTTCGCGTATATTCAAGCGCTGAACCCGAAGATCTTCATTCCGTTGCATCTGACCACCGGGTCGACCTTCAAGGAATCCATCTCGCCCGCCGTTTACGGCGGATACCTGGATCAAATTAAGCGCCTCGGCCTGACACTCGATCAATGGCCAGACACACGATGGCTCGTTGATCCCGAAGATTACGCAAAGCCCATCGTCTACGACATTCGGGACCCGCGCTGGGACAATCCAAAGAAGCTGCCCGCCATCAAGCATTATTGCGGTTCTGATCCAGACGACCACCACGACGACCACGGGAAGCCGTGACCACCGCGCCGACGGCTGCTCGAAAAGAGGAGCCGTCGCGCCCTTCCACGATCCGCGCGCCGGATGCAACTGAAATGATGCAATGAAACGCTCTCTGATTTGGTTCGTAATCGTCGCAACGCTGTGTGTGTGCATCCACGCAAGGCACGTCGACGCTCATCCGGATATATTGGTTCACATGCATGATGCGGTTATCTTTGATGGAAATGGCTCTATCAGCGGCGTCCGCGTATCTTGGACCTACGATAGGGAAACGTCGGTGACGGCATTGCGAAGTAGCGGCCTCAACGAAAGCGCCCCACACCTCGGGCGTGACCAGCTTGATCCGCTGGCCAGGGCGACGGTTAATTCGCTGCGCGCGTCTGACTTCTATACGTTCGCGCGCGTCAATGGCACCAAGCAGCCATTCGATGGCGCATCCGATTCATGGCTCGAGTGGGATGGATCGGTGCTAACATTGCATATGGCTCTCAACTTCAAGCAGCCCGTGAGCAACAGCAATTTCACGCTCGAGCTCTTCGATGAAACAGACGAGATCGAGTTCGATTTCCAAGAAGGAGACGCCGTCATCATGACGAAGGCACCCAAAGACTGCGCGCTCGTCGTCGCACGGCCAGGCGATGCCGCCGCTCAACGGGAACTTCTCGGCGATGCTTATCTCAATCCCAACGTTCAACCGGTCGGTTGGGATGCGCAATACTCAAACAAGGTTTCGGTGCGATGTCTAAGTTAGAGGCAATTACAGCCTTGCTCAACCGAATGAAGTCGCCGCTCGACGCTGAACAAGCTGTCTTATGAGCGATTTCGCGCGCGGAGACATTGCTTTGCAGAATTGTCACGGGCGAAACGAAAGTGTCGGTGCAGCGATATTGTTGCATGCGGCTTAGCCGTTGCGACAACAACATAAGGAGTAACGTCAATCATTGAGAAGATTGGGCGCCGCGCGGTTCACGCGCTCGACGATCTGCTCGCATTTGTAATGAAGACGCGAGAGAGTGAGAGGCTACGCGCTATGTTGACACGCCTGCACCGTTTGCGATGTGGCGCGAAGCTGAAGAAGACAATTGCCCTAGTTGCCGCGGGGGCTCTGACGGGATGCGGCGCGCCACTCACGTGGCAGGACACTCACACCAAACCTGACGTAATGGATGAGGTTCGTAATCAGGATCTGCTTCCCCGATTTCCGGAACGCACCGCAGAAGCCGATCTGCAAGGCACTGTCCGGCCAGGTCGCGCCCAACTCTTTTCGGCCGAGCCGGTCTCTTCTATGCAGGCAATCGTGGCCCCGGCGACGAGTACCGGCACCGGTCCCGGGTATGAACTGAATTTCGAAAACGCCACGATTGCGTCGGTTGCAAAAACTGTACTCGGCGACATCCTGAAGACGAGCTACACAATCGACCCGCGTGCTCAGGGCAATATCAATATTGCGTCGGGAAGGCCGGTTCCGAAGCAGGACTTGCTGTTCGTGTTCGAGAGTGCGCTCCGATTGGCAGGAGTCGCGCTCGTCCGCGACGGCGCCGCTTATCGAATTGTCCCACAGACAGAGGCACTCGCAGCCGGCAGTCTTGATTCGCAGCCTGCAAACGTGGAGCCGGGATTTGGCGTCTCTGTCGTGCCGCTTCAATACATATCGGCCGGGACGCTGATGCAGCTCCTGGATAGTTTTGCTACGAAGCCCGGTGCGGTTCGCGTGGATAAGGCTCGCAACATGCTGCTGGTTCAGGGCACAGGGCCCGAGCGTCGCACGGTCGTCGATACGGCTGTTGGTTTCGACGTTGATTGGATGCGGGGGCAGTCAGTCGGTATCTTTCCACTCCAGAACAGCGCTCCTGAGCCTGTCCTGACAGAACTCGAAAAAATCTTGAATTCAAAGGAAGGCGACGTTGGGCACGATCTTGTCAAGTTTCAGGTAATGGAGCGCCGCAACGCGATTTTGGCGGTAACCTCCAAGCCGCAGCTCCTGCGAACGGTCCAGACTTGGATTGGCCGACTCGACGCATCAGATCCTGCCCGTGTTGTTGTACATGTCCGCCGGGTCAAGTACGGCGACGCCCGGCAGCTCGCGAAAGTGCTCGGCGAAATCTTCGGCGGAGGCAGCTCAAATGCAACCGACAGCGCGGCGGGACAGGTCGCGCCTGGGAGCGGTTTGGTGAGGACATCGTCCAATGCCGACCGACTACCAGCCATCTCAACGACTTCCAGCTCCTCCACAAGCACAAAAGGCAATACTGATTTCGGCGGAGGCGCACTCGGGGGCGGATCGCGAACAGGGAACGACACTGGCGGCTCGGAGCTACAGAGCGCTGGCCTTAGCGGCAGGCCCGTGATGGAGGGGATTCGCATCGCAGCCGACGTTTCCACGAACTCCCTGCTTATCTATGCGAACGCTCAGAATTACCGGACCGTCGAACAGACCATACGCCAGCTCGACCAACCGCAGGCTCAAGTCGCGATCGATGCGACCATCGCTGAAGTTACGCTCAACAACAATCTGAGCTACGGGGTTCAATTTTTCATCCAAAGCAAAAACCTCGGTATGGCTCCCGATCGAGGCTCCGCCCTGAACGTCCCAAGCTCCCCCCCAGGACAGCAGTCGAGCGTCCTCAATGGCGTCGCATCCGCTTTCCTTAACCGCGCCTTCCCAGGCTTTAATTTCCTCGTCGGCCCTGAGGCGCAGCCCAACATGATCATAGATGCGCTGCACGCGGTGACAGATGTCAAGATATTATCGAACCCTTCGCTGGTTGTGATCGACAATCAGGTCGGCACACTACTCGTTGGGAACGAGATCCCGGTATCGACCGGCACCGGCAACGTTCTCAATTCGGCGACCGGCACCAACAACACGATCATCAACTCAATCGACTATCGCAACACCGGCATTATCTTGCGCGTCATTCCTCGGGTTAGTCCCGACGGCAACGTGCGCCTCGATATCGAGCAAGAAATCAGTCAGGCGACGAACGCGACCGCGAACTCGCTCACGCCGACCGTCTCGCAACGCAAAGTGAAGAGCTCTGTCGCCGTGCCGAACGGGCAAACCGTACTCTTGGCAGGCCTCATTCAGGAAAACACTGAAGTCGATCGTGGTGGGATTCCGGTTCTCGACGAGATACCGAAAATTGGCGACCTCCTGTCGCACCAGAACAAGACGACGACCCGGACCGAGCTCATTATCTTCATCCGTCCGCAAGTCATTCGGGACAGCATTGCCGCCCACTACGTCGCCGAGGAGTTTCGGGCAAAGCTGCGCGGAACGGTCGAGTCCCTTCCTTCCAAGGGAAGACAACCGCCACTACTTCAATGAAGGAGCAACGAGGAAAATGCCGGAACGCCTCTCGCGTTGCTCGCAAAAGTTTCTCACGTTCCGAGCACCGACCCACGTCACGGTCACGGCGGCATTCGTCCTCTGCGCCGTCTGCATGGCGACGAGCGTCGCAGCGGATCCGAGCTCCGCAGGCCTCCTCGGGGCGGCATTCTCCGCCGTTGCCATCGCAATCGCCGTTATAGATGCGCGACTCTTCGTAATACCAGACGAACTGACCATCCTGGCGCTTGTACTCGGATTGGCAAACGTGTTCGTGCAACCTCCAGACTGGATGGTGCCGACGCTCGCGACGGCAGCATCGCGCGGAGCGGCATTAGCCGCGATGTTCTGGCTATTGCGCATCGCCTACAGGTCCGTCCGTCTGCGCGACGGCATCGGGTTGGGGGACGTCAAACTCGCCGGCGTTGCTGGAGTCTGGCTCGATTGGAATCTGATTCCAATCGCAATCGAGGTCGCGGCCGGATCAGCTTTAATCGCCTGCGGAATTGCGGCGCTTCTCCGTCGCGACAGCATCCAAGCCATCACCCGGCTGCCGTTCGGTCTGTTCTTCGCGCCAGCCATTTGGGTCACATGGCTGATATGGAAGGTCTGGTGAGGTTCGAATGATCGTTGCAGATTGCAAATCGACTCGGGAACATCTATGAAGAATGCACGCCCCCTGATCGGAACTTTGTTCCTCACACTGTGGACTATCGGCAACGTGTTCGGCGCCGAACTCTCCGAAAACGGGCGCTCATTCGCGCGGCGACATGTTTCGGCGGCGGGCGGTGCGATTGAAGCATGCCGGTCCGCTCGAGCCGCAGCTGTCTTGGGCTTCAGGCACGAACATGGCTTCAATGTCCCGCAGTCCTACGAGATAGCCGCGGCGTATTACCACACGGCAGCCGCATGCGGTGATCCGACAGGCCAATATTTGTTCGGCCTCTCCTACGATAAGGGGCATGGCGTTGCGCAGGATGGCGTTCTTGCGTACATGTGGCTGAATTTGGCTGCCGCCCACGCTCCTCAGCTACGGCGCCCGTATTACCTTCGAACAAGAGACGCGGTAGCCAATAATCTCACGCCTGCACAACTCAGCCAAGCTCAATGGCTAGCCATTCAATGGCGGCCCGGAACGGCACCTTAATCCCACTTTTCGAGGTTCCGACCAGGCCTTCTTCGATCATGTGCGAATGGTGCTAGCCGTCGCTTTTCGCGGCGCAGCTAGGATGCATCTGTAGACTCTCGGTTCGGCGGCGTGGCGGTCGACGTCGGTTCTGATCTGCTCGGGTTCGGCGCACGAGCCACCGGTCTTGCGCGCCTTCTGCTCAATTCCTTCGCTCGGAATAGCGAAATTCACAGCGAGCAGATCATTGCCGTGCCTTCTTAAGTTACGCCTTGCTTGCGTATTCACGTGGAGCCAGCCCGGCAATTTGGCTATAAAATGCGGAAAGTCAGTCCCATGGGCGGGTGACAAGGTCTGCCGGAGTTGCCGCCCCGGCGCCGAGCGGTTTTGGCGGTCCCAATCCGTCCAACATGATTGCATCGCCTTCCGGCGGCACCAACCTACTCCGCATGCGCCGGCTCGGGCTGTCCTGTGTTCGTGCTGAATTCGTTACTGGGCGTCGTTGCCGAGTAAGAACTCTGCGGCGTAGCACTATATATATCGCGTCAGGGCCCAGAGTTGTGTTACCGCACACAGTTCGAGGGGATGACGGAGCGTGCGCGGTAAGACCCTCACGATCCATATTCGGCCGCAGCCAGTCCAAGAAGGATAGCCAGCACGAAACTTCTTGGGCATCGTTTGAACGCGGCTGCTGGAAGTCGCCTGAGTTGCCGATGCGAAGCGCGGGCCCCCGAGCCCTAGAGACCGATCCGGTCACGTCTTGTACAAGCTATACAGATTGGATTCGAAGCTCGCTTCTGCGACCCTGAACCAGGTCACGATGTCCTCACGAAACTTCAGCCATTCGCTGTAGATCTTGCGAAACTCGGCATTCTTCTCCGTCTCTTCGGCGTAGAGCGAGAATGCCGCGCGATAGCCGCCCTCCATGATCTCGCGCGAGAATGGCCTGAGCTCGGTGCCGTTTGCGATCAGCCGACGCAGCGGCGCCATGTTGCTGGCGTCGTAATGCGACAGCATGTCCCAGGAGGCCTCCGCGGCGGCCACCTCGAATGCCCGCTGATAATGAGCAGGCAAGGCCGACCAAGCCTTCGCTCCTACATAGAAGGCCAACTGCCCCGTGCAATCCCACCAGCCCGGGTAATAGTAATATTTTGCGACTTTGTTGAAGCCCAGCTTCTCGTCATCGTAGGGGCCGACCCATTCGACCGCGTCAATCGTGCCTCTTTCTAGTGCAGCATAGGTGTCGCCGCCGGCAATGTTCTGAGGAACGACGCCGAGGCGTGCGACCACGTCGCCCGCAATGCCGGGGATGCGCATCTTGAGGCCCTTCAGATCATTGAGCGTATTGACCTCGCGGCGAAACCAACCGCCCATCTGCACGCCCGTGCTGCCGCCGGGAAAGTTCACGACGCCGTAGGACTTGAAGAACTCCCTGAACAGTTCGAGCCCGCCGCCGCGATACATC
Organism: Bradyrhizobium guangzhouense; assembly: GCF_004114955.1. NCBI lineage: Bacteria > Pseudomonadati > Pseudomonadota > Alphaproteobacteria > Hyphomicrobiales > Nitrobacteraceae > Bradyrhizobium > Bradyrhizobium guangzhouense. The sequence continues at coordinate 707,243 of NZ_CP030054.1, forward strand.
CACGACAGATGCTGGCGTGGCGTCATTCCGAACGGCAGCCCGGTGTCGATCGCAAACGCCTTGTTCTTGCCGCTGTAGTAGATCGATGCCGTGTGTCCTATCTCGACCGTTTCGCTCTGCACGGCATCGAGTACCTGCAGGCCTGGCACGATTTCCCCGGGGCCGAACACCTGAATCTGGAAGCCGCCATCCGTCATCTCCTCGACGTGCTTGGCAAGGCGAACGGCGATACCGTGAATGGTGTCGAGGTTCTTGGGATAGCTGGACGCCAGGCGCCAGCGGATCGTGGCCTTTTGCGCTCGGACGACAGAGGGGGCGGTCAGCGGCAACAGGCCGACCGCGGCAACTCCAACAATAGCTCGACGGGTCTTCATGGTTCCACCCTGGTTCTTTATGATTGTTGATTGTCGTAGGTTGGATCGCTGACGGCGTGCCCGCTCCTCCGGCGCGCCGTCCGCCAATCTAGAGCTTCCGTTCCATCACGGCATCGAAATTGGTGACGGGCGGAAAGGCTTCCTTGTCGATGACGACGTCGATCACGAACGGATTGGATGCCTTCATTGCGACCGCCATGGCTGCCACAAATTCCTCGCGATTGGTGGCGCGTGCGCCCCTTGCACCCAGCGCGATTCCGGCCGCGGCGAAGTCGACGCGCCCGAAATCGTTCGCTTCCGCAACCACATTTCCCTTCCAGCGATATTTCTCGTGATATTCGAAGGCGAGCGCGCTGTTGTTCATGACGATGATCACGACCGGCAGCCTGTAGCGAACCGCCGTCTCGACATCAGCCAGGTGATAGCCGGCGCCGCCGTCGCCGGTAATGCATACCACCTTCTCCGATCGCGCGATCTGGACGCCGAGCGAGGCGGGGAGCGCCCAGCCGAGCGATCCGACTGCGCGGAAGAAGGCGTCGTAACGCAGCGTCGGGAACAGCACGCCGGTCCAGGCAGCCATGTAACCTGTGTCTGCGACCAGCGTGATCTCGCTGCCATAGCGGGAGAGCTCGTCGAGCACCGAAAGCGGGGAGAGGGCCGTGTTGCCACCTGACGCAGCGAGTTGTTCGCGGTGATTAGCTGTCCATTTATCAGTATCGCGGCGGCAGCGGTCCAGCCAGGCGGACGATGTCCGCAAATTCTGCTGTTTAACGAGGTCAAGTAGGTCGGTGAGGAAGATCTTGATGTCGGCGCGGACACCGAGGCGTGGCGCGTAGGTGTTAATGAGGGAAGCCGGATCATGGTCGATCTGGATCACGGTCGCCTTGCGGCTCGGCAAAGTGTAGCCGTTGGTTGCCAGTCCGCCCAATCGGGTCCCGAGAGCGAGGGCGCAATCGGCCTCTGCCACGAGCTTGTTGGCGCTCACCGAGGAATAGCGTCCGACGATGCCGCAGAAATTCGGGTGTGACGTCAGAATGGCCGGCTTGCCGCCAGCCGTGGCGACGATCGGGATGCCCGCAAGGTCCGACAGCAGTGCCAGTTCGGCCCACGCGCCGGCAAGCCGCACGCCCTCGCCGACAAACAGAACCGGGCGCTCCGCGCGCTTGAGGAGGTCGAGCGCCGTAGCAACCTCGGTGCCGAGCGCACGCACCTTGCTGGCGGCATTTGAGTAGGAACGTTCTAGCCGGTTCGCGGTTTGCGGGTCCCCGGGCAGCGCGAAGAAATTCTTCGGCACGTCGAGATGGGTGGGTCCGCATGTCGGTGTCGCCGCGATGTGAAGCGCCTGCGAGACGAGACTCCCAGTCATCTCAGGAGCGGCGACGGCACCGTTCCACTTCGTGACGGGCTGGAAAATGACATGTTGGTCGAGGTCCTGATACTCGTTCATGTGCAGGGCTTGCGTCGCGGTCGCTCCTGTCAGCGCGAATACCGGCGATTGGGCCCAGACGGCATCTGCCAGTGCGGCCGCGACGTTGGCGGCGCCGGGCCCGGCCTGCCCATAGGCCGGCGCGACGCGGCCGCTGGCGCGGGCATAACCGTCCGCCATGTAGACCGCGCTGGCCTCGCTGCGTGCGACCACCATTCGAATTCCGGCATCGCGAAGCGCGATCCACAACGGCTGGTCGCCGCCGGTGAGGAGGAAGAAGTTCTCGACACCGGCATGCTTTAGCGCAGCGGTGATGTCGGTGGCCACGTTGTTTGTCATTCTAGTCCTCCCCGCGCGGGTTCGTCGACCTGCAACGTCAATAAAGTATGTCATACCGTATTATTGCAAAAGATATTTTGTCAAACCTCCCTCAGGGCGCGTAGTAAGCAATAGCTTGACCTCACTAAAAGCCAATAATACGATATTATGATTCCAGATATTTATGCTGCAGGGAGGCGTTCCGTGAAGAAGTACCAGATGTATATCGGTGGAAAGTGGGAGGATCCGGCCTCGGGCGAGTGGTTCGAGACCATGAATCCCTACACCGCCGAGCCATGGGCGTTGATCCCGCGCGGCAATGCCGAGGATGCCGCGCGCGCAGTCCAGGCGGCGCATCGGGCGATGAATGTGGGGCCGTGGCCCAAGCTGAATGCAACGCAGCGCGGCGCGCTGATGCGCAAGCTGGGGGACCTGATCGCGGCGAATGCAGAGCGGCTCGCCGAGATCGAAGTGAGGGACAACGGCAAGCTGATCAGCGAGATGCGAGGGCAGCTCAATTACATTCCGCAATGGTACTATTACTTCGGCGGCCTCGCGGACAAGATTCAGGGCTCGGTCATCCCGATCGACAAGCCCAACATGTTCACCTACACCAAGCACGAGCCGGTCGGCGTCGTCGTCGGTATCATCCCCTGGAATTCGCCGTTGATGCTGGTCGCCTGGAAGCTTGCGCCGGCGCTGGCGGCCGGAAATACCGTGGTGCTCAAGCCCTCGGAATTCACCTCCGCATCGCTCCTCGAGATGATGGCGCTGGTGGAGGAGGCGGGCTTCCCCCCTGGGGTCATCAACGTGGTTACCGGCTTTGGCAATGAGGTCGGGCCGGCGCTGGTCGAGCATCCTCAGGTCGCCAAGGTCGCGTTCACCGGCTCCGATGCCACCGGCCAGAAGATCTACAAGGGCGCTGCGCGCGGCCTGAAACGCGTCAGCCTGGAGCTGGGCGGCAAGTCGCCCAATATCGTGTTCGACGACGCCAATCTCGACAATGCGGTCAACGGCGCCATTGCCGGAATCTTCGCGGCCGTCGGGCAGGCGTGCATCGCCGGTTCGCGAATGCTGGTACAGGAATCTGTCCACGACGCCTTCGTCGAAAAGCTCCTGAAGGCGGCGGCCACGATCAAGATGGGCGATCCAATGCAGAACGAAACACAGGTCGGGCCGGTCGCCAACCGGCCGCAGTTCGACAAGGTCCTCGCCTATATGGAGATCGGCAAGAAGGATGGCGCGCATCTGGCACTCGGAGGCGATCGTGCCCATCGGCCGGAATGCGGCAAGGGTCTCTTCGTCGAGCCCACGGTCTTCACCGGCGTCAAGAACAGCATGAGGATCGCGCAGGAGGAGGTGTTCGGCCCGATCCTGTCCGTGATCCCATTTCGCGATGAGGAGGAAGCCGTCGAGATCGGCAACGACATCCTCTTTGGTCTGGCCGCAGGCGTCTGGACGCAGAACATGAAGCGCGCCCATGTCATGGCTGACCGGCTAAAGGCCGGCATGGTCTGGGTCAATACCTACCGCACGGTGAGCTACATGGCCCCGTTCGGCGGTTACAAGCGCAGCGGTCTCGGTCGCGAAAACGGCATCGAGGCCATCAACGAATACATGCAGACCAAGACCGTCTGGATGAGCAGCGGCGACGAGCCCTATCCGTTCGTGCTGCGATAAATCGCTGAGTTAGGTGATCCAGGGCGCATCGTCTCGGGATCAATTGCTAATTGCTCGTAATATAGTACTATAAGATTTAATGGCCCCTGGGACCAACCCGTGGGGAACGAGGAAACAGGGAGGAGCGCCGCATGAGAGCCGCATCGGTCGTCATCTTGGCCATCGCGGGCCTGTGTCTATCGGGCATGCCGGGACAGGCGCAAACAAAGTCAGTCGTCCTGAAGGGAGCCACTCTGATCGACGGAGCGGGTGGAAAGCCGCTTCCCGATTCCGTCTTGGTCATTCGCGACGGACGCATCGCGGCCGTTGGGTCCGTAACGGCGGTGCCGGTGCCATCCGATGCCGATGTCGTTGACCTCAAGGGCAAGTCCATCATCCCCGGCATGATCTCGGATCATTCCCATGTGGGTATCGTCAGGGGCCTCAAGGCGAGTCCGGACAACTATAATCGCGACTACATCTTGTCCCAACTTCGACAGTGGGAGGCCTATGGCGTCACCACGATCACGTCGCTGGGCCTGAACGCACCTGAATTCTACGATCTGCGAGCGGATCTACATGCCGGCAAGGCGCCAGGGGCCGACATCTTTGGCGCCGACCGCGGCATTGGGGTTGCGATGGGAGCACCGCCCGTGGCGATCGTTCCCGTCGGCCCGAACCAGATCTATCGCCCGGATACGCCCGACGCAGCGCGCGAAGCGGTGAGGGAGATGGCGGGACGCAAGACCGACCTGATCAAGATCTGGCTTGACGACTTCGGCAAGCTGCTGCCAGTCAAAGTGAAGCCGGAGGTCTATACCGCCGCCGTCGACGAGGCCCACAAGAACGCGCTTCGGGTCGCCTTCCACATCAACGACCTCGAAGATGCTCAGGCCGCCCTGAAGGCCGGCGCTGACATTCTGGCGCACGGCATCCGTGACAAAGAGATCGATCCGCCGACGATCGAATTGATGAAGAAGAATGCCGCCTGGTACGTTCCCACCTTGGCGCTCGACGATTCAAATTTCATTTTTGCCGACAAGCCGCAGGTCTCGGCGGATCCGTTCGTGAACCGGGCACTGGATCCCGCCGTGAAGACGCAATTGGAGGATCCGGCTTGGCAGCAGAAGGTCCATGACGCACCAGCTTCCGAGCGCGCCCGCAAGGCGCTGGCGATGAACCAGAAGAACCTGATGACGCTTTACAAGGCAGGTATCGGCATCGGGTTCGGATCCGATTCCGGCGTGGGCCTGCGTTTCCCCGGCATTGCCGAACATCGTGAGCTCGATCTCATGGTTGAAGCCGGCCTCACGCCGATGCAGGCGCTGACCATCGCGACCAGCGGCGCGGCGAAGCTGCTCAAGCTGGATGACCGCGGTGTCCTGCTAGCTGGCAAGCTCGCCGATCTCGTCGTGCTCGACGCCGATCCATCGGCCGACATAGCCAACGTCCACAAGATCTCGGCGGTCTGGCACCGCGGAAAACCTGTTGCAGGGCCGATCGCAACGTTTGCGCAGCGATAAGGAGAATGGGCGGGGCCGGCGACGCTTGCATGCCGTCCTGGGCCACCCCCCGAACTGTTGGTCCGAAGTCTTGTTCTCGATCATCACCTCGGGAGAAACACATGGGACAACTGACACGACGTGCCGTGCTCGCCGGCGCACTCGCCACCCCCTTTGTTGCCAGGGCAGAGGACTGGCCTGCGGGTCAGATGAAGTTCATCATCCCGTTTCCTGCCGGCGGAACGCTGGACGCTATCGCCCGTCTGGTTCAGCCGGGTTTGCAGCAGAGACTGGGAACGACGATCATCATCGAAAACCGTCCGGGCGCAGCGGGCAGCATCGGCGCGGCGGCAGTGGCGAAGTCACCGCCAGATGGCCGCACGTGGCTGTTCGTATTCGATACTCACGCGACCAACCCGGTGACGCAGCCGAGCCTGCCATATAATTCCGAGACAGATCTGGATCCGGTCATGCTGGTCGGTACGGCGCCGAACATCATTGCCTGTCAGCCGTCACGCCCTTACCAGACTTTGGCTGAGTTGATCGCTGCGTCGAAAGCCAAGCAGGGCGGCTTCGCATTTGCGTCGGCTGGAACGGCGAGTCTTGGCCATCTCACGATGCTGCTGCTTGCCAAACGCTCCGGCGCGCAGTGGAGCCACGTTGCCTATAAGGGAGCAGCCCCCGCGGTGAACGACGCGATTGCGGGACATATTGACCTGATCATCGCAGCGACCACGGTGCTCAACAGCCAGATCGACGCCAAGTTGCTGCGCCCTCTCGCTCAGACCGGCGCAACACGCCACCCGACCCTTCCCGACGTACCGACGCTCGCCGAAAGCGGGTTTCCCGATCTCGTCGCGACGCCTTGGTGGGGACTGTATGCGCCCGGGAAGACGCCCAAACAGATCATCGCGCGTTTCAATACAGAGATGCGCGCGGTTCTGAAGGACGCCAGCGTGACGGGACGGATCAACGCGATGGGGCTGACGGTCGCTGCGAGCGATCCGGACTACATGCGCAACTTTTACGCGGAGCAGGCGCATATTTGGGGGCAGGTGGTTCGAGACAACGGTCTCCAGGCCGAGGGTGGATAGCAGATAGACCATCGCGCGGACCGGTTTTTACATCGTCACCCTACCGACCGGATTATTTGGTGCCGCGTCACGGCGCGGCCGTCCCCGCGGACGTTTCGCCCGAAGCGCGGCTTCCGCGTCCAGCGCGGCCTGGTGTTCCGCCGCCACCTCCAGCTGCTCCAGCACCTTGAGGGTTGCTCTCGCGCCCATGTTGACGTGATTGACGGCAGCCTGCCACGCCGCCTGCGGCTTCCGTGTGATGATCGCGTCGATTATCGCATGGACCTCGACAGCGTTTTCCTTCAGGCGTTCGGGCTGCGACAGAACAATGGGACGAAGATAGCTGAGACGTGCGCGAATGACGCTCACGAAGCCCTTGACGACGCTGTTGGCCGAAACGCTCATCAGGAATTCGTCGAGCTGATTCTTGCATTCGAGCACCTTAGCAACGCTACCTGATTTGAAGGCGCGGTCCAAATCTCGTTTGAGCCGGTGCAAGTCCTTGATTTCGCGCTCAGAGATCCGCTCGGCGGCGGTCCTTGCCGTCAGCCCTTCCAGCATACCCCTGACTTCATAGTGTTGCCGCGCCTCGTCGGGGGATACCCGCGCCACCACGGGTCCTTGATTGGGGATGTTGTCGACGATGCCCTCGGCCTCCAGTTGCCGCAGGGCTTCACGGACGGCAGTCCTACTGACGCCGGTCCATGCACACAGCTCGCCTTCCTTCAACCGCTCGCCTGGTTGAAAGCGGCCATCAATGATGGCGGTGCGCAGATTGCTTGCGACCTGTTGCCGGAGCGGTGCGGCCTTGGCCGGTACGCGCTGGACTTTGGAAACCTTCACGCAGTAATTCCTTGTACTAATTCGGTAATTGGTATCATACAATACTAGTTGATTATCCTGCTGCCTAGCTGCGATTTAGTCTCCTCAGGCTTGAGACGCTCGGACTGACATTGCCGAATATCCAACTTGCACTGGGCGAGAACGAGCCGCGGTCGAAAGAGTTGCCGCCGCACGCGCCTTGCCATCCTTGCTCACCAGGCGTCAAGGTCGGAAAGGGGTCCTGCGGATTGCGGCTCAACGAAGCACGTTCTCGCGGTCCTTTTCGCAGATCGCCGTTCAGGCCCCGCAGACCCATTCATACCTACGATGCCGGAGAGCTCGGCAGCCGCCGCCCTTGCGATGCGTTTGCCCAAGCTAGCTGGCGAATGGGCGAGGAAGAAACCAACGTCTACTGGTGCGCTCTGCCAGGCTCGCATAAGCTGAGTGGCTAACATGTGAGGGCCAAAAATTCATGCGGCAAGCTCGGTTTGACGGTTGGTTGCAGAGCTGTCGCGGTCCCGTCCGCACAAGCCGAACGGCATTTGCTATGTATCAATTCGCCCGTTCATAAGCCATGGACCTACGACAGCTTCGGTACTTCGTTTTCGTCGCGGATCTGAAGAGCATCGCCCGCGCTTCGGCTCACCTCGGCGTAGCAGGCCCTGCCATCAGCCGGTCAATCAGTGCTCTCGAAGACGAACTGCGAACGCCGCTGTTCGACCGAGACGGGAGAGGCATGCAGATGACGGAAGCAGGCCTCATGCTGCACCGAAGCGCATCCCAAATCCTGCGCGACGTGGAGCTTGTTCGTCAGGAGGTCATGGCCGAAGGAAAACACCTGACCGGCGACGTGATTATCGGAGCCACGCCGTCGGTTATCGCCATGGCGGGAGCGGAGCTCATCAGGGCCTGTCGCGAACGTCTGCCTCGCGTTCGTCCGCGCTTACTTGAGGGATATAGCGCTTATTTGCAAAACTGGGTGCTGACCGGCTCGATCGATGTCGCATTAGTCAACGGCCTTCAGCCAGATAGCCCGCGCCTCGTCAGTGAGTGCCTTGCCGTCGAGCGGCTGTTCGCCATCGGGCCACCAGGGATGTTCGCTGGCGATCCGGTCGGCCTTGCGAGCCTCCTTGAACATGCTCTGCTGCTTCCGTCGGCTCAAAATCCGATCCGAAGTTTGCTGGATGCGGGCGCCGCTGGCCTCAATCTCTCCGTATCCACGGTGCTGGAGATCGATTCCGTTACCCTTCTGAAAGACCTCGTGCGACAGGGCCTTGCTCCCGCTGTCCTCCCCTTCGGCGCTGTCAAATACGAGCTCGAGACTGGCGTCTTGAGCGCCAGCCCCATTGTCACCCCCGAAATCAGAAGCGATCTGGACCTCATTTACCTTGCCGATCGTCCGCCAACGCGAGTGGCATCCGAGGTGATCGACATGCTTCTGGAAATCCTACGCCAGATCGTTTCCAAAAAGGAGCCGAATGGTTTCGTCGAGATCCGGCATCGCGCCAGCGTCCGCCGCAAGGCAAAGACGTAGCCAAATCGCCGACAGCCAGAAGCGCGTGCCCACATAGCTCGATAGTGTCCACTGCTCGTAAAGGCCGGTGCGCAACACTCGAAACGAGGCAATGGTACCGGAGCCAAAGGCCATCATGGGTGTTAAGCGCTGGCGACTTCGCAATGAAGGCGTGATCCCTTTGTCGGCCTAACTGTTTCTGCGCGTTTGAGATGGGGCGTCTGAGGTTGACCTTCGCCAAACCGTCGCACGGATTCCGGCCGCCGTGAACGGCAGCAACTCCAGCCAAGGCTCAATTTCCCAGACCGTGATCTTCACTGGCCTTTCCGCGTCGGAATTGTGGGGCAGGCAGGGGTCAATGTCGATTTCACCAAGCGTAAGTTTCATGTTCATGAGCGCGCCGACGAATACAATCAGCTCGGCCGCCCGAAATCAGGCTCGGAGGAGCGTTCGTCCCATTGCCGCCGATCGCATTCAATGCGTTGCGTGAATGGAGGCTGCAATGTCCCAAGCCCGATCTCGGATCGGTGTTTCCAGTCCGGTGAAGGACGTCGAGATCGTCACCCGCGATTACATGGTCAAACGGGGCCCTGTGACCGGTGCAAATCGCCGCCGGTATCACCAAGTTAGGTAAGGCTCCAACGAGAAGGCCATGGACGCCGCAAAATATCCGGGCTTCACTCTCTTTCGGCACTTCTTTGCGAGCTGATATATAAACCGCAAGGTTGATGGCGGGCTTGAATTGCGGCGCCTAAGGTGGTCCAGGAGCGGCTCGGCCATTCGGTACTGGGGCAGTTGGATTGTGACGCCATTAGAGTGCGTCGATGGCAGTTTCGATAGGGAGGAAAAATGTTCGGGACCCAATCGGACTTTCTATGAATTCCGCTTCTTTCCAAAAAGCGGCAGCCTTCTCATCGATCGCGTGTACCAGGATGGCGCGAATACCGATCGTTTCAGATGCGTGAACGATTTGGTGGAGGGCATGTTGAAGCAGGTCTTGGCCGAGCCCCTTGCCCTTGTAGGTAAGATCTCGCGCCAAGCGGCCTATAATGGCTACAGGTACGGGATTTGGGAGTCCGTGCCTTTTTATGGGCGGCTTGGGAATTGCAGCCCTCTCAACACTTCCAGAGGCGATGCAGTAGTAGCCTACGACCGAATTGCCCTCGCAAACAACATAGGTGCGAGCAGTCTTGCCCTCGCTGTCGAGGGCGCGATTCTTCAACCAATCGGTCAGGGCTTCATTACCGCAATCAAAGCGGCTAAAGTCATGCGTCGGCTTGAGAAGCGTGGGGGAGGTTATGCCCGCACGCTTCCTCGGATGTTCGATTACTTCTGCCAAAGCGGCTTACGCTTCATCAGTGCCTTCAACTTGGTCCCGGCCGGAGGCGGGTTATCAAGTGCATTCAAGAAGGCATCGTGCTTCTCTGGATCAAGGACAAATAACCTTTGGTCCAAAAGCACATCGATGGCATGTTGCCGCGCACTATCCAGCATGAATTCGCTAAGCGTCTTGCCCACCGCCACTGCAGCGGTATCGATCAAGTGCTTTACCTGTGCGGTAGCGCGAATGTGGATATTGGTTTCGCTCCGGACGCGGCGCGACCTTACTCGCGCCGCAGGGCGCTGTAGTGCTGCTTCCATTGCGGTTACTCCTCACTTCTTATGAAGCGTTATATTGCATTCGTGTACACAATGTCAACACGGTTCGAATGGTTCCGAAGAAACTATCCAAAAAAGGGCCGAAGAGGACATAAGTGACCAATGGATCAACCGAAACGTTCACATAACCCAACTTAACTCCCCAAGTCGATTCTCAACGGGCGAGGTCCCTGGCAACGGTCGGAAAACCAAAAGCGGAAAAAACCCAGCTGCGGTCGAGCGGGGTCGCCGCTTGCTTGGTCAATGCCAAACTAAGCCGCTGTCGGCGTCTCAAATGATTGGACATCCCGGCGCAGATGTCGTCGATCGGCGACATTCTAAAATGTTGTCAAACGCTGACATTTCCGATTGTCAGCGAACGGCGACACGGTAATGTAAGCGATCGCTGACATTTGGATGTTCCATGCTCACACGTACCGCAGCCGATCTTGGCGCCGTCATCCGCGACCGGCGCAAGCGCCTCAAGCTCGATCAGTCGACGCTAGCTAAACAGGTTGGTGTCAGTCGCCAATGGATCATCGAAGTCGAGCATGGCCACCAGCGCGCAGAACTCGGGCTCATCCTTCGCGTCCTTGATGCTCTCGGCATCAAGCTCGATGCAGACAGCAATCTCTCCTCGGGCCACGCCGCCCCGAAGTCCGCCGTCGATCTGGATGCCATTGTGGCGAAAGCCAAGAAAGGCAAGCCATAATGGCCGAGCTCATTGCACTCCTTGAACGAAGTCGGTCGCGTCCGTAGTGATGCACGCGGCCGGCTGATCGTCGACGTTGGAAATCAGTGCATTGAACGTCATGCGTCGAAAAAGTTCTTTCGCATCCTTTCCCGGCTCCTCCGTGACCCGGCGCATCTCTTCCGCCATCAACACATAGGACCAGCGATCGCGCATCTCGACGGCTTCATCAGCTCGCAAACCGGTTAGCCCGCTGATCATCCGCGAACGCAAATATCCCTTGCCCGTCTACGTGCGATCAAAGCGCTTGACGAGAAGAACGTCCTTCGCTGCAAACCTTGGCCAACTCGAGCATCGCGCGTTCGACGCGAGTGTTGTTCCAGCGGTCGTCCGGACGATTGAACTTTGCGATCCAGAATCCGTGGTCATCTTCGACGACAGCTTTCGGACGGGCTCCGCCCATGGAGGTGCCGAGCAGCATCCAGTCTCGAACCTGGGCGCCTTCCTCGGTTTTACATCTTCCTAGAGCATCAAGGCTTCGGCGATTTCCTGAAGCTTTGCAAGTTCGAGCGTCTTGTTGAATTTGCGACGTGGTGCCGGAGGTTGTTGACCAAGTCCAAACCAAGCGCCCCTACGCCGTCGTCGGCTGAATTCAGCAGATAGTCGAGTTCGCCAAGCTGGGGAACCCCGGCATGCTTCTCGATGACGCGGCGACCCCAATAGTCCGAGCTTGCATCGCGTAACGCGCCAAAGACCGCCATTCAGTCGGCCTGTTTCGTAAGTCTCATCCGATAATTCAAGCTCGATAGGATCAATCGCGACCGCATCTCCGTTTGAGAGGTACAACTTGCCGTAGACGAAGCGAGCCAATGCATTGCCACGGCGATCCTTAGCGAGCTAGAATCGGGCCGGCGGTTATCGGTTCGGTCTGACACGGCAGCGTGATGTAGACGAAGCATTCGGTGTTGCTTTAGAAGTCATTGTCGAGCCCTCCGGACTTGCGCGCCCGCTTGCGTTCCCGCGTCGCTTGCAGAGCAATCCCTTCCCTGTCCTTTGAGGGGTCAGCGAGTTCTTCGAGGGGCTGGAGCATATCGTAGAGCCACAGCAGCCCGGCATACACCACGATACCCGTCGATGCTTTGCCCTTTTCGGCGTCCATAACAGCGCGCACGCCCGTTCCAATTCTGCTGGCTGCGTCCTGCATGGTCATGTTGCGGCGGATGCGTGCAGTACGCAGATCCGCTCCCAATTGCGTGAGCGTCCGTGACACCGGGTAAGGGGGCGCCTTTTGAAGTTTGTTGGTTGCTACCATGCTCTTGAAGGCCATTAAGCAGATTATTATGCTCTTAAGAGCATACAGCAATTTCCTGCAGTTTGCCATATTTTGCTTTTAAGAGCGCTTTATGTGCGATAATTTGCTCTCAAGAGCACTTATTCCATTTTCTAGTGCCGTAAATATATCAACGGGATATGTAACCAAAATATGCAGCTATTAGTTGTGAAAGTTCCTATGATAATCTATTTGGGAAGCTCTTTGACTCGTCAGGGGCAGCCATTTGGGACCAGCACCGAGGGTGCCGCCAGTCACGACTAACCAGGCGGGTCGGAATCCAGAAACATGTCTGGAGCCAACAACGAACAGCTTCGTCCGCCGCCGAGCTGGGACAAATTCGAGGAAATCTGCGCGGATCATTTTTCGCGCATCTGCAAGGACAACCAACACGACCGTGCCGGGCAAGGCAACTCGGCGTCGATGACTACGGCAAGGATAGCGGAGCTGATGCGAGATGAAGCGTGAGTTGACCTCCGAGATCGTCACGCGCGTTGTCAAGGAGGTGCGAAGCACTAATGTTGTTGCTGGTCCCAGCCCTGCGCAGGCACCGACCGGTCGGTCTGATCCACTGGACAACGGCTGACGGAAGCGCTCGAGCGCGACTACGCTGCGCGTTGCGAACCCCTTCTCCAGCAATCGGTCTTTCCCGAACTCCACAAACGAGACGAGCTCCCGCCGCTCCTTCCGATTTGCTGGAAACGAAAGGCAGGCCGCGTACGCTTCTCCCGGCACAGACGCTCGCGTCCGTGAATCAGTCGCAGAGATCCAGGCTTCGCCATCGTCTCCGGATCTCTCGCGAAATACGGCCTTGCTGACTTTGTCGCGTGACAGATTGGCCCTCCCAGGCTTGTCACCGTACGCATCAAGACTCTGGAGAAGAGGCTGCTTAGATGGGCACGGAACGGGAGGAACTCTTCTCACACGATGATCAAGAAGGGGGCGTCGGGCACGCCGCCGCCGCAGCAGGCAGCCGCGGGCGGAGGACTAATGCTCCCTTAAAGCTGGATTGCCCAAACGGTAATTCGGCTGTCACCCCATAGTCGCTAATCCTACCAAATCCTGAATTTGGAGGAGCGGATGCGTTTAGGCGCCGATATTGGGGGAACTTTCACAGATATCGTCCTGGTCGACGATGAGACCGGTTTATTTCGGCTCGGTAAGGTCCTGACAACTCCAGATCAGCCTGACAATGGCGTAATCAATGGAATTAAGCAGGTCATCAACGGTGATGCAGGCCAAGTTTCGCATGTTGTGCATGGGACGACGCTTTTCACCAACGCGCTGATCGAGAGAAAGGGGGCGCTGACCGCTCTCGTCACGACCCGCGGATTCCGCGATGCCGTCGAAATTGCGCGCGAGCACCGCTACGACATGTACGACCTTCGGCTGCGTCGTCCCGCCCCGATTGCCCGGCGGCGTCACCGGTTTGAGATTGCCGAGCGAATTCTGTCGGATGGAACAATCCGCCAGGCCCCCAACGAAGACGACGTCGCGCGCATCGCCGAGGAGATGCGCAGAATAGGCATCGAAGCGGTTGCCGTCAGTCTCATCAACGCCTACGTTTGTCCGGATCACGAGCGCATCGTTGGCCGCATCCTACGGGAAAAGCTCCCCGGCGTTGCGATAACTCTCTCCAGCGACATCTCCCCGGAAATCAGGGAATTCGAGCGTTCGACGACGGCGCTCTGCAATGTCTATGTCAAGAGCATCGCCGAGAAATATCTGACGCGGCTCGAAGCGCGTACGCGCGACGAGCTCAGCGATGCAGCCGGTCTTTATGTGATGCAATCGAATGGCGGTCTGCTCACCGCCAGCCAAGCCATCGAAGCGCCGATCCGTCTTGTTGAGTCGGGACCTGCGGCCGGCGCGTTGGCTGCGGCACATTATGCCAAGTCACTCGGACTTTCAGACGTGCTCTCTTTTGACATGGGCGGCACCACCGCCAAGGCCTGCCTCATCGTCGATGGCGAGCCTCTGCTGGCCCCGGAATTCGAGGTCGATCGGCAATATCAGTTCAAGAAAGGCAGCGGTCTCCCAGTCAAGGTGCCCGTCATCGAAATGATCGAGATCGGCACGGGCGGCGGTTCGATCGCGCAGATCGATGCACTCGGCCGCCTCAAGGTCGGGCCGCATAGCGCCGGATCCGTGCCAGGACCTGCCTGCTACGGGGCGGGCGGGGAACGACCAACGGTCACTGATGCCGATCTGCTGCTCGGTTACCTCAATGCAGGCTTCTTCCTCGGCGGAGATATGAAGCTCGACAAGACCGCCGCAGAACGTGCCATTAACGAACAAGTCGGGGCCTCGCTTGATCTCGACACGATAGCCGCAGCCTGGGGAATCCATCAACTGGCAAACGAAGCAATGGCTTCTGCTGCACGCATCCACGCCATCGAGCGGGGGCGCACCATTTCCCAGTTTCCGATGTTTGCGTTTGGTGGCGCGGGGCCGGTTCACGCCTACGGCGTCGCGCGCGTCCTGAAGTTGCCGAAGATCATCTATCCGTTCGGTGCGGGCGTCATGTCGGCCGTCGGCTTCCTCACCGCGCCACTGGCATTTGACTTTGTGCGATCAAGCCCGGCACGGCTGGAACAACTGGATTGGGGCGCAGTCAATCGGTCTCTCAAAGAAATGGAGGAGGAGGGGCGAAGCCGTCTTGCTCATTCAATGGGTGATCGAGAGGTCTCGTTCCGTCGCTGGGCCGATATGCGCTACCGCAAGCAAGGCTTTGACATCCGTGTGCCGATTCCCTCCGGTAAACTTGGGCCAGACAGCATCGCGGAAATCACCGCTTCGTTCGAGCGGGTCTACACCGAACTCTACGGACATACCGTACCCAACACGCCAATCGACGTGATGTCATGGCGAGTGGTCGCATCGGGGCCCAAGCCTGACTTCAAGCTACCGGTCAATACGTCGAAGTCCGACGGTCCACTCAAGGGCTCCAGAAAGATCTACGTCCCTGACGCAGGACTCATCGACGTGCCGGTCTACGACCGTTATCGCCTTGGAGCCGGTGATCGCCTGCAGGGGCCAGCCATCATCGAAGAACGTGAATCGACCGTTGTTATCAACGGACCCGGCGAAATTAGCGTCGATCAGAACCGTAATCTCATTGTCGATCTCGAGGTGGCCCGATGAGCGCCAAGGAACTGGACCCCATTACGCTCGATATCATGTGGGGGCGGCTCATTGCCGCCGTGAACGAGCAGGCCGCGGCCCTGATGCGTTCGTCCTTTACGTCCATCGTCCGGGACGCCGAAGACCTTTCTGCGTGCGTGTTCGATCGCCGCGGCCGGATGGTGGCCCAATCGGTCACGGGCTCGCCGGGGCACATCAATTCCATGGCGACAGGAATGGAACACATCTTGAAGACGTTTCCGCTGGATACGCTCCAGCCCGGGGACGTCATCATCACGAATGATCCTTGGATTACGGTCTCTCAGCTTCACGACATCACGATTGCAACGCCCGTATTCCACAATGGGCGAGTCGTTGCGCTTTTTGCAAACTGCTGTCACGCGCTCGATATCGGCGGCAGGGGGCTGTCGTGTGATGCCCGCTCCGTCTATGAGGAGGGTCTCTTCATCCCGATCATGAAGTTGCATTCGAAAGGAGAACCCGTCGAAGCCGTTTATCGGCTGATCGCGGCCAACGTGCGGACCCCCGATGAAGTGATTGGCGATATTCATGCACAGATCACCGCGAACGAAGTCGGAGCAAAGCAGCTCAAGTCTTTCCTCGAAGAGTTCGATCTTGCGGATATCGAAGGGGTGGCAGACGCCATCGTCGCGCGCACCGAAAGGGCGATGAGAGCCGCCATTACGGCTCTGCCCAACGGATCGCATCCGTTCAAGATCACCATTGACGGGTTCGACAAGCCGATCGAGATTCAGGCCAAGGTCACTATCAAGGACGATGAGGTCATCGTCGACTATGAAGGGTCTTCCTCAACGGTTGATCTCGGTATCAACGTCGGTTTCAATTATACCGTTGCTTACACCACCTATGGCGTGAAGTGCGCAATTGCGCCAGACGTGCCCAATAACGCCGGTTCGTTCACGCCGATACGCACGATCGCCGCCGTCGGGTCAATCCTCAACGCTCAGCATCCTGCTGCCGTCGCTGGCCGTCATACGGTCGGTCACTTCCTCCCTTCAGCCATCATGGGCGCGTTGTCAGGTATCCTGCCGGATAAGGTGATGGCACCCGGCGCCGACAGTCTCTGGAATACGCATATCAGCGGCTTCGATAAGCGCGACAATCAGTTCTTCTCGTACACTTGGTTCTCTACCGGCGGAACTGGCGCCCTCAAGGGACTCGATGGCCTCTCGGCCACCTCCTATCCAAGCGGTGTCGCCGGTGTGCCCGTGGAAATCATCGAAGCTTTGACGCCTCTGGTCGTACGGCAAAGAGCGCTTCGACCTGACTCCGGCGGAGCCGGCGAACATCGTGGTGGCTTGGGCCAGACAATGGAAGTCGAGGTTCTGACCGAGAAGCCCTATCTCTTCTCAGGCATGTACGATCGATGTCACTATCCAGCACCAGGTTTGTACGATGGCAAATCCGGCGCGACCGGTTCGATCGCCAGTTCGAATGGCGAGGAGGTCCGCCCCAAGCTGAGCCGCATGTTGCCGCCAGATACGGTTTTAACGCTCTCGCTACCCGGCGGCGGCGGATTCGGTGACGTTAAACGTCGGGACCGGGAGGCGATCCTCAACGACGTGCTGGACGGTTACGTAACGCCGGAGGCGGCGAAACGTGACTACGGCTTTGAATACACTCCTCCTCACAAGTAGCAACGGAGCGCTTGATGCCGATCCAATCCCGCTTTGTCCTGATTGCTTCAATGGACGTCGATCCTGCGCACGAAGATCTCTTCAACGAGGTGTACGATGGGGAACATGTCCCGCATCTCCTGAAAGTGCCAGGGGTTCACAGCGTTACGCGCGTCAAAGGAGTTCCCTTCGCGTTCGCCATTGCCAACGGCATCAAGGATATGCCGGCGCCCAAGCCGATCTATACGGCCATTTATGAGATTGACCATCCGGACGTCTTGAAGAGCGCCGAATGGGCAAAGGCAGTCGAGGCGGGCAGATGGGCAAGCGAAGTGAGGCCGCATACCCGCAATAGGCACCACGCTGTCTATCAGAGGCAATCCACTAGCCCATAGAGCACAATCACCAATCAAACGTCGTGACGCTTGCCGGGGCGCCAACGACGGGCAGATCAAATGATAACGCGCAGGAGATAGGGATGACGACAAGCGCAGAGACGACATTGACGCCGCAGCTCGACACTGTCGGCCCAAGCACGGCAGGAAAGATGACGCGGCTTGCACTCGCCAGCATGGTGGGTACCTCGCTGGAATGGTACGAGTTCGTAATCTACAATTCCATGGCAGCTCTGATCTTCAATAAGCTCTTTTTCCCGTCATTTGATCCGATTGTCGGTACAATTCTTGCGTTTTCGACTTATGCCGTAGGTTACATCTCGCGTCCCATCGGCGGAATTATCTTCGGTCGCCTCGGAGATAAGGTCGGGCGTCGTGCCGTCCTCGTCTATACGCTCGCTTTGATGGGCATTTCTACCCTGGCGATGGGCTTGCTGCCTACGTACGGGAGCATCGGAATCGCCGCGCCCCTGCTGCTCGTTAGTCTCAGGACCATTCAGGGCATCGCGCTCGGTGGCGAGTGGGCTGGCGCCATCCTTCTTTCCGTGGAGCATGGCAAGCCACAAAATCGCGGGCTCAATGCGTCGTGGACGCAAGTCGGCCCCTCTGCCGGTACTCTTCTCGCCGCAGGGGCCATCGCCGTCACGACGACGCTGCTGAATGAGGCCGATTTCCTGTCCTGGGGCTGGCGCCTTCCGTTTCTGGCCAGCACCGTGCTGGTGTTCTTCGGATTCTGGATCCGCTGGAGCGTTGAGGAAACACCCCACTTCCATCAGCTGCAGGCCGGCCATGCGACGACCAAGGCGCCGGTTGCCGAGGTCCTGAGGGACCATTGGCGCAACCTGTTAGTGGCCGGTAGCGTTCGAATCGGTTCGGACGTGGTGTATGGACTGCTTGCCGTATTCACCTTGACGTATGTCACTCAGAAGCTGGGTTTGAGCCGCACATTGGCCCTGACCGCTGTTCTGATCGGCGCCGGCGTGCATGCCATATCCGTTCCCCTGCTTGCGGCGCTCTCTGACCGGATTGGTCGACGCACTGTCTATGGGCTCGGTGCTCTGGCATCTATCATCGGCAGCTTCCTCCTGTTCGGCTTGTTCGATACAAAATCACCAGCCATCATCATTGCCGCAGTTTCAGTCGGCATGGTGTTTCAAGCCGCGATGTTTGGTCCGCAAGGTGCTTTCGTCACTGAGCAGTTTCCAACACGTGTGCGATACACGGGGTCCTCGCTCGCCTACACCTTCGCAGGTGTCCTCGGTGGCGGTTTTGCCCCGCTGATCTTCGCCACCTTGTTGAGAGAGTATCCCGACACGTATGCGATTCCAGCCTACGTGACCGGAGCCCTCGTCATCACGCTCATTGCTTTGTTGGCAGCAACGGAAAAAGCCGGCCGCGAGATCGATTAGCCACCTTGTGCGATTTGGCGCCGCACATTTGCGATGCGGCGCCAGATCGCCGGATTGACCGGATGTGAACCATGAACGTCAAAACCGCGCTTGCCAGCGTGCCAAAGCCGCCTTCCGCTCTCATTGAAGCCTTCAAAGATGCCCCCACTTCGGTCATCTCGGACAATCTCGACCGATTGGCGGGTGCTGTTGGCTTGAGGCCATTCCATCGTTCCGGACGGTTGGTCGGAACGGCTTTCACCGTGCGGACGCGTCCTGGAGACAACCTCGCAATTCACAAGGCGCTTGAACTGGTCGGCCCCGGGGATGTCATCGTCGTGGACGGAGGCGGCGACGAGACGCGGGCACTGGTGGGTGAGATCATGAAGAATATCGCAGAAGAGAGGGGAGCTGCCGGCTATGTAATCGACGGCGCCATCCGAGACGTCGCGGCCTTCAGCGGTTCGGATTTCCCCTGCTTTGCCCGCGCAGTGACCCACCGCGGCCCCTATAAAAGTGGCCCAGGCTGCATCAACGTGCCAGTGTCGATCGGTGGGTCACCGATCGCCCCTGGCGACATCGTCGTTGGCGATGAGGATGGCGTTGTATCCTTTCCGGCCGCGATGGCAGATTCCCTGATTGAGGCTGTTCGTGCCCAGATCGCGCGCGAAGAGGAGACCATGAAGGCTATTCGCGAGGGGCGTTACGAGGGCTCTTACGGACGGTAGTAACCAGAACCAGAGGACGACATGACTGACCAGAAAAAGGAATTTCACAATCTTGATACACCGGATGACGGCTTGCTTCGCGAGCTGGCGCCCGGACTCACCACGCGCATCTTTTCGGGCGAACACGCGATGCTCTCGGTGGTGAGCTTCGCACCGCACGCCGAAGGCGTGCTCCATCATCATCCTGAGGAACAATGGGGCGTGCTGCTGGACGGCACTGCCATTAGGATTCAGGGAGGGGAGGAGATCCCTGTGCGCAAGGGCGACTTCTGGCGTACGCCCGGCAACGTCCCTCACACCATGCGAGCTGGTCCCGAGGGCGCCCGTGTGCTCGACATCTTCAGCCCACCCCGGCCCGAATATAAGAAGCCGGGATCCGGGTTCGGACAGACTTAGCCAGTGGCCTGGCTCTTGCTGCAAAGCGAGAGCCAGCTTTGCCCGTTAACGCTTCAAAGGGAAAGCCGTGCCGGAAAACCGTGAACTGGCCTTGGTTCGGTTGCCGTCACAAGTTGATGGCGTCGAATTGAACCTGTCAGCGATTCATCGCGCCGGAAAAGCGGCGCCAATCGTCTTCCTGCACGGCTTCGGATCTACCAAAGAAGACTACGCTGACATCGTGCGCCACGAAGCTCTCGCGGCGCATCCGTTTCTCGCCTATGACGCACCGGGTTGCGGAGAGACGTATTGCGCGGATCTATCAGACATTTCAATTCCGTTCTTGTTAAAGACTGCGCAGCGCGTAATCGAGCATTTTAAGCTCGACCGATTTCATCTCGTTGGCCACTCCATGGGTGGTCTGACGGCACTTCTGCTCGCGCACAAGTATCCCCAACACGTACTCAGCTTCGTCAATATCGAGGGAAACATTGCGCCCGAGGACTGCTTCCTCAGCAGGCAGATCTTGCAATTTCCGGAGCAGAACGTGGAGCGGTTCTTCGCCGATTTTATCGACCGAACCCGGCATATGCCAGCCTATGCCAGCGCGCTCTACGCTTCCAGTCTTCATCACAAAGTGAGGGCGGCTGCGGTACCTGGAATATTCCGCTCGATGGTCGATCTGTCGGACAGTGGAAAGTTGATGCAAAAGTTTATCGGCCTTCGCTGCCCGAAGATGTTCATGTACGGCGAACAGAATGCGACGTTATCCTATCTCGGCCTGCTTCGCACAAATGGCGTACGCCTTACCGAGATTCCGGCGTGCGGCCATTTCCCGATGTATTCCAATCCGATCGCCATGTGGACGCAAATTGCAGCGTTCCTGGCTGACGTTTAGAGGTCCCGGCGATCGCTAAAGCGCTCACCGAGGCTGTGCGCAATGAGGCCTTCGGCGGCTGAACGCGGGGTTGCTATTCGAGTGGATTCATCAGCAAGATCGTAATGAGCAAAGGAAGCGTCACTGCCGACAAAAGCGTGCCTAAAGCAACCGCAGCAGACGTTGAGTTCGCCAGCAATTTGTACTGCGTGGCGAACAGGTACGCATTGGCCCCTGCCGGCATGGCCGCAAATAGAACGATGACGTCGCCAACCAAGGGCGGCAGATGTAGAACGGGAAAGGCCAGCGTCCAGGCAACAAGGGGCATGATGATGAGCTTCAGAAAGCACATGACCGCGAGGCTCAGTGCTTCTCCGCGGAGTTCGAATCGCATAAGGCCGACCCCCAGCGCGATCAGAGCTGCCGGAGACCCGGCTTGAGCGAGTTGCTCGCAAGTCCGATCTACCAGCGAATTCAGTCCTGCCCCGGTCATTCGCCAAAAGAAGCCAGCTGCAATCGCGATTATGATCGGATTGCGCAAAAGATCTAACAGGAGGCGAAGCACAAGTGCCCAAATCGAGGCGCCATCTTTCCGCTCGATCCAGGCGATCTGAAGTGTTCCGCTGAGCCATAACAACGGTGTGTTAATGGCAAGGATCAGCGCCATTGGCCCCGCCGCCTTCGGACCGAACGCCGTGAGCGCGAGCGGAATACCGAGCATCGCTATGTTGCCGTACACAGCGCTCGTGGCTGCGACAACGCCGGCCGCGGGCGTCACGCGAAGCAGGCGTGCCGACAGAGCTAGAGCGGCGATCCAGGTGAGGGCGACAGCGCCATAGTAGGCGCCCCATGCCAGCAAAGGATTCATAGCAGGAAATTGCGAGATGACGATGGTCCGGAAGAGAAGCGCTGGTATTGCAATCGAGAATGCGAACTCGGAAATGCCCTTCTGCGCACCTTCTGAAACCAGTCCGCTAACAGCTGCGGCGTAGCCCACAGCAATGAGCCCAAAGGTCGGAGCAACGATCGCAAGTACATTCATATCGGGGTTGACGAGCAGACTGATTGTGATGCCGACGATTAGTCCAGACCGGCGCCGCGGTCCACCCGAAATTCAATAGGCAGTCTGTTTGAATTTCGATGAAGCGCAGCGAGCGAAAAAGCGGTGAGGTGCACCTCGCTCTCGACCGCCTGGCACGCGGCTTCGTTCCAGCAGCAGACTAACTTCGATGTCGAGGCGCATGCGCATCAGCTCGCGCTAAGGCCAGTCGTGGCATCCTGGTGAACTTGGCGCGAGGATGCGCGCGCATCAGCCGCCTGATTGCGAATGGCCAATGTCTTCTCCTTGTAAACGATACGGTCAAGATTTGATTAAGAGTCTAAAAGGGGCAGATCCGATTTAGCAGGCCGATCAAAGTGGATCGCTCCGTTTCATTAAGGGGAGCAAGCATTCGGCGGTTATAGGGCGCCGTGAGCCGGACGGCGTCCCTCATCAATTTCTCGCCTTTCGACGTCAATGTGATCTCAATCGCACGCCGGTCGATTTTGGACCGGCTTCGCTTCACCAGACCCGCGTCCTCGAGCTGGTGCAGAATTTTTGTCAAATTCGGGAGTTGAAGCCGCAACAGTGCTGCGATGCTACTCGGAACGACCCCCGGGTTGTCCCGCACCAGCATGAGGATTGCGTAGGTCGCAGGCGTCAGTCCGAGCTCGGCGAAGGTCTCATAGAAGCCGTCGAAGAACTTCAACTGGATCAATCGGATCACGAAGCCCGGGACGTTGCGAAGTGCGGCCAAATCGAGCTGCTTCTCTGCCGCCGTTGTTGCTATTGTCATTAGCTCCCCTGGGTCATCCACGTTCGCATCTATCATGACGCATGCCGAATTGACATCGCCCAATATACTTATAAAATATAAGTATTATGCGGCTGAGACCGCAACGGTAGCCGGGAGGAGTATCCATGAGGGTGACAAGCCTATTGGCGACGTGCGTCTCCTTGCTTGCGCTGATTTGCGGATCGGCCGATGCGCAGGAAACGGTGAAGCTCGGCGTTCTCAATGACCAGTCCGGAGCATTTGCAAGCTATCAGGGCATTGGGTCCGTCATCGCGGCTCAATTGGCTGTCGAGGATTATGGCGGAAAGGCTGGCGGCAGGCAGGTCGAAGTCGTCAGTGCGGATCACCAGAACAAGTCGGACACCGGCGTCAACATCGCGCGTCGCTGGTATGAGAATGAGGGCGTCGATGCAATCTTCGACGTCCCCAACTCGGCGATTGCGCTGGCAGTCGCGGGGATGAGCGCCGAAAAGAACAAGGTGTTCGTCGGCTCTGGCGCCGGTACGGCATTGTTGACTGGAGAAAAGTGTACGCCGAATACGGTGCACTGGACTTACGACACCTATGCTTATGGCCGCGGGCTCGGCAAGACCATCGTCGAGCAGGGCGGCAAAAAGTGGTTCTTCATCACGGCCGATTATGCCTTCGGCCACGATCTGGAGAAGCAGGCGTCCGAATCGGTCAAGGCATCCGGGGGACAGGTCCTCGGAGCCGTCCGTCATCCCCTCGGGACGGCCGACTTCGCCTCGTTCCTGCTGCAGGCGCAGGCTTCCGGCGCCGACATCATCGGTATCGCCAACGCCGGCGACGATACGATCACTTCGATGAAGCAGGCCGCCGAGTTCGGCCTGACCAAAGATCACAAACTGGTCGGTCTGATTCTGGGCATGAACGGCATTCCGTCTCTCGGGCTGCAATTCGCCCAAGGCGCCCAAATCATGAATCCGTTCTACTGGGACCTCAACGAGGCCACCCGGTCCTTCGCCAAGCGCTTCTCGGAGCGCATCCCATCCAAGGCCTATCCCAACGACATGCAAGCCGGCGTCTACGCTGGCGTCATTCACTACCTGAAGGCCGTCGACAAGGTCGGTGGCGCGAAAGACGGTAGGGCGGTCGTTGCCGCCATGAAGGAGCTTCCGACCGACGATTCCTTGTTCGGCAAAGGTTTCATCCGCAAGGACGGACGTAAGATCCATCCGCTCTATCTCCTCCAGGTCAAATCGCCCGACCAGTCGAAATCCAAGTGGGACCTCCTGAAGGTTGTCGGGATCATCAAGGGCGAAGATGCCTTCAGACCCGAGAACGAGGGCAATTGTCCTCTCAGCAAACAATAAGTCGAGGGGCCGCCATGAGCCAGTTTGCTTCTACTCGGATCGATCCGTTCGCTGATGAGGTGCTGAGGGATCCGTATCCGGCGTACCAGACCTTTCGCGAACTGGGACCGGTGTTCAGGATCGAGCCGTACGACATCTGGGCCATGGCGCGGTATGAGCAGGTTGATTCCACGCTCAAGGATTGGCAGACCTTCATCAGCGGAGAGGGCGTCGGCCTAAAGGGTATGAACCCAGCGCTGCCCCGGCCGATGACGCTACAGATCGACCCGCCCGATCACGAGAAGGGACGCCGAATCCTCGCCCGGACCATGTCACCGGGCGTAGCGAAGAACCTGCGCGACACCTTTCAGAAGGAGGCCGAGAGGAAAATCGGCGAGCTCGTCGAGCGGGGGACCTTCGACGCGATGACAGATCTGGCCATAGCTTATCCCCTAAAGGTGTTCCCCGACGCCATTGGCGTCTCAGAGGAGGGACGCGAGAACCTGCTTGCCTGGAGCACGTTCGTCTTCAACAGCTTCGGACCGGATAATCACATTCTCGCCAGATCTCGTGATCCAGGGCTGACCGCGCAGAAATGGATCATGGACCGTTGCGCACGCAGCGCGCTCAGACCCGATGGCATTGGAACGATGATCTACGAAGCTGCTGATGCAGGTGAGATTACTGAACACGAGGCCACGCATTTGGTCCGGCCATTCCTAACTGCGGGTGTCGACACGACGATCAATGGACTGGGGAATACCTTGCTTGCACTCGCAAGCCATCCAATGCAATTCGCCAAACTACACGAGCGCCCGGCACTCGCCCGCAATGCGTTTGAGGAAGGGCTACGCTATGATTCACCTGTGCAGACCTTCTTCCGCACCACCTCGCGTGAAGTGGAAATGGCGGGCGATATCATACCAGCGAGGACCAAAGTGCTGGTCTTCATGGCATCCGCCAACCGTGATCCGGCTCGTTGGCAAGAGCCCGAGCGCTTCGATGTGGAGCGACCTGTAACAGGACATGTGGGCTTCGGCTCCGGCATTCATGCTTGTGTGGGCCAGATGATCGCACGCTTGGAGGGTGAGTTGGTTCTAACGGAACTTGCGAAGCGGGTAAAATCAATTGAACTCATTGCCGAACCCGAGCGCATGCTAAATAACACCCTTCGGGGGCTCAAAAGTATGCCAGTCCGCGTGACTGCTGCCTGAGCGACCAATGGTGGCACTGTCCGATCTTGAGACCACCATCATCGACAGAGCAATTCCCATGCTACCAACTAGGGTCGGCCGCGAGGCGGGCAAGCCGCAGTTGGTTTGCTGCCCTGTTCAACAGCGTAGCCTCTCAGGCCTTGAAACGTCGCAAGACTACCGTTTTCAGGAGGCGCCAAGTCAAGGACAGACAATCGGCAGAATTTCAGCGTTGGTGCCAAACGACAATGAGCGAGACGATCACGCACTTGTCCCGAATTGGGCTCGCGATGCATGCGGCCTGAGCAATACAAAGGCGCAGTGTCAGGTCAAAAAAGACGAGAGGGAGCTCCGCCAAAAGACCGGTTGTCTGCCCCCTCCCTGACTTGGCCGCCACAAGAGTGTAGGGAGGTCCTTTCAGGCATTCGGGCTTTCTAGAATAGCGTGAAAAGCTTCAAAGCCATGATCGGAGTAGGCAAGGCGTTTTGTTGCCTGAGGGCTGTTTTGTTCTCCTGATCTCCTCGTTGAGTCTCTCCTGCCAGCATGTAGACTAGCTTTGCCCCCAATGGCTACATCAGTAGCGGCCCGCCGCGGTGTTGGCGCGAACGGCTCGAAGTGTTAAGGTGCATCAAGACCTCAGCGGGTGGCTTCCGCTTTAAAATAGCCGAGGGGTTCTCGAACCTTGGGCAGCTCCAGATTAGGCAACAGCTTTCAGCTCCTCAATGACGCGGATCAGCTGCGCCGCAGGCTGGGGGTAAGCGATGAAGTAGCCTTGGGCTTGCGTGCAGCGTTGGTCACCAAGAATCCTAAGCTGCTCAGCTGTCTCAACCCCCTCAGCGACAATGGTCATGTCCAAGGCTTGCCCCAACTCGGAAATTGCCCTGACAATCGCCGCCGCGCTCGTCTCGCGGCTGAGATCCTGCACAAAGGATCGGTCGATCTTGATCTTGTCCAATGGGAAGCTCCGCAGATAGCTCAATGCGGAGTAGCCTGTGCCGAAGTCATCTATGGCGATGTGAACTCCTAGCACCCGCAACCTATTGAGAATGTCGCGCGTGATCTCTTCGTCGTGCAGCAGAATGCTCTCGGTAATCTCCAGTTCGAGACGAGACCCATGCAAGCCCGCAGCAGCCAGGGCGCGGGTCACGGACAGTTCCAAGGCTCCGCGCCTGAATTGAACAGACGACAGATTGACCGCAACTCTTACGTCTTGCGGCCATGATGCGGCATCGCGGCAGGCCTGCTGAAGCACCCAATCACCAATCGGAACGATGAGCCCTGTCTCTTCGGCGAGGGGAATAAAGGTCGTAGGGGGTATCGTCCCTTTTTGCGGATGATGCCAGCGTAAGAGCGCTTCGAACGTGACAATCTGCTTGGATTCGATATTCACGATGGGCTGATAAAACAGTTCGAACTCAGATCGTTGCAAAGCCTGGCGAAGGTCTACCTCGAGCTGCAGGCGCTCTTGCAAACGGACGTTCATTTCGTTCTGGAATATTCGATAGGTGCCGCGTCCATCGGACTTTGCCTGATAGAGCGCCACATCGGCATTCTTAATCACTTCGTCTGTTCCGTTTTCGGAGCATGCCGTGATATTTATGCCAATGCTCGTGCCAATCATCACCCGGTGTTCATCGAGGAAGTAGGGTTCGCCAATGGATGCGAGGATTCTCTCAGCGAGGCTGCTGGCGTCCTCAGGATCGGCGGCATCAACCCGCAGAATCGCGAACTCGTCCCCGCCAAGCCGAGCGACGAGGTCTGTCGTCTTGGCGCAAGATTTCAATCGCTGCGCCACCTCAAGCAGCAGGGCATCGCCAACGCCATGTCCAAGCGTATCATTGACGCTTTTGAAGCCATCAAGGTCCAGACACAAAATCGCAATGCGCTTGTGCCGCCCTCGTGTTCCAACCGCGCGCTCCACAAGCTCGTGAAAGCTGCGCCGGTTGGCCAGTCTTGTGAGGGGATCGTGGGCCGCCAGAAATGCAATTTGCGCCTCGTGCAGCTTGCGCTCGGTCACATTCCGGCAGGTGCCTCGATAACCCTGGAATTTACCCCTCGCAAATGTCGGATTGCCGTTGATCTCCAGCCAAAGCTCGTCCCCCGCACGTCCGTCCAAGCAGATTTCGAACCCCCGAAATGGCTTTCGATTGGAAAGAGCCTGCAGATATTCGATCCAGGATTTGCTCGCGAGCGGATTGATCCCCAAGGCCTCCGCCAACTTGATTCCAATTTGGCCGGCCGGCAGCCCGAGGTCTTCCTTGCCGCTTGTAATCGTCAGCTGGTCATCGGTTTCCCAGACGACCTCCGAAGAGGTATCAAGGAAATCGCTCAGGCGTTTGAGCTCGCGCCTCAAACGGTCATTGTCCAATCTAAGCTGCTCGAGCGGGCCGGCTTCGCCAGAGCGACATGATTCTAGCGGGCTAGGCTTTGCTGCAGTCAACCAACAGCGGACATCGTTCATGCAGCTTGCAAGCGCCGCCGCGATAAAGTTGACCGGAAATGCCATTTGCACTGCCCCCAAACAGCGAGGCCGCGATAGTAAGTGGGGGAAGCTGCGAAAAGGTTGCCGGCCTTTGGGGAATTGCGGCGGGGTTAATTGCGGGTTCACGGACCTGCCGAACCACTATGGACAGCGCAAGCCTCGCGAAGTTGATTTATCTTGCAGATATTGCTAACCTGCTTTGCATTTTGGAAAGAATGTTGCATGCGCGACCTGCAAACAGTGCTGATCATCGCGCGGAGCGGCCCTGAATGGGCTGCCATCGCAGACACCTTGTCAGACCAATACGACTACCGCGTTCTTTCCGCCGATTCGGTCGAAAATGCGAGGGCATCCCTGGCCGACGCCCAAGTAGACATTGCTCTCGTCGAGTATGGCGAAGGCAAAGGTCTGAAGTTCCTCGTTGATCTACGAGTATCTCATCCTGACGTGATCCGCATCCTGGCGCTCGAGGCCAAGACCGAGATCGGCCAACGGGAAATGGCGCCCGCCGGCATCTATCAGCTCATCCGTAAGCCGCTGGACGCCAACCAGATTGGACTTATGGTGGAGCGTGGCCTTGAGGCCCGTGAACTTGCCCGTCGACATCGCCTTCTTACACGAGAGTTCAAATTTCCAGCGAATGCCACAGGCATTCACGCAAGGCCCATTCTGCCGATGCAGCCGGAGAGCCGCCGTTTCGAAAAGCTCGTCTACGTCAGTGAAAAACTACACAACCTCAGCGAGCTCGCGCGAAAAGCAGCCAAAACGGAGCTGCCTATCTTGATTCAGGGGGCAACGGGGACGGGCAAAGAGCTTCTCGCTCGCGCCATTCATTACAACTCTGGCCGCCGCGACAGCCCGTTGCTGGTCCAAAACTGCGGGGGGATGTCCGATGAGCTCTTACAATCCGAGCTCTTTGGGCACAAGCGCGGCGCTTTTACGGGCGCTGTCTCAGACCGGCTGGGCCTTTTTCGCGCCGCGGACCGGGGAACGGTATTCCTCGATGAAATATCCGAGGTGTCTTCATCTTTTCAGGTGAGCCTGCTTCGTTTCCTGCAGGAGGGAGAGGTCAAGCCGCTCGGCTCCGACAAGATCGTCACCAGCAATGTCCGCATTATCGCTGCCTCCAACCGTCCTCTCCGCGCGTTGGTCGCCGCGGGCAAATTCCGACAGGATCTCTATTTCCGCCTGCGGGGATTCGAGCTGGAAGTTCCCTCGCTGAGTGATCGCCGAGAGGATATCCCGGTGCTAGCGGAGTTCTTTGCCGCCAAGCACAGCGAGGCGATGGGGCGCAAGATCCTTGGAATTTCTGCAGCCGTTCTCGAAAAGCTCTCCGCTTACGACTTTCCGGGAAACGTTCGAGAACTTGAGAACGAAATCCGCCGCATGGTGTCACTGACGGAGGAGGGGGAGTACGTCACCACCACGCACATGTCGCCCGCTATATTGGCGGCCCCGCCGCGCTCCCGCTTCAAGTCAGCCGGCGGGTACGAGCTGCGGGGCACCACCTTGAAAGAAAAGGTCGAATGCCTCGAAAAGCAAGTTGTCGCCGAAGTGCTGTCGCGGCATCGGTGGAATCAAAGCAAGGCTGCGAACGAACTTGGACTCTCGCGCGTTGGACTTTCCAACAAGATCAAGCGCTATAGCCTCGATGAGGCAGAGTGAGACAGCCGATGGTACGCAACGAAGATCAGTTTAAGAGGGATCCCTCACCCAACCTGGTGCGCTTCCCCCAGTCGCGAGTTTCGCCTGCTCGCAGGACGCCAGCAAAGGATCTCGGGCTGAGCCTGCTTTCCAGAAGGCTCGGTCTGCCGGAGCGCCAATTGACTGGACATTGGTGCAGCCGCTGCGAGGGCATCTGGTACGGTTATCTGCTCGAGGTCGATTGTCCTGCATGTGGCAATCGTCACGGCTGAGTACCGCTGCTCGTCTTCAAAAAATCAGCACCGAACGAGCGATACTTCAGCCTGCCTCAGGGAAGGAGCTTTGGGCACCGTCACCCCGTAACAAGGACTAATGCCAACCCTTGCAATATTTGATGCGCTGCAACGATCATTGCTTACATTGACAAGCTGGTATGCATAGCAAACTTAGTATGCGCGGCGTCACACACCGTAGATCGCCCTGCGAAGTCAGCTGACGCTTAGAATCCTTGAGCTTTTTGAAAATTGCAAGGTACGAGCCGCTCGGCATGGTCCTTGCTACCTCCTTCCGACAAAGATGCCATGCCAGCGCGTCTGATTTGGTGGAGGAAATAGATGACTAATCTTCTTTGGCTCCAGGGGGGAGCGTGCTCCGGCAACACGATGTCGTTTCTCAATGCCGAGGAGCCAAGCGCCTGTGATCTCGTCACAGATTTCGGCATCAACGTCCTATGGCACCCATCGCTCGGCCTTGAGCTCGGCGAGAATCTGAAGAAGCTTCTCAACGCGCTGACATCAGGACAGATGCCGCTCGATATTTTCGTGTTCGAGGGCACGGTGGTCAACGCGCCGAATGGCACTGGCGAATGGAATCGCTTTGCGGGCCGCCCGATGAAAGATTGGGTCACCGATCTTGCCAAGGTCGCCGGCTATACTGTCGCGATTGGCGACTGTGCAACATATGGCGGTATTCCCGCGACTGCTCCCAATCCGTCAGAAAGCCAAGGACTACAATTTCTCAAACGTCAGCAAGGTGGCTATCTCGGCACAAGCTACCGATCAAAGGCAGGCTTGCCCGTCATCAACATACCGGGATGCCCAGCCCATCCGGATTGGATCACGCAAATTGTCGTCGCGGTGGCGACCGGCAGAGGTGCTGAACTCTCGCTCGACGAGTTTCAACGCCCAAAGACGTTTTTCACGAGCTTCACCCAGACCGGCTGTACGCGGAACATGCATTTTGCCTATAAGGTCTCAGCCACGGAATATGGCCAGCGAAAGGGGTGCCTGTTCTACGATCTCGGCTGCCGTGGACCGATGACGCATTCACCCTGCAACCGCATTCTCTGGAATCGGCAATCGTCGAAGACCCGAGCAGGCATGCCGTGCATGGGCTGTACCGAGCCGGAATTTCCGTTCTTTGAGCTGGCCCCCGGGACGGTATTCAAGACCCAGACTCTGATGGGCGTGCCCAAGGATCTGCCGTCCGGCGTTGACAAAGCCGGTTACGTCAAGCTGACCGCGGCCGCGAAAGCCGCCTCACCAGCATGGGCCGAGGAAGACATCTTCGTCGTCTGACGAGTGTCCTGCTCACAGACCTGTCGCTCAACCATCAGTCATCAGGAACCGATTCACATGCCAAGCGCAGTGCAAACTCTGGACATTTCGCCGGTCGGCCGGGTCGAAGGCGATCTCGACGTGCGTGTCAACATCCAGGATGGGGTCGTGGTCGACGCCTGGACCCAAGCGGAGCTGTTTCGCGGTTTCGAAATCATTCTGCGTGACAAGGATCCCCAAGCCGGCCTCGTTGTCACACCGCGCGCCTGCGGCATTTGCGGCGCCTCGCATCTGACCTGCGCCGCATGGGCGCTCGATACGGCCTGGCAGACCGAGGTGCCACGCAACGCCATCCTGGCCCGAAATCTCGGCCAGCTCGTCGAGAGTCTGCAGAGCCTTCCGCGCCATCACTACGGGCTCTTCATGATCGACTACACTCACAAGAATTATTCGAGCTCGAAATATTATAAAGAGGCGGTGAGGCGCTACGCTCCCTTCACCGGCGCAAATTACGAAATCGGCGTGACGATTTCTGGCAAGCCCGTCGAAATCTATGCTCTGCTGGGCGGGCAATGGCCCCACTCGAGCTACATGGTACCGGGCGGGGTGATGTGTGCCCCGACGCTCACCGACGTGACGCGCGCCTGGTCGATCCTCGAGTATTTCCGCCGCGAATGGATGGAAAAGATATGGCTAGGCTGCTCGCTCGAGCGGTACGAACAAATCAAAAGCTATGACGATTTCATGGCCTGGCTTGATGAAACGCCGCACCACGCCAATTCTGATCTGGGCATGTTCTGGCGGATGAGCATCGATTGCGGCATGGACAAGTATGGTCAAGGTCACGGCCGCTTCGTGTCCTGGGGATACCTTCCCCACGAGGACAAGTATCAGAAACCGACGATCGAAGGCCGCAACGCCGCGGTCATCATGAAGAGCGGCGTCTACGATGGCCGTAGCGATACGTTCAAGCTCATGGACCAGAACTTTACGCGCGAAGACACAGCCCATGCTTGGTACGATGAGCCGGGTGGGCTGCATCCGTTTGACCGCAAGACTGTACCGACCCAGAAGAACGCCGTCGACATGGGTGGAAAGTATTCCTGGGCCACCGCCGTGTGTCACGATGAAAGCGGCCGGCTCGAAGCTGGGCCGCTATCGCGGCAGCTGATCGCAGGCGGCAAGCACGGCGAGAGCTGGCAACATTACGATCCGCTGGTCCTTGATATGTACAAGAAGCTGGGGGGCGCCAGCGTCATGCTCAGGCACTTCGCCCGCATGCACGAAGGTGTCAAGTTATACCGGCAAGCTGAACACGCGCTTCGTGAGTTTCGGCTGAACGACCCGTGGTATATCAAGCCCAACGAGCGCGACGGGCGCGGCTGGGGCGCCACAGAGGCAATCCGAGGAGCGCTGTGCCATTGGATCGACGTCAAGGACGGCAAGATCAAGAACTACCAGATCATTGCGCCGACTACCTGGAATGTTGGACCGCGGGCGGCGGACGGCACCCGAGGACCGATGGAGCAGGCCTTGATCGGCTCGCCTATCAAGGATCCGAGCGATCCCGTTGAAGTCGGCCATGTCTGCCGCTCCTATGATTCGTGCTTGGTTTGCACGGTCCACGCGCACGACGCAAAGACAGGAGAGGAACTGGCGCGCTTTAGAACAGCCTGACCGCAAACTCGCTCGAGTCACTGGATTGCATCAACAGGCTTCGTTTGGTCATTCTCGCAGGCCGAGCGAACCACGGTGGATCACTACGTCAAAAGGCGCGTCGCACAATGGCGTCCGAAAACGGGGCTACCCTGAAAGCCATCGCCGATATGCTTGCGGATGGGCTCGAAACGCAAGTCGAGCCCTTTCCCGAGACGGACAAGGAATTTGCGGAAATTTTGCTGCAGCTGCGTCAGCTCGATACGAAGGACCTCAAGGCCAAACTCGTGATCTCGGGGTTCCTCGACCATCCTTACGGACCTGACAGGCAACGCTGCCTGGAATGCATGTACTATCTCGTGCACCGCAAATGGTGCGATCTGCCAGAGCTGTCTGTGCCTGTCGAGCCGGACTGGTGGTGCCGGCTATGGCGCATCTAGCTTCTCACCCGAGGCGCTCGTCATGGCCTCCGCCAGCGATGAAAGCTTACGTTCCCGCATCATCGGTCTCCTGACCTCTGGTCTTGCCACGGACGTGTATCCGCGCGCAGACAGCCATGAGCAAGTTCAGCGGCTTGTCTGCGACCTTCGCCTTGCAGGCGATGATCTGGAGGCTAAGCTCAAGCTCGCGGGGTTTACCTCATATCCGATTGAGCACGCCGGCATTACGCAGCTTTGCGAAACTTGCATGTACTACAAGGTGCACCAGCGCTTCTGCGAGCTGCCGGAACTGAATGTGCCGGTCGAACCCGATTGGTCCTGTAAGCTCTGGCGCATCTGATGCGCCTCATGGAAAGGGCACGCCGTGATTGCCGTGGTTGCTTGTGGAAATCCAAATCGTTCCGACGACGGCGCCGGTCTTGCTGTTCTCGGGCAGCTCAAAGATCGGGGGTTCGGACAGAATGCTGACATTCGTCTGCTCGACGCTGGCACCGACGGGATGGCGGCGATGTTCGCTGCGCGGGGCTGCCGAACGCTGATTATCGTCGATGCCTGCAGATCCGGCTCCGAGCCGGGCGCAATCTTCGAGGTCCCAGGACACGAATTGACCAAACCTTATGGAGGTGGACTTAATCTGCACGACTTTCGCTGGGAGCACGCACTTTTCGCCGGAAAGGCGATATTTCGCGATGCGTTTCCCGACGATGTCATCGTATTTCTGATCGAGGCAGAGCAACTCGATCTTGGTCTGTCGCTATCTTGTCGTGTATCGCAGGCGGTCATGAAGGTCGCCGCTAGGATCGAAGAGTTGCTGCGAACGCCCCAGGAGGCCGTGCCGGTGGGCTGATGCCAAATCTTGCGGTCACCATCAAAGACGGCTCGCTCTACTTTTCTGCCGCGCTCTGCAGACGCTTCTTCGATGGCCTTCAATGCGTCATCCTGCTCCGACGAGACAACGATCTTTGCATCCTGCCAGTCCGTCACCAGGCGGGCGGTGGATATCTGTTGAAGATGCGCAACATCGCTGGTGATCGCGTGGTGCATGCACCCGACTTCTTCAGCGAGCACAATGTCCCGATAGACGTCCGCGAGTTCGCAGCCGAATGGTCCTCCGCTGACCAAGCTCTCATCATCGCGCATGCGTTCGATTTGTAAACTTTCTTTACATTTCGCTTATTGAGTAGACAGACTGAAAATTTGGCTGCAAGATTGATCCGCATCAATGACGCGCGGCAAATCAAGCGCTCGGTCCGGGAGGACACCTTGGCGGCAGGCCTTCTGAGCGAACAGGTACGCGCAGCCTTGCAAGCAGCGGAGGCCGAGACGGCTACGCCGGCCGAGCGAGCCGAGATGCTCATGGAGATCGGAATAGGGCTGCAAACGAGGCCCAAGTCGCCGGATGAGATCAACTCCGCAATAGAACTCTACGACAAAGCCCTGACCGTCTGTCCCGGTGAGCTGGCTTTGCTGCGATCTCGTATTCTGGCGCGCAAAGCAACGGCGCTGCAGGCGATGCCCGAGCAGGGCACAAAGTCAATCGAGCTCGCTCGGTCCATCTTCGAAGCCATCATGCCAGAGCTCACTCAACTCGCAACGCTTGAAGAAACCGCGGAAGCCGAGATGAATCTCGGGCTGTGCATCCAAAGCCTCGCTGCCGTTGGCCGCGCAAAGATCTCTGAGGCGATAGCAGCCTATCAACGCGCCCTTCGTACCTTCACTCGAACGAGCCACCCCAAAGAGTACGCCATTCTTCAGAACAATTTGGCGACGGCCTTTCTCTCCATGCCGATGACCGATCAGCGCGGCAAAATGCGAGAGGCTCTTGCTGTTCAAGCCTTCGAGGAAGCGCTCAAAGTCGTGACTCTCGTCGATGATCCTGTCGAATACGCGATGTTGCAGAACAACCTCGGCAATGCCCTCCAATATGTCGCCTCGAGCCACGTGCTCGAGAATAATCTTCGCGCGCTTGAGGCCTATGACGAGGCACTTAAGGTCCGCACCCGCGAGACGATGCCGATCGAGTACGCGAACACCATCTCGAACAAGGCAAACTGCCTGTGGAATCTGCCCGGTCATGCCTCGAACTCGGAAACCGGCAGGGGCATCAATCTCTCAATGGCCCTCGTCTATTACAGAGAGGCGCGCGAAATATTCCTGGCCCATGGAGATCCCGGTCGCGCTCAGATCGTCAGCGAGGCCTCCATGCAGATCGAGCGCGAGCTGATGGAGCTGTCGGCGCTTCTCGATCGACCTACCACCCTGCATTCCTAGCAAATCTGGATCGAAGGAGTTCTTGCAAATGAGCGTGTCACTTACTCCGGCAATATTCGCCTTAAGTCTCGGTCTGGCGATGATTGCATCAATCGCAGGAGGAATGGTCGGCGGCCTCATCGTCGGCGGAAAAGTGCTCGGAAATGAGCTCGCAGCGCTGCTCGGTGGTTTCTACGGCCCGTTGGCTGGAATTGCCGGCGTTTTCGTCGGCCTTATCGCTCTTTCGATCATCGCTTGAGGAAGATGACATGTGGGCAATGACACAGAACTCCATCTTGTTGTTCTTCCGCGGAAAGCTTTTCGCAGACCCAGCCAAGGCTTACCGGCAAATTGCGATCGGGGTGGCGGTCACAGCCATGCTGCTCATCATTCTTACGCTGGTCGGGGCGCCGATATGGGCGGCTTCAGCCCTGGCAGCAGCAATTGGTGGGGGCTTGCAGCCTTATCTCTTCCGAAACCTCCGCTATAGGTGAGGAGCGCGGCCGGCGCGAGATCGCATGAACGCTCACGAATCGACACCAACACTTCGGGAGGATCTCGCCGGCTTTGTCGGCGATATCGAGCGGTTGGAAACGGTCGTGGCGACCTGGGATGAAACGCAGCGGGGCGTCGTTTCCGCCTACAAGATCGCGATCGAAGCGCTCAATGCGGAAGCGTTCCGGCGCCTGATACGTGCCTTGAAGGCCGATCCCGCCGCGCTGGCCGCCATGAAGAGCGCAGCTTCGGACGAGCTCGTCTACGCGGTGCTGCGGCGCTACAACCTCTTGAGGGCGGCCCTCAACGAGCGGGTCGAGCAGGCACTCGAAAGCGTCCGGCCGATGCTGAAATCGCATGGTGGGGATGTCGAACTCGTCTCGGTTCGCCCGCCGGCAGTGGAGGTTCGGTTCAAGGGAGCCTGCGACGGCTGTCCCGCCTCGGCGCTGACATTCCATGCCGGCGTGAAGAAGGCGCTTCAGGATGTCTGCCCCGAGATCACCGACGTTATTCAGGTCAAGGGGCTGGCCGCGGCGAGCGAAGGCGGCGTTCGGTTCATCAGCCCCTTCGCGCTGAATGCGGAAGGACAGTGGATACCGGCGGGAGCTTGGGCGGATTTTCCGGAGGGCTTGGTCCGCGCGATGGAATTGGGCGGACGCAAGATCATCCTGTCACGTAGTGGGGAATCGATCTCCTGTTTCGAGAATGCCTGCGCGCATCTCGGCCTTCCGATCCATGATGGCGAGGTGCAGGGCGGCATCATCACCTGTCCCTATCATGGGTTCAGATACGACCTCGCCAGTGGCGAATGCCTGACCGCGCCTGAGGTGCAACTGCAGCCGCACGCGGTCAGGATCATCGGAACCAGGGTTGAAGTGAGGATAACGGCATAGCCATGATCACTTCAGCCGCAACCATTCGCTTGGACCGACCGCGCGCTAGGATGCGCGACAACCACGTGCCACGCCGGTTTCTCTCGCCGGCCGGCGCCCGCGTGATTCTGGGTGGAGAGGTCACGCCGGACGGACTTGTGCAATCGATCGTTCCGTCGGCCCAGACGTTGTTCGGCCCGCGTGGGGTGTGTCTCGACAAGAACGGGCCCATGTTCGTCTGCGACAGTGGCCATCATCGGCTGCTGATCTGGAGCCGCTGTCCGTCCTCCGATCAAGCGCCCGCCGATATTCTGATCGGTCAATCCGACTTCTCGCGCGAGGGCCGCAACGCCAAGCGCGACATCGGCCCCGACACGCTCAACTTCCCGACCGGCGTCGCTGCCGCAGACGGCATCCT
Source organism: Bradyrhizobium guangzhouense (assembly GCF_004114955.1). Lineage (NCBI taxonomy): Bacteria > Pseudomonadati > Pseudomonadota > Alphaproteobacteria > Hyphomicrobiales > Nitrobacteraceae > Bradyrhizobium > Bradyrhizobium guangzhouense. The sequence continues at coordinate 744,287 of NZ_CP030054.1, forward strand.
GGCCGTGGCGGATGCATGGAATCACCGGATCCTGATCTGGAATCGCTATCCATCCGCCTCGAACCAGCCCGCCGATGTGGTTCTAGGTCAGGCGGACTTCGTCTCAGGCCTAGCCAATCGCGGAAGAGCGGTGTCTCGCTCCGACACACTGAATTGGTGCTACGGGGTCGCGATCTTCCAGGGCAGGCTGATCGTCTGCGACACCGGAAATCGCCGCGTTCTGATCTGGAACGGCATTCCGACCGCCAACGGCACGCCGGCCGATCTGGTCCTCGGCCAAAGAGACTTCGTCACCCGTGATGACAATGCCGGCGGCGACGTCTGTGCCACCAGCATGCGGTGGCCGCACGGCATCGCCTGCCATGACGGCGCACTCGCGATCTCGGACGCGGGCAACAATCGCGTCATGGTATGGCGCCATTTCCCCACCGTCAGCGGGACGCCGTGCGATTTCGTGCTGGGCCAGGACGATTTCGCGGGCGTCGATCACAATCGCAGCTCGTACGATCCATCCTCGAGCGCGATGAGCATGCCCTATGGTCTCGTCATCTGGGATGGCCAGCTCGTGGTCTGCGATACCGCAAATTCGCGGCTGCTTGGCTTCCATCTCCAGGACCTCGCCATGGATGCGCCGGCCACAGGGCTGGCGGCCCAGAACGGCTTTGCCGACAAAGGTGACAATCGCTGGCGCGCGGCAAGTCGCGACAGCCTGTGCTGGCCTTATGCTGCTTCGGCAGTCGGTCGGACTCTGGCGATCGCCGACACCGGCAACAACCGGATCCTGATCTGGGACAAAACACCATGAGCAGGCTCAACCTCGCCGCGCCGCAGAACCCTGTCGAGGTCGTTGAAATCCGGTTTCGCGGACGTGTGCAGGGCGTCGGCTTCCGGCCGGCGGTCTGGCGCCACGCGCGGGAACTGCGGCTTGGCGGCGAGGTGCTGAATGACGGAGAAGGCGTTCTGGTTCGCGTGCAGGGAGAACGGGCGATCATTGACATGCTCGTCGACCGCATCGCTGGCGATCCGCCGCCGCTGAGCCAGATCGAGGCAATCGAGATCACCGCCTATGCGGGCGTGCTGCGCGACGATTTTGCGATAGTCGAGAGCGCACATGGCGGGGCTCATACCGAGATTTCACCTGACGCGGCGCTCTGTGCCGATTGCGCGCGCGAAACCACCGATCCCTTTGCGCGCCGCTTCCGCTACCCCTTCACCAATTGCACCAATTGCGGGCCGCGGCTGAGCATCGTCGACGGCATCCCCTACGATCGCGCCAAGACCGCGATGTCGCCGTTTGCAATGTGCGCCGACTGCGCCCGCGAATACCGCGACCCTTCCGACCGGCGGTTTCACGCCGAACCGATCGCCTGCCATGCCTGCGGGCCCAAGGCGAAGCTGGTCAGGCTCGACGGGCGTCACTTTACCTTCGAGCAGTTTTCCATGCTTGACGATGTGGATGCGGCGTGCAGCCTGATCCAGAAGGGCGAAATCGTCGCCGTCAAAGGGCTCGGCGGCTACCAGCTCGCCTGTGACGCCACCCAGGCCGACACGGTCAGGAGGCTGCGCAAACTGAAACAGCGGGACGGCAAGCCGTTTGCCCTGATGGCCAGGGACGTTGACGTTATCCGCCGGTTCTGCGATCTCGCCGAACACGAGTTGGTCGCGTTGACAAGCCCGGCGGCCCCCATCGTGCTCCTGCATGCGAATGGGCCGGAGCACCTGCCTGACGAGATTGCACCGGGATTGCGGACGCTCGGTTTCATGCTGCCGACGACGCCGCTGCATGTCTTGCTGCTGCGGCGGATGGACCGGCCGGTCGTCATGACCAGCGGCAATTTGTCGAGCGAGCCGCAGGTGACGGGCGATACGGAGATGACGGAGCGCCTCGCGGGGATTGCGACGTTCGCGCTCACCCACGATCGGCGCATCGCCAACCGTGTCGACGATTCTGTGGTCCGGGTGGTGGCGGGCGGGCCGCGGCTCCTGCGTCGCGCCAGAGGATACGCACCGGCGCCGATCGCCCTGCCCAGGGGGTTCGCGAAAGCGCCCGATCTGCTCGCCATGGGCGGGGAGCTGAAGGCCACGTTCTGTTTGCTCAAGGACGGCGCTGCGATCCTGTCCCAGCATCAGGGCGACCTGGAGGATGTCGCGACATTCGACGATTACAGGAAGAACCTATCGCTCTATGCCGCGCTCTTCGAGCACGAGCCTACGGCAGTGATCGCCGACATGCACCCCGAATATCTGTCCTCCAAGCTCGCGCGCGAGCACCTGGCGGGCGGGACGCTGCCTTTGATGGAGGTGCAGCATCATCACGCCCATGTGGCGGCCTGTCTTGCCGAGAACGGATATGCGCTCGACGGCCGTCCGGTCCTCGGGATCGTTCTCGATGGTCTCGGATGGGGCGAGGACGCGACGTTCTGGGGCGGCGAGTTCATGCTCGCCGACTATGTCGGCTACACGCGGGCCGGTACGTTCAAGCCGATCCCGATGCTTGGCGGCGTCCAGGCCGTGCGCGAGCCCTGGCGCAATCTCTATGCGCATCTCATGGCGGAGATGAGCTGGGCCGAGCTGACAATGAATTTCGCCGAGCTCGAGCTCCATTCATATTTGGCGGCAAAGCCGCGCGCGCTGCTGGATTCGATGGCGCGCAACCGCATCAACGCTCCGCCAGCATCATCCTGCGGGCGCTTGTTCGACGCCATGGCCGCCGCCCTCGATGTCTGCCGGGACGCGCAGAGCTATGAGGGCGAGGCGGCGGCGCGGCTGGAAGCCATGGTCGACGAGAAAACTCTCGCCGATGAAGACGAGGCGCTGGCCTATCCGCTGACGATCCCCAATCTCGCCGGCACGGGTTTGCCCTATATCGAGCCGCTCGCGATGTGGCATGCGGTGCTGGGTGACCTGATCCTGAAGACACCGGCGCCGGTGATGGCTGCACGGTTCCACAAGGGGCTGGCCAAGTCCATCGCCGCCATGACACGCAAGCTCGCCGGCTCCCCCGAGGACGGCGAGCGACGCTTCTCGACCGTCGCGCTCACCGGCGGCTGCTTCCAGAACCGCATCCTATTCGAGGAGGTGGTGCGCCGGCTGGAGCGCGAGCAGTTCACTGTGCTGTCACATGCGCGCGTTCCGTCCAACGATGGCGGACTTGCTCTCGGCCAAGCCGTCATTGGAGCTGCGCATCTGATGAAATCAAACAAAGACTTCAGGGAAGGAAAGCCGTCATGTGTCTCGGTATTCCCGGGCGGATCGTAAGGATCGACGACGAAGCGAGAAAGCTTGCGACCGTCGACGTCAGCGGCGTCAAGCGGCAGGTCAACATCGCCTGCATCGTCAGCGAGGATCATCCGCCGTCGGCCTGCCTCGGCGACTGGGTGCTCGTCCATGTCGGATTCGCGATGAGCCGGATCGACGAGGAAGAAGCCGCGCAAACGCTCAAGATTCTCACAGAACTGGGTGAAGCACAGGCTGAAATCGAAGCCATGAAGCGTTCGGCAGCTGAGCCGGGAGGGTAGCGCCATGTCAGGCAACAGCGACCTGAAGGAACTTTATCCGTTTCTGCATGGCGGACAGCAGGAGCCGGCGCGGCTGGATGCCGCCCTCCTGCTCTCGGTCGAAGAGAAGGCACGCGATTCGCGCGACACCAATGCGCGCTTCTTTGCCGAGAACGCCGCGGTGCTGATCGCCGCGGCGAAAACGGTCGCGGATGTCTATCGCAACGGCGGACGGCTATTCTCGATGGGCAATGGCGGCTCGAGCTGCGACGCCTCGCATGTCGCCGTGGAGTTCGTCCACCCGATCACGGCGGGCAGGCCCGCACTGGCCGCAACCAACCTCGTCGCCGATCTGGCGATGATCTCGGCGGTCGGAAACGACCTCGGTTTCGATCACGTCTTCGTCCGCCAGATCGTGGCCCAGGGGCGGAAAGGCGATGCGCTCATTGGCATCTCCACCAGCGGCAATTCGTCGAACCTGATGGCCGCCTTTGCCAAGGCGAAGGAGATGGGCCTCGTGACCATTGGGCTTGCGGGCGGCGACGGCGGAAAGATGAAAACCGCGGGTGTCGTCGACCATTGCCTGGTCGTCCCGACGACGTCGATCCATCGCACCCAGGAGTGCCATGTAACCGCCTACCACATCCTCTGGGATCTCGTTCACACGCTCTTGGCTGACGACCGGGGATCGGCGCGAACGAAGGGAGCCGTGGCATGAAATATGTCGACGAATTCCGCGACGGCGAAAAGGCGCGCGTACTCATCGGCGAGATCGAGTCGCTGGTTTCCGGCATGAAACTTCCGGAGGGCCGGCCGCTTTACCTGATGGAGGTCTGCGGCGGGCACACCCATTCGATCTTCCGCTATGGGCTCGAGGGCATGTTGCCCAAGGCTATCGAGCTGGTTCATGGTCCGGGATGTCCGGTCTGCGTCCTGCCGATGGGACGGGTCGATGATTGCGTCGCGATCGCGGAGAACCCGAAGGTCATCTTCACAACCTTCGGAGACGCGATGCGCGTGCCCGGCTCGCGGAAGAGCCTCCTGCAGGCCAAGGCGGATGGTGCCGACGTGCGCATGGTCTATTCGCCGATGGACGCGCTCCAGCTCGCTCGGCGCAATCCCGCTCGCGAGGTCGTTTTCTTCGGCCTCGGCTTCGAGACCACCATGCCGTCGACCGCATTGACGATCCTGCAGGCGGAGAGCGAGGGGATCCGGAACTTCTCCGTGTTCTGCAACCACATCACGATCGTTCCGACCATCAAGGCGATCCTCGACAGTCCCGGCCTGCAGCTCGACGGCTTCCTCGGGCCCGGCCACGTGTCGATGGTGATCGGCACGGCTCCTTACGAGTTCATCGCCAATTTCTATCGCAAGCCGATGGTGGTCGCCGGCTTCGAGCCGCTCGACATCCTCCAGTCTATCTGGATGCTGCTGAAGCAGATCGCGGAGGGGCGGGTCGAGGTCGAGAACCAGTATGCCCGCGTCGTGCCGAGCGAGGGCAACAACGCGGCGCTGCGCGCGGTGGCCCAAGTATACGAATTGCGCGAGTTCTTCGAGTGGCGCGGGCTTGGATCGATCGATCATTCCGGCGTGCGCCTGCGCGATGCTTATGTGCATTTCGACGCGGAGCGCAAATTCGCGATTCCCAACGTCAGGATCGCCGACCCGAAATCGTGCCAGTGCGGCGAGGTGCTGAAGGGCGCACTCAAGCCGTGGCAATGCAAGGTGTTCGGCACCTCATGCACGCCGGAAACGCCTCTCGGAGCACTGATGGTGTCCTCCGAAGGAGCCTGTGCTGCCTACTACCAGTATGGCGGCCAAAAGCGCCAAGCGGAGGTCGTATGAATTTCGTCCCCTTCGTCAAGACGCGCACGCGCGGCAAAGTCAATGTCAGCTCGGTGACGCTGGCTCATGGCGGCGGCGGCAAAGCCATGAAGGACCTGATTGACGACGTGTTTCTGACGGCCTTCGGCGAGCACGCCTGTGAGCCGCTCGAGGATCAGGCGCGGTTCGATCTGGCGGTCTTCGCAGCCCATGGCGACAGGCTCGCCTTTACGACCGACTCCTTCGTGGTCGATCCCCTGTTCTTCCCGGGCGGCGATATCGGAAAGCTCGCGGTTTGCGGCACGGTGAACGATCTCGCCGTCGGCGGGGCGGTGCCCATGTATCTGTCCTGCGCGGTCATCATCGAGGAGGGCGTGCAGATCGATCTCTTGCGACAGGTCGCGCTTTCCATGGCGCGAACGGCTTCGCAAGCGGGGGTGCAGATCGTCACGGGCGACACCAAGGTCGTGCCACGGGGAGCGTGCGACAAGATCTTCATCACGACCACGGGCGTAGGCGCGATCCCTGCCTCGCTCGCGCTCGGCGTGGACAAGGCCCGCGCCGGCGACGCCGTCCTCGTGAACGGACTGCTGGGTGACCACGGTGCCGCCATCCTGTGCGCCCGCGGCGACATGGCGCTCGAGACGCCGATCGCCAGCGATTGCGCCTGTCTGCACGAGCTGATCGGCGCGATCCTCGCCGCCGCACCGGGCACTCGCTTCATTCGGGACGCGACGCGCGGCGGCGTCGCGACGGTGCTGAACGAGATCGCGGACGGCTCGGGGGTCTCCATCGAGATCGAGGAGGGCATGACGCCGATCCGCGAGGAAGTGAAGGCGTTCTGCGAGGTGCTTGGGCTCGATCCGCTCTATCTCGCCAATGAGGGCAAGATCGTCGTGATCGTTCCCCCCGATCAGGCCGAAGCCGCGCTGGCTGCCATGCGGCGAGATCCACTGGGTTTGGATGCCGCCCGTATCGGCCGGATCACCTCGGACCAGGATAGCCGCGTCATGATGCGGACGAGCTTTGGCGGACACCGAATGGTCGACATGCTCGTCGGCGAACAGCTGCCTCGGATCTGCTGAGAGGACCCATGCACGAGCTCGGCATCACCCGTAACATCGTGGCGATCGTCAGCGATGCCGCCAAGGGCCGCAAGGTCCGCCGCATCACCGTCGATGTTGGAGATCTCTCCGGCGTGATGGGAGAGGCGATCGCATTCTGCTTCGAGACCGTCGCCCGCGGGACGCCTCTTGACGGCACAGCGCTCGACATCAGGCGCGTGGCCGGGCGAGCGCTGTGCGCGACGTGTCGTTCGGAATTCGAGCAGGCGAGCCTGTTTGCGCCGTGCCCTTGTGGCTCGCGGCAGTTTACGCGCCTTCAGGGCGAGGAATTGAAGATCAGAAGCATGGAGATCGAAGGGGAGGCTGCCTGATGTGCGGACATTGCGGTTGCGGCGCCAAGGCGGGTGCCACGGTGATCAATCTCCAGACCGGACATGAAGCGAGCCTGGGCGGTGGGGAGACCGGTGAGCACCTGCATGATCATTTCCATGTCCACGCGGATGGCGTTGCTCACGCCCATTCGCATGACCATGATCCCGCCCACGTCCACTCTCACGCTGGACACGGCCATGATCACCATCATCATGACCATCATGATCACGGACATCATGGACGCCGACATTCGCATGACCATGCCCACGAACACGGGCATACCAATCATGACGAAGCTGCGGGCCTGGTGCTCGATCTGGAAGCCCGGATCCTCGCCAAGAACGACGTTTTGGCAGCAAGGAACCGGGCCTGGTTCGCCGGTCGCGAAATCCTGGCCCTGAACCTCGCAAGCTCGCCCGGCGCCGGCAAGACCACGCTGCTGGAGCGAACCATTGGCGACCTTCATCACGAGGTCAATCTCTTCGTCATCGAAGGAGACCAGGTGACGGCCAATGATGGGGAGCGAATTCGACGCGCAGGCGCCCCAGCAGTCCAGGTCAATACGGGCACGGGTTGCCATCTCGAGGCCGACATGATTGCGCGCGCTCTTTCAGAGCTGCGTCCACCGCCGGAATCGATCGTGATGATCGAGAATGTCGGAAATCTAGTTTGTCCTGCGATGTTCGACCTTGGCGAACATGCAAGGGTCGTCATCCTCTCAGTGACCGAGGGAGAGGACAAGCCGATCAAATATCCTCACATGTTCCGGTCGGCTGACCTCATGATCTTGAACAAGCTCGACTTGCTTCCGCATGTGGATTTCGATGTCGATCGCGCGGTGGCATACGCCAGAGACGTCAACCCGGCCATCGAGGTTCTGCAGGTCTCGGCCAGAAACGGCGCAGGATTTGAGGAGTGGTACGGTTGGATACGACGGCAAAGCAAGTTGCTGAAGGACACCGTATTTCCCTCTTGATGATTGGATCTTGCCATGTTCGGAATATTGGGGCTGGGACTGCTGCTGGGCATGCAGCACGCGCTCGAGGCCGATCACATTGCGGCGGTATCGAGCATTGCGGCGCGCCGCAGCGATGTGGGCGAGATCGTCAAGCATGGGTTGACGTGGGGAATTGGACACACCATCACTTTGTTCCTGTTCTCCGGGGCGGCTTTGGTGCTCGGATATGCAATTCCGCCGGGCGTTTCGCAACCGCTAGAGGCGGCCGTCGGCTTCATGTTGATTCTGTTAGGAAGCAACGTCATATGGCGCTTATGGCGCGAACGTGTCCATGTTCACCATCACATCTCAGATTTTCGTGCTCCTAGTCACAAGAGCGAAATTTGGCGCCCTGAGGCGCGCGCGCATGATCATGACCATGGTGCGCGCTGGCGGACGCTGGCGGTCGGGCTCATGCATGGGATGGCAGGCTCAGCCGCGCTCCTCGTCTTAACCGTCTCACAAGCGCCGAACCATCTAGCGGGGATACTTTACGTGTTACTATTTGGTATGGGCTCGATGATGGGGATGGCCGCACTGTCGTCGCTGATTGCGGTTCCCTTAGTCATCTCAGCCCGAACCTTAACTTGGGTCAACCGGTCTTTGCAGTTCGTTATCGGAAACATCGCGATGGGACTTGGCCTCTTGACCATCTATGGAACAGTCGCCGCCGCTGGCTAGCGAGAGGTCAGCTACCCTTCGCCATTTGAATGCGTCTTTTTTCTAAGGATGGTCCGGAGAATCGATACCGGGGGTGTCTCGACCGCCCCTAGCAGCGCGCTGCTCTCCTCGGTCGTGCCGCTTGGGTGCGACCCGGTAGATACGCTGCGCGAGCCAGCAAGCTCCCAATGACGGCGGCTCCCTTCGCTCTCGCATTTACGGACTTTATCTCTTCATCCTCTCGGCAGTCCCGGGTTGACATTAAACCGCTAGCGCCGTCTCGAACTTGGCCTCTATGTTAGTAGCGATCCTTTCCGATGGCTCGACATTGAGCATCTCGCCGCGCGCGCTGCCAGGATGCTCTGCCAGACGGCGGATTGTCGGCCCCTCGCAATCGACAAAGGGTCTATAAGCGGTTGCCGCCTATCCGCGAACCAGGAGAGGTTCGCGAATAAGGAAGGGAGGGTTCAAGCCGGAGGCAAAGGTTTTTTGTTGCCTAGGCAACTAATTCATGCGAACCTTCGCGCAAGGGAAGATGGCGGGACAACCGCTACGCCTTTCCTGGGAGGACCGATGTTCGGCAGGGATGGTATCGCCAGCAAACGCCGGCGCAAGCGTGAAGGTAACGAAGCCTTGCGTGCACATCGTGCTGTGCGCCCTGGCTTAGCTATCGGTATCCGTCACCGCGCCGAGATTTTCATGCAAACGGCGCAGCAGCCCGATCAGTATTTCCTGCTCATCCCTGGAAAGGCACGACAGCAGCCGCCGCTCGCGCCCAAGCGCCACGGCGATCACCTTGTCGTGGGTGGTGCGCCCCTTCGCTGTCAGGGAGATCGAATGGGTGCGGCCGTCATTCGGGTCGATGCGGATCGCGATCAGGCCTCGCTTCTCCATGGCGGCGAGCGTCCTGCTCACCGGCCCCTTGTCGAAGCCGATGACGTGGCAGATGCGGGCGGCCGGAATGCCTGGCTCGATTGCGAGCAGGGCAATGATGCGCCACTCGGTGACGTTGACGCCGAACGCGGGCTGATAGAACGCGTTCGCGCTCTTGGACAATTTATTGGCGATGAAGGTGATCAGAGCCGGGATGTAGCGGTCGAGATCGAGCAGCGGCGCATCGCCTTCAGTCGCGGTGTTGTGTCTCGATTTGCTGGTCGGTGGCTGCATCACGTCGGGGCTCGCTTCATGCGCTGCTCCAGAAATAAGGACATGCGCGAACGCTTCACAAGCCCAAATTTGCGAGGACTGCAATGACTGTACCGAGCGCCTGTGCTTCGACCGCCGGTCCAATGGCCATTCCACACCTTGACGTCGACCCCTTCGCGATCTCGTTCTTCGACGATCCCTATCCGACCCATGAAAGGCTGCGAGAGGCCGGCCCTGTCGTCTATCTCGATAAATGGAACGTCTACGGCGTGGCGCGTTATGCCGAGGTCTATTCAGTCCTCAACGATCCCCAGACCTTCTGTTCCAGCCGCGGCGTCGGTCTTTCCGACTTCAAGAAGGAAAAGCCCTGGCGGCCGCCGAGCCTGATCCTGGAGGCCGATCCCCCCGCGCACACCCGCACCCGCGCCGTGCTGTCAAAGGTGCTGTCGCCCGCGACCATGAAGCGGATCCGCGACGGCTTCGCTTTGGCGGCCGAAGCCAAGATCGACGAGCTGCTGCAGCGGCGCAAATTCGATGCGGTCGCCGATCTCGCAGAGGCCTATCCGTTGTCTGTATTTCCGGATGCGCTCGGACTGAAGGCGGAAGGGCGCGAGCACCTGATTCCTTATGCTGGTCTCGTCTTCAATGCCTTCGGCCCGCCAAACGAGCTACGTCAGACCGCAATCGAGCGATCGGCGCCGCACCAGGCCTATGTCGCCGAGCAGTGCCAGCGACCGAATCTTAAGCCTGGCGGCTTTGGCGCCTGTATCCATGCGTTCTCCGACACTGGCGAGATCACGTCGGATGAGGCGCCGTTGCTCGTGCGCTCACTGCTGTCCGCAGGCCTCGACACCACAGTCTATGGCATCGGAGCCGCTCTCTATTGCCTGGCACGCTTTCCGAAGGAATTCGCGCGGCTGCGGGCCGATCCGTCGCTGGCGCGCAACGCCTTCGAGGAAGCCGTTCGCTTCGAAAGCCCGGTGCAGACCTTCTTCCGCACCACGACGCGCGAGGTCGAGATCGGCGGCACGCGCGTCGGCGAGGGCGAGAAGGTCCTGATGTTCCTCGGCGCGGCGAACCGCGACCCGCGCCGCTGGATCGAGTCCGATCGCTACGACATCACCCGCAAGACTTCGGGCCATGTCGGCTTCGGCTCCGGCATTCACATGTGCGTTGGCCAGTTGGTAGCGCGGCTCGAAGGTGAGGTGGTGCTGTCCGCGATCGCGCGAAGGGTTGCATCGATCGAAATCTCCGGTCCCGTCGAGCGCCGCTACAACAACACGCTGCGCGGGCTAGAGAGCCTGCCGATATCCATCACCCCGGCCTGACGAGGACCTTTGATGCCAGCCATTACTTTCGTTCATTCCAACGGCAATAGCGATCACCTCGACGCCAGCGACGGGGAGAGTGCGATGCAGGCGGCAACCCGCTACGGCCTCGACGGCATCCTCGCCGAGTGCGGCGGCAACGCCATGTGCGCGACCTGCCATGTCTATGTCGACGACGCCCTGGCTGGCGCGATTGCCGGCCGTCCGCGACGACGAGGACGCGCTGCTCGATGGCACCGCCGCGGAGCGGCGGCCGACGAGCCGGCTGTCCTGCCAGATCAGGATCACGTCTGAGCTCGACGGTCTCGTGCTGCGTCTGCCGGAGCGGCAGGTCTAGGTTCCAGTTTTCGGCAACGACCGACTCGCGGGAGTGAGGGAGGACAAAGAATGAAGCACCTGGGGTGGACCATTGCGCTTGCCGCAAGCTTTTGGGTCGGCGCCGCGAACGCGGAGATTTCGGATGGCGTCGTGCGTATCGGCGTGCTCAACGACATCTCCGGCATATTCCAAGACACCAACGGCATGGGCTCGGTCGAAGCCGCACGCATGGCGGCGGAAGATTTCGCCGGCGGCGGCAAGGACGTCAAGGTTGAAATCGTCTACGCCGATCATCAGAACAAGGCGGACGTCGGCTCGGCCATTGCGCGAAAATGGCTCGATGTTGAAGGTGTCGATGCCATCGTCGACGTGCCGAACTCGGCGGTGGGCCTTTCCATCAACAATGTGCTACGCGACAGCCGGATGACGTTCCTGGCGTCCTCCACCGCGAGCGCCGACCTAACCGGCAAGGCCTGCTCGCCCAACACCATCCAATGGGTCAACGACACCTGGGCGACCGGCAACACCACGGCGGCGGCAATGATGTCGCACGGCGGCAAGGAGTGGTACTTCCTCACCGTCGATTACGCGCTCGGTAAAGGCATCGAGGCGGAAGCGCAGAAATATATCGAGGCGCATGGCGGCAAGGTGATCGGCTCCTCCAAGCATCCACTCGGCACTTCTGACTTCGCCTCCTTCCTGCTTCAGGCGCAGGGCTCGAAAGCCCAGGTGATCGGGCTTGCCAATGCAGGCGGCGACACCATCAACGCGGTGAAGCAGGCGGCTGAGTTCGGTATCCAGCAGAGCGGACAGAAGCTCGTTGCCTTCCTCCTCTTCATCAACGACGTCCACGGAATGGGATTGAAGGTCGCTCAAGGACTGCAACTCATGGAGGCTTTTTACTGGGACATGAACGACGACACCCGTGCCTTCGCCAAACGCTTTGCGGCACGCCCCGGCATGAACGGCAAAATGCCGAGCGGCAATCAAGCCGGCGTCTACGCCTCCACGCTCGCCTACCTCAACGCGGTCGCCGCTACTGGCAGCGACAACGCCAAGGACGTCGTGCCGCAGATGAAGACGTTCAAAGGCCACGATAGGCTTTTCGGCGATACCGCGATCCGTCAGGATGGCCGCGTCGTGCATCCGATGTACCTGTTCGAGGTCAAGAAGCCGGAGGAGACGAAATATCCGTACGATTATTACAAGCTTGTTTCGACGATCCCGGCAGACCAGGCGTTCCGGCCAATGGTGGAGGGCGGCTGTGCGTTGGTGAAGTAGGGAGCGCTGCCGAGTAACCAGGACATTGGCACGCTTCACGTTTTGGTGCGGCGTTTCCAGCCTGCAGGAAGTACCTGCGAACTGGCTGGTTGGTAGCGGCCGGGGTTGCGATTTCGCTGTCCGGGCTGCGCCGCGAGCCATGATCTCAAGAGCGCATATCCGTGACTCCGCCCGGTGTCCTTATCTCAAGAGTTCACCTGGCTCTGCGGTTGTTCTGGCGTGAAGACGCCGCAGCAAGCTTTAACAGAGGCAGAAACGCGCTCAATTGGCGCAGCGCGCTTCCAGCGCGTCGACAAAGGAACGGTCCCAGCGGCCCTCGCGAATGGCCTGCATCGTCGCCTCCTCCTTCTGATGTTGAGCCATCGCCTTCTCGATCACGCTTGCGGCAAGACCGGGCGGGAAGGCGAGAAGTCCATCTTGGTCCCCGACGATCACGTCTCCCGGATTGACCACCATACCGCCGACCGTGATCGGCACGTTGATCTCCCCTGGACCGTCCTTGTAGGGGCCGCGGTGGTTCACGCCGCGGGCATAAACGGGAAAAGCTCGTGCGCCGATTTCGGCCGCGTCCCGAATGGCGCCATCGAGCACCATGCCGGCGAGACCCAGCGAAGCGGCGGCGAAGGTCATGATGCCACCGACCAGAGCGTTGGTAGTGTCTCCGCCGGCATCGACCACCATGACGTCTCCGGGCCGGCAGAAATCATAGGCGCGCAGAATGGCGAGGTTGTCCCCGCCACGCGTCTTCACGGTCACCGCCGTGCCGGCCATGGGGGCGGGCGAATGGTAGGCGCGAAGACCGATGCTGCCGCAGTTGCGGTGCAGTTGATCGCTCAGCAGCGCCACCGCGATGCTCCGCAGCTTGGCGACGGTGGACGGGTCGACCTGGGGAGCGGAGGGGTTTCTGACGATTCCGGGATTGGTCATGGAGGATGCTTTCGATCAATTTCAGGTTAGTGCAGCTCGGCAACTGCACGGGCGATGCGATCCGTGCCTTCGTCGAGCGCCGCTTGCGATGTCGCGATCGAGGCACGGAAGAATGGCGACAGACCGTAGGCGGTGCCCTGGACGACGGCCACGCCGGCCGCCTCCAACAAGTACATCACGACGTCACTGTCGCTCTCGAGGCGAGTCCCGGCCGGCGTTGTCCGGCCGATCAGGCCTGCACAATTGACGTAGAGATAAAACGCTCCGTCGGGCGGCCGGCAACTCAGCCCGGGGATCGCGTTGATACGCGCGAGCGTGCGATCGCGACGCGCCCGATAAGTCGCAACGGTCTCGCCAACGAAGCTCTGGTCGCCGGTGAGCGCCGCGACCGCCGCCGCCTGGCTGATCGAGCAGGCATTGCCCGAGGCCTGCGACAGCAGCGTATTCAGCGCGCCGACGAGGTCCGCGGGGCCGGCGATCCAGCCGATGCGCCAGCCGGTCATCGCATAGGTCTTGGATACGCCGTTGATGGCGAGGACGCGCTCACGCAGCTCGGGTGCTGCGTTGAGCAGATGCGGCGTACTCTCGCCGTCGAAACGGATGTGTTCGTAGATGTCGTCGGTCATGACCAGCACATGCGGATGGCGGGCGAGAACCTCGGCAATCCCGCGATATTCCGCTGCGGAATAGCTTGCGCCGGTCGGGTTCGATGGCGAGTTGATCAACAGCCAGCGCGTCTTCTCCGAGATCGCCGCCTCCAGCTGGGCCGGCGAGATCTTGAAGCTCTGGCTTTCCGGACAGGCCACGATCTTAGGTATTCCTTCGCAGGCGAGCACCATGTCCGGATAGGACACCCAATAGGGCGCTGGGATGATCACCTCGTCGCCGGCCTCGAGGGTCGCTTCGAGCGCGCTGTAAATGGCGCTCTTGGCGCCGTTGGTGACGACGATCTCCGCGGGATCGTAGACGAGGCCGTTTTCGCGCTTCAGCTTGGCGACGATCGCCTGGCGCAGCTCCAGCGTGCCGGCAAGCACCGTGTACCGCGTCTCTCCCTTCTCCATCGCCCAGACGGCGGCAGTGCGAATATGCGCGGGCGTGTCGAAATCCGGCTCGCCGACCACAAGGCTGACGATGCTCTTGCCCTCGCGCTTGAGCGCGCTCGCCCGATCCGCAGCCGCCGTGCTGGGCGAAGGCTTGATGCGTCTGACGCGCGCGGAAATACGAGAACGGTTCATGGCAATTGACCCCGGTCTGGAGAGGTGCGACGCTAAAGACAGCCGCCGGCGCTGACCAACACGAGTTCAATCTGGCCTGATAGGCATATCTTATGGTTGGATTCCTCCTCGGCGCCCCGTTGAATGCCGCGCAGCCGGGAAGGCCGCTGCGCCGATCGATCCGAGGGACAAGGTGAATCTGAGGCGTCTTCAGTATTTCGTGAAGATCGTCGACGTCGGCAGCCTGACGCAGGCCGCCGATGTGCTCCATGTCGCGCAGCCGGCGCTCAGCCAGCAGCTCGCGACCTTGGAGGGCGAGGTCCGCCAGCAGCTCCTGGTGCGCACCAAAAGCGGCGTCGTGCCCACGGAAGCGGGCAAGGTGCTGTATCGCCACGCGCAGCTCATCTTGCGTCAATGCGAGCAGGCGCGCGCCGATATGAGCGCGGCGGCCAAGAGCATCTCCGGTGCGGTCGCCGTCGGACTTGCGCCTGGAACGGCCGCGGCCGGACTCGCGCTGCCGCTGCTGCGGACCGTGCGCGCCCGCCACCCTGGCATCCTGCTCTACCTCAACGAGACCTACGGAACGACGCTCTCGGAGCTCGTCATGAACGGCCGGATGGATCTCGCCGTGCTCTACGGCGGCAAGACGGCCGTTCATGGCCTCTCGTTCGTGCCGCTGCTGCGCGAACAGCTCTACGTGGTCGGCCCCGCCAGCATGATGGCCCCGCCGGGCGAGATCAGCGTGCCAGCGCTGGCCGACATGGATCTCTATCTCGCCCGTCCCTACAACGTCGTGCGCAAGATGGTGAACGAAGCCTTTGCGGCGATCGGTCAGGCGCCGAAGGTCGTCGCGGAAATCGAATCGGCGAGCACATTGACGGCGGTGATCGCCGACGGGCTCGGCGCGACGATCCTGCCGGAATCGATGGCCCGACAGGTGGCGGGCTCCTGCGGCGGCTGGCAGTCCCGCATCGTCGATCCGATCATCGAGGCGCCGTTGGCATTGTGCCAGTCCGATCATTTGCCGCTATCGGAGCCGGCCCAGGCCATCAAGGAAATCCTGCTCGAGCTCGTTGCTGGGCTGCCTGGCAATCTCGTCGTCGCCGAGGAGCGGGCGCAGAAAGCGTCATAGCGCTCTCTTATATGGGCAAAGCCAAACCGTCTTGGTCGGGGAAGACCGCCAGCGGTAGCGTTCGTCGGTAGGTAGCGACGCCGCGGGCGCCGACCTCGACGAACGGCCGGAGCATGGATCTCGATCGTATCAAGTCACTGATTGACGCCATGGCGGCTTCCGATCTGGCCGAGATGGAGTTCAGCCAGGGCGGCATGTCATTGCGGCTGGTGCGCCGACCGCAGCCGACCGAATCGCGGCCGGCGGTGCCAGTGGTCGCCGCCACGGCGCGCCCCCCGAGCCGTCCCGAGCCTGCGCAACCGGCACCGGTCAACGCCGCGGCGGATGGCGTCGTCGCGCCGCTGTTTGGCGTTGCCTATCTGCAGCCCGATCCTGACGCGCCGCCCTTCGTCACGGTGGCCCAGGCGATCACCGCCGGCACGACATTGTGCGTCATCGAAGCCATGAAGATGTTTCACGAGGTCCGTGCCGATCGGGACGGCGCCGTGATCGCAATTCTCGTCTCCACCGGGCAGGAGGTCGAGGCCGGGCAAGAACTGATGCGGATCAGGTAGGCACATGTTCGGCTCGGTCCTCATAGCCAACCGGGGCGAGATCGCGCTGCGCATCCAGCGTGGTTGCCGGCGGCTCGGGCTGCGCACCATCGTCGTCCATTCGGAGGCCGATCGCGATGCGCCCTACGTGCATCATGCCGACGAGGCCATCTGCATCGGGCCGGCCGCGGCAGCGCAGAGCTATCTCAACCAGACGGCGTTGCTGTTCGCCGCCGAGGTCAGCGGAGCGGAGGCGATCCATCCGGGCTACGGGTTCCTGTCCGAGAACCCTGGCTTCGCCGAGCAGGTCGAAGCTGCCGGCCTGACCTTCATCGGCCCGACGGCCGCGGTGATGCGCGTCATGGGCGACAAGGTCGCGGCCAAGCGGGCGATGCGCGCCGCCGGCGTTCCCTGCGTACCCGGTCCGGATGCGGCGCTCGGCGACGACCTCGATCTCGCGCGCGCAACCGCGCGGCAGATCGGCTACCCCGTGATCCTGAAAGCGGCGGGCGGCGGCGGTGGACGCGGCATGCGCATGGTGGAGAGCGAGGCTGGCCTCATCGATGCGATCGCCGTGACGCGGGAAGAGGCGCGGCGCGGCTTCGCCAACAGCGCGATCTACATCGAGAAATTCCTGCGCCGGCCGCGACATGTCGAGATCCAGGTGATTGCCGATACCCATGGCAATGCCGTCTGGCTCGGCAGCCGCGATTGCTCGCTGCAGCGACGGCACCAGAAGGTGCTGGAGGAGGCGCCGGCACCGGGACTGGACCAGGACGTGCTGGCGCAGATCGGCGAGCGCTGCGCGGAGGCCTGCCGGCAGCTCGAATACCGCGGCGTCGGCACGTTCGAGTTCCTCGTCGAGGATGACGCGTTCTACTTCATCGAGATGAATACGCGCCTGCAGGTCGAACACCCCGTCACCGAGATGACCGCTGGGATCGATATCGTCGAGGCGCAGATTCGTGTGGCTCAGGGCGAGGCGCTGCCGTTCGCGCAAGCCGACATCGTCTGCCGCGGTCATGCCTTCGAATGCCGGATCAACGCCGAAGATCCCGACACGTTCGTGCCGTCCCCCGGTGTGATCACCGCCTGGGAGCTCCCCGGCGGCCCCGGCGTGCGCATCGATAGCCATGCCAGCAGCGGATATCGCGTGCCGCCATATTACGACTCGCTGATCGGCAAGCTCGTCGTGCACGGCGCGAATCGCGCCGAGGCCCTGGACCGGCTGCGCATCGCCCTCGACGAAATGCGCGTGGAAGGAATCGCGACCAACCTGCCGCTGCACCGGCGGCTCGTCAGGGATGCCGCGTTCATCAGGGGCGGCGTCAGCATTCACCATCTCGAGCAGCAGTTGTGCGGGAGCGGCAAGGCATGACGACGGACCTGCCACAACTCAGCCTGCTGGGAACGACCGCGCTGCTGTTCGAAGCTCCGGGCGAGACCTCGCTGACGACGCAGTGCCGCATCTGGGCCCTGGCGCTGGAGGCGGGCCGTCTGCCCGGCGTTCGGGAGGCCGTGCCGGGCATGAACAACCTCATGATCGCTTTCGCCGAGCCGCCGCGGCACCGGGGACAAATCGAGCACAGACTGATCGAGCTGTGGCACGCCCTCGAGCCGCTTCCTGTCGCCGGGCGCTGCCTTGATCTGCCGGTGGTCTATGGCGGCGACGGCGGCCCGCACATGGCCGATGTCGTGGCCCACACCGGATTGAGCGTCGACGATATCGTCGCGATCCACAGCGCACCGACTTACACCGTCTACGCCCTCGGCAGCCATCCCGGGTACTGCTATCTCGGTGGCATGGACCAGCGCATCGCGACGCCGCGGCGCAAGGTGCCGGTGCTGCGCATCCCACGCGGCGCCGTCTCCATCGGCGGCAGTCAGACCGGCGTCTCTGCCTCCGATGGGCCGAGCGGCTGGAATACGATCGGCAGCACCGAGGTCGCATTCTTCGATGTCGAGCGCACGCCGCCAGCGCTGCTGCAGCCCGGTGACTGCATCCGCTTCAAAACCATCCGGGTGCTGCGATGATCGAGGTGCTGTCGGCCGGCGCGCTCGCCACGGTGCAAGATCTCGGCCGCACCGGCGCGCTCAACCTCGGCGTCGGGACATCGGGTGCGATGGACCCGTTGGCGCTCGCCGCTGGAAACATCCTGCTGCGCAACGAGGAGAATGCGGCAGCCCTCGAGATACCGCTGTTCCCGTTCCGCGTCCGCTTCACCCATTCGACGGTGTTCGCCGTGACCGGCGCGGATTGCGCGCCGCGGCTCGACGAGGCGCCAGTGCTACCATGGTGGGCGCACCGCGCCGATGCCGGCCAGGTCCTCTCGCTCGCCGTTCCCTCAACTGCGACCTGGCGCGCCAGCCGCGTCTACCTGTGCATCGCGGGCGGGATCGATGTTCCCTCGGTGCTCGGCTCACGCAGTACCCAGCTGCGCGGCGCCTTCGGCGGGTTAGAGGGCCGTCCGCTGCGCGACGGCGATCGGTTGCCAATTGCCGAGCCCCCCGGTCGCGCCAAGACAGGCTTCGGCATCACGCCGCCCGGCCTCGCCTTGCCATTGGAGGTGGACGGGTTGACCGCCGTGCGGGTGCTGCCGGCTGCCGAATACGATAGCTTCACGCCGTCTTCCCACGAGGCGCTATGGTCCGAGCCTTGGAAGATTACGTCACAGAGCGACCGCTACGGCTATCGTCTCGCCGGCCCCGAACTCAGGCCGCAGCGACCCATGGAGCTGCGCTCCCACGGCATTGTCCCAGGCGTGATCCAGGTCCCCCACGGCGGCCAGCCGATCATCCAGATGCGCGATGCGCAGCCATCGGGCGGCTATCCCAAGATCGGCACCGTCATCGACGCCGACCTCTGGCGCCTCGGCCAGGCTCCCATCGGCAGCCGGATTCGTTTCGTGCTGTGCAGCTGGGACGAGGCGCTGGACGCGTCGGCGGCGACCCGGCGCTGGCTGAGCAACGCCCGCCGATTGGTCGAGCTCTACTGCAACCAGGGAGCGGTGCGATGACCAACCCGCTCGACCATGTCGACCAGCTCTGCGCCTTCCTCGCGGCGACCGACATCGGCCTGCTCGAGCTGAAAGGCCCAGCCGGGGTGCTGCGCCTGCGGCATGACGGCGCCCGAGTCGAAGTCGAAATGATCGAGGCTGCGACGGCGGCGCTGTCTTCTTCCCCCACGCAGATCATTCGGGCACCGGTGCCGGGTCTCTACCTCGACCGCCATCCATTGCGCTCGCAACCATCGGTCGCCGTCGGCGACGAAGTTGCGGCCGGCACGCCGCTCGCCTTTCTCCAGATCGGACCGCTCTTGCTTCCGGTCCCGGCCCCGGAGGACGGCATGGTGGTCGAGACGTTCGCCGAGCATGGCGCGACGGTGGGATACGGCGCGCCGCTGATCGGATTGCAGCCGCACGGGAGTGACGCCGAATGAAGATCGATCTCAATGCGGATCTGGGCGAGGGCTACGGTCCCTGGTCCATGGGCGACGACGACGCTCTGCTCGGCCTCGTCTCGTCGGCCAACATCGCCTGCGGCTTTCACGCGGGCGACCCGCTGATCATGCAGCGCACCGTGGAATCGGCAAAGGCGCGGGGTGTCGATGTCGGCGCCCATGTCGGCTTCCCGGATCGCCAGGGCTTCGGCCGCCGGGCGATGCACATCGATCCTACCGAGCTCGCGGCGATGGTCACCTATCAGCTCGGCGCGCTTGCAGGGATCGTCCGCGCAGCCGGTTACCGCATGACCCACATGAGTTTCCACGGCGCCTTGGGCAACATGGTGGCCGCCAACGCCAAACTCGCCGAACCGCTGGTCCGCGCTGTCGCCGCCTTCGATCGAGAGCTCCTCATCGTATCGTCGACCAGCCGCGCCATCGAGGGGGCGGCGGCGGCCTGCGGCCTGCGCGTCGCCACCACTTTCCTCGCGGATCGCGCCTACGACGATGACGGACTGCTCGTGCCACGGGGCACGGCCGGCGCGGTCATTCACGACCCGGCGCTCGTGCTCGAACGGGTGCAGCGCCTGCTCTGCGACGGCGTCGTCATCACCGCGACCGGCCGGGCGCTGCCGATGCAGGCCACATCGATCCTGCTGCATGGCGACACCCCGGGCGCGGTCGAGTTCGCCCGGACGATCCGTGCGGCGATCGAGACCGCCGGTGGCGAGATCGCGCCGGTGTCGCACCTGATCGCCGGCGGCCCCGGGCGTGGCCCATCATAAGCGCCCCTTATCCCGCCAAAGTGATTCCATCTTGGCGGCGGAACTGCTCCGTCGGTAGCCTCTGGAGAACAGCGAGGACTCAGATGCCATTTTCCGACTACAGGACGGCTCTCGTCACCGGCGCCTCGTCAGGCATCGGCCTCGCCGTCGTCGAGCGCCTGGCGCGCGAGGGACTGCAGGTGCACGCGTTGGCGCGTAGCGCCGATCCACTGAAGGCGCTGGCAGATCGCACCGGCTGCATTCCCCATGCCGTCGACGTTCGCGATCTGCCTGCGCTTACCAAGCTCGCCGGCAGCGTCGAATTCGACGTTCTCGTCAACTGCGCCGGCGTCGACCGGCCCAAGAAATTCCTGCAGGCGGATGCCGAGGATATCGAGCTACTGCTCGGCGTGAATCTGGGGGCCGTCCTGCATCTGTGCCGCCTCGTCGTGCCCGGCATGGTGGCGCGCGACCGCGGTCACGTCGTGAACATCACTTCAATCGCCGGCGCCTATAATTTCGGCGGCAACTCGACCTACCACGCCACCAAGGCGGCGGTCAGCATGCTGTCCCGTCAGCTCCGGATCGATGCCTTCGGCAAGCGTGTTCGCATCACCGAGATCTGCCCGGGGCGGGTCGAGACCGATATCTTCGCTCACGTCCACGGCGACTCCGCCGCGACCCGCGCTGCCTTCATCGACGGATTCGAGCTGCCCAAACCGGAGGACATCGCCGACACGATCGCTTTCGCCATTGCCGCGCCAGTGGCGGTAAACATCGGCCATATCGAGATCACACCGACCCTGCAGGTGCCGGGCGGACTGTCGACGGTCCGTCCCGAGCACCCCGCCAGCCCTCCAGCCGTCACCTAGAGCGGAGGGTGCGATGAAGGGCTTCGACCTCATGGCGATCCTGCTGAACCCCGAGTTCAGCCGCATGCTCGTCCACGGGGTGAAGATGACCTTCATCATCTTCGCAGGCTCCTGGCTGCTCGCCATGAGCCTCGGTATCACCCTCCTTGCAATTCGAATGCTGCCGGGCCGGATCGCCGACGCCCTGGTCGAGGCCTACGTTGCCTATCACCGCAACGTGCCGACACTGGTGCAGCTGATGCTCTGGTATTTCGGTGTCTCCAGCCTGCTGCCCGAGCGGCTCCAGGTCTGGCTGTCCGATCAGAACGGCGAGGCAATCTTCGCGGTGATCGCGCTCGGACTGTGTCAGGCCGCATATTTCAGCGAAGACCATCGGTCGGGCTTGCGCGCCGTGCCCAAGGGCCAGTGGGAGGCCGCTCGCGCGCTGGGTCACAGCTATCTCGGCGCGATGACTTACATCCTGCTGCCGCAGGCGGTCCGAAATGCGATGCCGGCGCTGGTGAACCACACGGTGTCGCTGTTCAAGAACAGCAGTCTTGCCATGGCGATCGGCGTCACCGAGCTCACGCATGCGGTGAAGGAGGTCGAAAACCAGAGCTTCCGCGCTTTCGAGACCTACCTGATCGCGACCGTCTTCTACCTCGTGTGCTCGCTGCTCCTGATGTGGCTTGGCTATTATTTCGAGCGGCGCAGCCGCATGGCGGGAGCGCTCTGACATGACGCTCCTGTTCAACATGATAGGCATCGTCAGCGACAACTGGCTGCTGCTGCTGGTCGGCCAGTTTCCGAACGGCCCGCTCGGCGGGATCGCCGCGACCCTGATCCTGTCGATTCTTGGAATTGCGCTGGCATTCCCGCTCAGCGTGGCGATGGCGCTCGCGCGTCTATCGCCTTGGCCCGTG
The DNA here is from genome assembly GCF_004114955.1 of Bradyrhizobium guangzhouense. Classification (NCBI taxonomy): domain Bacteria; kingdom Pseudomonadati; phylum Pseudomonadota; class Alphaproteobacteria; order Hyphomicrobiales; family Nitrobacteraceae; genus Bradyrhizobium; species Bradyrhizobium guangzhouense. Next base: position 766,560 of record NZ_CP030054.1, read on the forward strand.
CTGCGCTGGCCGGCGACGGCGCTGGTCTATGTCGTGCGCGGCGTTCCGCTGCTGCTGATCATCCTCTGGGTCTATTTCCTGCTGCCGCTCCTGATCGGCGAGAGCGTTCCCGGCTTCGTGACCATGCTCGCCACCTTGGTCATCTACGAGGGGGCCTTTCTCAGTGAGATCGTGCGAGCCGGAATCACGGCATTGCCGCGAGGGCAGATGGACGCGGCGCGGGCGCTCGGCCACAGCCACCTCGGCGCGATGCGCTACGTGATCCTGCCGCAGGCGCTGTTCAACATGATCCCGAGCATCATCAGCCAGTTCGTCTCCACCATCAAAGAGACGACGTTGGGCTACATCATCAACGTGCCAGAGCTGACCTTCGCGGCGGGACAGATCAACAACCGGCTTCTGACCAAGCCGTTCGAAGTCTACTTCATACTCGCCATCATCTATTTCGTCGTCTGCTGGACTCTCACTAAGCTGGCCAGCACGCTCGAACGTCGGATTGCCGTTCGGCGCGCCAGGTCGATGGATGGTGCTGCAGCGCCGGCTTTGGCAGCCGCATCGAGGACATGATCATGTCAAACCAGGCCTCGAACAGTACGGCAACTCCGATGATTGAATTCATTGGCATCAACAAGTTCTACGGTTCGCTGCCCGCCCTCGTCGACATCAACGCGGAGGTGAAAAAGGGCGAGGTGGTCGTGGTATGTGGCCCCTCGGGCTCTGGCAAGTCGACGCTCATCCGCACCGTCAACCGGCTTGAGGAGATCCAATCCGGAGTGCTGCGCTTCGACGGACAGAATGTTCATGCGAAGATTAGCAGCTTGGCAATGAACCACCTGCGCAGCCGTATCGGCTTCGTTTTCCAGAGTTTCAATCTGTTTCCACACCTCAGCGTGCTGGACAATGTGATGCTGTCGCCTGTGAAGGTGAACGGCATCAAACGGAGCAAGGCAAGGGAGATCGCGCTTCAGTTGCTCGACCGGGTAGGCCTTTCCAGCAAGGCGCAGAACTATCCGGCGCAGCTGTCCGGCGGCCAGCAGCAGCGTGTCGCGATCGCGCGAGCGCTGGCCATGGAGCCGCCGGCGATGCTGTTCGATGAGCCGACCAGCGCGCTCGACCCGGAGATGGTCGGCGAAGTTCTGGCGGTGATGCGGGGACTTGCTCGCGATGGCATGACCATGATGTGCGTCACCCATGAGATGAATTTCGCACGCGATGTCGCTGATCGTGTCTGGTTCATGGATGCCGGGCGCCTGCTGGAATCGGCGTCGCCGAGCGCGTTCTTCGGCTCGCCGCAGCATCCGCGTGCGCAGCGCTTTTTGTCGGATCTGCGGGCACGATGACAACGCCTGCCATCATTGCAAAACAGGGAGTTCGAAATGTCGATCGGGATCGGGACTAAGACTGGAAAATGCGTGCTCCGCGCCGCCATCGTTGCCACGGGCCTGAGTTGCTTTGCCAGCGTGGCCATGGCTGATCAGCTGGCCGATATCATGCAGCGCAAAGAGCTGCGCTGCGGCACCTTCGCCGACGTACCCCCGTTTGCCGCGCCCGATCCGAAAACGCGGGAGATGGTTGGCTTTGATGTCGACCTCTGCAGAGCCATTGCCAAGCGCTGGGGCGTCGAGGCGAAGATCAGCCCGCTCTCGGTCGAGGCGCGGGTGCCCGAGGTCAAGCTCGGCCGCGTCGACATCACAGTCGCCAATCTCGCCTATACGCTGGGCCGCGCCGAGCAGATCCAGTTCTCCGACCCCTATTATCTCGCCAAGGAGATGTTGGCGGTGAAGGCTTCGGATCCAGGAACCAAGAAGGCCGACTTCAAAGGTAAACGTCTGGCTTCGACCAAGGGCTCGACCTCCGAGCTCGCGATCAAGCTGAATGAGTCGGATCCCCTCACTTTCGTCGACACCGGCTCGGCTTTCATGGCCGTCCAGCAGAACAAGGCGGTCGGAATGGTGGCCAATACCATGACCATCACCAAGCTCGTCAACGAATCGAAGTCCGCTGGCCAACCGCTGAAGATGATCGATGAGCCCATGGTCTTGCAACCGATCGGCATCGGCATGAAGAAGGACGAGCCGGCGCTGCTCGCCAAGATCAACGAGACACTGCTCGCACTCGACCAGGCAGGTGAGATCAACCAGCTCTGGGACAAGTGGCTCGGCCCGAACACCGAGTTCAAGATGACCCGCACCGACAAAGTCGTGCCGCTCGGCCAACTTAAGTTCACGCCGTTGCCGTAACCGGTGCACCGGGGCACACCTCCAAGAACCGGCCCGGACAGACTTGGTGGTTGAAACGGCGTCGGCTCCTGGACGCGGTGGGTCAATGCCTGGTCGACGTGCAATAAAACATTGGAAGAAGTCGAGAAAAAAGCGCGATGGGTTGAATCGTCATGGCGCTTTAGCTCTTTGTTTGAGCATGAGTTTTGGGAAAACCGCTTCACACTTTTCCGGATCTTGCTTTAGCGCCCGCCGAGTTCAGGTAGGTACGGCAAATAATTCGACCCTTCAGAGCCAAGAAAATCGAACATAGCCTGCGCCGGCGGCAGCAGGACCTTGTCACTGCGGCGGATCACGTACCATTGCCGCACGATTGGTAGGCCCGCGACGTCGAGCACGACGAGGCGGCCCTCGCCGAGCTCGTGCGCGACGGTGTGCGCCGAGATGAAGGCGATGCCGAGCCCGGCGATAACAGCCTGCTTGATGGTCTCGTTGCTGCTCATCTCCATGCCGATGATTGGCTCGAGATCCGATTTCTGGAACATGCCCTCCATTAGTGTTCGCGTGCCCGAGCCCGGCTCGCGAGTGAGAAAGGTCTCGTGCACAAGGTCGGTCAGACTGAGTCCTCGGTCCTTTTCCAGCCAATGTCCCCTGCGGGCGACGATGATGTGCGGATTGCGGCCGAGCTGGCGCACGTCGACGTGGACGTCGGCGGGTGGCCGGCCCATCACCGCGAAGTCGAGATCATAACCGTGCATGGCTGCGCGGATCTCATCGCGATTGCCAATCGTCAGCTTGATCTCGATCTTGGGGTAGCGCTTGGAGAACGCCGCGATCGCATGCGGCACGAAATATTTAGCGGTCGAGACCGCACCGAGATGCACCGCGCCGCCGCTCCGTCCGGCGAGCAGGTCGAGCGCGCCCTGGCAGTCCGCGATCGCGGCCTCGACCCGCTCGGCCAGCGCCAACACTTCCTTGCCCGCCGCGGTCAGCTGCATGCCGTCGCCGGTCCGCTGCACCAAGGGCAGGCCGGCGAGGTCCTGAAGTTGCCGCAGCTGCTGGGTCACGGCCGGCTGGGTCAGCCCAAGATGGCCGGAGGCCGCCGTCACGCTGCCCTTGGCCGACAGCGCCGCGAGCGAGCGCAGCTGCCTGATCGTCAGATGCCGGAGCTGTGCAGCCGCCTGTCCGGGTCAATTATAAGAAAATTCTTTGGTGCTCATTACGAATAGAAATTTTCCTTATTAATCTGTCCCTGTCAATCTCCTGGTGCTGGGACTGACCGCGACCGACCTTCAGAGGGGAGGGCATGGCTGCGGCGCCGGCCAAGGGGATGGACGCAGATGACTGGGCAACTCAGGCTGGACGATCACCTTCAACGGTATTCCGAGACCGCGCCGCATGCGCTGGCCGTGGCGGCCGCAGTCGATGCCATCGCGGCGGCGGCCATCGAAATCGCCGACCTCATCGCGTCAGGTGATCTCGCTGACGCCTCTGGCCTGACCACGGAGCGCAACAGCGACGGCGACATCCAGCGCGACCTCGATGTCCAGGCCGATGCGATCCTGCGCCGCTGCCTCAGCAAGCTGCCGATCGCGGCGCTGGCGTCGGAGGAGATGCGCGAACCCCAGATCGGCGACCGCGAGGGCCGCGTCTGCATCGCGATCGATCCGCTCGACGGATCCTCCAACATCGACATCAACATGACGGTGGGGACGATCTTCTCGATCCTGCCGGCACCCGACGACCTCTCGCTCGCCTTTCACCAGCGCGGATCAGTGCAGCTTGCGGCGGGCTTCGTCACCTACGGGCCGCAGACCTCGCTGGTGTTGACGCTCGGCGAAGGCGTCGACATCTTCACGCTCGATCACAAGGCCGGCTGCTTCCGTCTCGCCCGCAGCGGCGTGCAGATCTCCGAGGCCTGCGAGGAGTTCGCGATCAACGCCTCGAACCGTCGGCACTGGGATCCGCCGGTGCGCGCCTTCATCGACGAATGCCTCGCAGGCGTCGAAGGCCCCGCCAACCATGATTTCAACATGCGGTGGGTCGGCTCGCTGGTTGCCGAGGCCTACCGAATCCTCACCCGCGGCGGCGTCTTCCTCTACCCTTCGGACGCGCGCCCCGGCTACGGCGAGGGCCGCCTGCGCCTGACTTACGAGGCGCATCCGATGGCCATGATCATCGAGCAGGCCGGCGGCTCCGCCTCCACGGGACGCGAGCGCATCCTCGACCTCTCCGCGCAGAGCCTGCATCAGCGCGTGCCCCTGATCATGGGCTCGAGCAACGAGGTGCGGCGCGTCGAGGAGCTTCATTGCGATCCAGTGCTGGTCGCCAGCGTCTCTGCGCCGCTGTTCGCGCGGCGCGGATTCTTCCGGCTCTGAGCGAGGTGTCCCATGTCCAGGAAGCATCCGATCATCTCCATCACCGGCTCCTCCGGCGCCGGCACCACCTCGGTCAAGAAGACTTTCGAGCAGATTTTTTTCCGCGAGAAGGTCAATGCCGCCTACATCGAAGGCGACGCCTTCCACCGCTACGACCGCGCCGAGATGCGCGCGCAGATGGCGAAAGAGGCCGAGCGCGGCAACAAGCATTTCAGCCATTTCAGTCCCGAGACCAACCTGTTCGAGGAGCTGGAGCGCGCGTTCCGCGACTACGGCGAGACCGGTACGGCGGTGACGCGGCACTATGTCCACGACGCCGAGGAATCCGCGCTGCATGGCACGGCGCCCGGTACTTTCACCGACTGGAAGCAGCTGCCGGAGAACTCCGACCTGTTGTTCTACGAGGGCCTGCACGGCGCCGTCGTCACCGACAAGGTCAATGTCGCGCGCTATGCCGATCTCAAGATCGGCGTCGTGCCCGTCATCAACCTCGAATGGATTCAGAAGCTGCACCGCGACCGCAGCGCGCGCGGTTATTCGACCGAGGCGGTCACCGACACCATCCTGCGGCGGATGCCCGACTATATCCACTACATCTGCCCGCAATTCACCGAGACCGACATCAACTTCCAGCGTGTGCCGACGGTCGACACGTCCAATCCGTTCATCGCGCGCTGGATCCCGACGCCGGACGAATCGATGGTCGTGATCCGCTTCAAGAATCCACGCGGCATCGACTTCCCCTATCTGCTCTCGATGCTGCCGCAGAGCTGGATGTCGCGCGCCAATTCGATCGTCTGTCCCGGCGCGAAGCTCGATCTCGCCATGCAGCTGATTCTGACGCCGCTGATCATGCAGTTGATCGAGCGCAAGCGCAGCCTGAAGTGAACGAGGAGAGACACCGATGAATATCTCCGTCCACGCCGAAGCCGACATCACGGCAGTCGCGCATAACGATCTCGCCAACGCCGTCCGCTTCCTCGCGGTCGATGCCATCGAGACCGCGCAGTCGGGCCATCCAGGTCTGCCCATGGGTATGGCCGATGTCGCGACCGTGCTGTTCTCGCGCTTCCTGAAATTCGACTCGGCGCATCCCAATTGGCCGGACCGCGACCGCTTCGTTCTGTCGGCGGGCCACGGCTCGATGCTGCTCTATGCGCTGCTGCACCTGACCGGCGGCGACCTCAGTCTCGATGACATCAAGGCGTTCCGGCAGTGGGGCTCGAAGACGCCGGGCCATCCCGAATACGGCCACACGCCGGGAGTCGAGACCACGACGGGTCCGCTGGGGCAGGGGATTGCGACCGCGGTCGGCATGGCGCTTGCCGAGCGCATGGCCAATGCGCGGCATGGCGACGGCCTCGTCGATCACTTCACCTACGTGATCGCGGGCGACGGTTGCCTGATGGAAGGTCTCAGCCAGGAGGCGATCTCGCTCGCGGGTCATCTCGGGCTCGGCCGTTTGATCGTGCTGTTCGACGACAACGGCATCTCCATCGACGGTCCGACGTCGCTCGCGACATCGGATGATCATCTCGCGCGCTTCGCGGCCTCCGGCTGGTCGGTGCGCCGTGTCGACGGACACGATCCAGAAGCCGTGGCCCAGGCGATCGCGGAGGAGCGGGAGACCGCCAAGCCGTCGCTGATCGCGTGCCGCACCATCATTGGTTATGGGGCGCCTGATCGGCAGGGCACCGAGAAGGCGCATGGTGCGCCACTCGGCACCGAGCAGACCGCGGCGGCGCGCCGCGCGCTCGGTTGGGATTATCAGCCTTTCGTGGTGCCGATCCCGGTGCTCAAGGCGTGGCGGATGATCGGACAGCGCGGGCAGGTCGAGCGACTCGCCTGGCTCGATCGTTATGAGCGCGCAACGCCCGAGCAGCGCGATTTGTTCGTGGAAGGTAGGGCGGTTGCCCTGCCTGCTGCCTATGTGCTCGCCGCGGCGAAGTTGCGCGAGCGCTTCGCATCCGAACGGCCGAAGCTGGCGACGCGGCAGGCTTCGCAGCAGGTGCTTGACGGCATCGCCAGCACCATTCCCGGACTGGTCGGCGGCTCGGCGGATCTGACGCATTCGAACCTGACGCAGGCGAAGGCGCAGACCCCCGTTAAAGCCGGTGCGTTCGCCGGTGGCTACATCCACTACGGTATCCGCGAGCACGGGATGGCTGCAGCAATGAACGGCCTCGCGCTGCATGGCGGCTTCATTCCCTATGGCGGCACGTTCCTCGCCTTCTCCGACTACAGCCGTCCCGCGATCCGGCTCGCAGCGTTGATGCGGCTGCGGGTTATCCACGTGATGACGCACGACTCCATCGGGCTCGGTGAGGACGGCCCGACGCATCAGCCGGTCGAACACCTTGCCGCGCTGCGGGTGATCCCGAACTTGCTGGTGTTCCGTCCCGCCGACGCGGTCGAGACGCTGGAGGCTTGGGACTGCGCACTCGGCTCCGAGCATCGCCCGTCCGTGCTGTGCCTGTCGCGTCAGGCGCTGCCAACTTTCCGCAGCGATGCCCGCGGCAAGAACCGCGTCGCACGCGGCGCCTATCTCGTCGTCTCGCCCGACGGCGGCCGTGACGTGACGCTGATCGCGACCGGCTCGGAAGTCTCGATTGCGCTGGAAGCAGCCCGCCTGCTCGCGACCGAGCACATCCGCGCGGCCGTGGTGTCCGCGCCCTGCTTCGCCTTGTTCGAGGAGCAGCCGGACGATTACCGCGCCACCGTGCTCGGCACGGCGCCGCGCGTCGGCGTCGAGGCAGCGGTTGTCGGCGACTGGCATCGCTGGATCGGTGCCGACGGTGAGTTCGTCGGCATGCGCAGCTTCGGTGCCTCGGCGCCGGCGCCCGTGCTGTACCGCGAATTCGGCATCACACCGCAGAGCATCGCAGAAGCGGCCAGGCGCTCGGTCGCACGTCGGAACCAGGGAAGAACAGCATGAGCTTGCGTGTCGCCATCAACGGATTTGGCCGGATCGGTCGCAACGTGCTGCGTGCGATCGCCGAGTCCCGCCGCAACGACATCGAGGTGGTCGCGATCAACGACCTCGGTCCGGTCGAGACCAATGCGCATCTGCTGCGCTTCGACTCGGTCCACGGCCGCTTTCCCGGCGAAGTCAAGGTCGACGGCGATACGATCGACGTCGGCGGCGGCCCGATCAAGGTGACCGCGATCAAGGACCCGGCGCAGCTGCCGCATCGTGCGCTCGGTGTCGATATCGCCCTGGAATGCACCGGTCTGTTCACCTCGCGTGAGAAAGCCGCCGCACATATCCAGGCCGGTGCCAAGCGCGTGCTGGTCTCGGCGCCGGCAAGCGAGGTCGATCTCACCGTCGTGTTCGGCGTCAATCATCTCGCCCTGACCGGCGATCACATCGTGGTCTCCAACGCCTCGTGCTCGACCAACTGCCTCGCGCCGCTCGCTCAGGTGCTGGACGACGCCGTCGGGATCGAGAAGGGGTTCATGACCACGATCCACTCCTACACCGGCGACCAGCCGACGCTCGATACGTTCCACAAGGACCTCTATCGCGCCCGCGCCGCGGCGCTGAAGGCGCTGCGGCTCGAGGACATGCGGCTGCCGGTCGCCTATGTGAAGACGTTCCAGGGGCCGGCCACCGGCATCGTGGTCGAGCGCGAGCGGCTCGACAAGTTCGGCCGGCCGCTGCTCGGCGCCACCATCAAGCCGAAGCTCGGCCTCTCGGGCCGCAATTACGGCCGCGTGGTCTATGAGGCGCTGAAGGGCGGGCTCGACTTCACCAAGGACGACGAGAACATCAACTCGCAGCCCTTCATGCACTGGCGCGACCGCTTCCTCTACTGCATGGAAGGCGTCAACCGCGCGCAGGCGGCGTCGGGCGAGGTGAAGGGCACCTATCTCAACATCACGGCCGCGACCATGGAGGACATGTACGAGCGTGCGGAGTTCGCCAAGGAGCTCGGCTCGGTCGTGGTCATGATCGACCTCGTGATCGGCTACACCGCGATCCAGTCGATGGCGAAATGGGCGCGCCGCAACGACATGATCCTGCATCTGCACCGCGCCGGTCACTCGACCTATACGCGCCAGAAGAGCCATGGCGTGTCGTTCCGCGTCATCGCCAAATGGATGCGGCTCGCCGGAGTCGATCACATCCACGCCGGCACGGTCGTCGGCAAGCTCGAGGGCGATCCCAACACCACGCGCGGCTATTACGACATCTGCCGCGACGACTTCAACCCGATGAAGCTCGAGCACGGCGTGTTCTTCGACCAGAGCTGGGCGAGCCTGAATAAGCTAATGCCAGTGGCTTCCGGCGGCATCCATGCCGGCCAGATGCACCAGCTGCTCGACCTGCTCGGCGAGGACGTCGTGCTGCAGTTCGGCGGCGGGACCATCGGCCACCCCATGGGTATCCAGGCCGGGGCGACCGCCAACCGGGTGGCGCTGGAAGCGATGATCCTCGCTCGCAACGAGGGACGTGACTACGTTCACGAAGGCCCAGAGATCCTGGCCAAGGCCGCAGCGACCTGCACGCCGCTGAAGGCCGCGCTGGAGACCTGGAAAGACGTCACTTTCAACTATCAATCCACCGACACGCCGGACTTCGTGCCGACGGCGCTCGCCGCTGTCTAAAGGAGAGCAAAGATGAAACTGACCCAAGGCTGTTTCTCCTTCCTGCCCGATCTCAGCGACGAGCAGATTACCAAGCAGGTGCAATATTGCCTGAGCAAGGGTTGGGCGGTGAACATCGAGTTCACCGACGACCCGCATCCCCGCAACACCTATTGGGAGATGTGGGGTCTGCCGATGTTCGATCTCGCGGACGCTGCCGGCGTGATGATGGAGCTCGCCGAATGCCGCAGGGTGTATGGCGACCGCTACATCCGCGTCTCGGGATTCGATTCCAGCCATGGCTGGGAGTCGGTGCGCATCTCGTTCCTCGTCAACCGGCCCGCGAAGGAGGCTGAGTTCGAGCTGGTGCGCCAGGAGATGGCCGTACGCTCGGTACGTTACACCACCGTACACCGGCAACCTCAGCCGGCTTCCTCTTAGTCGCTTTCCGCTCGGAGCGACTCTTTCTCCCCGCTCCGACTCCCTGGCGGACAACTGCTTCGCCGTCATTTGCGGCGGCGAAGCCTCTTTATTCGAGGTCCAAGATGCTGGATGTGCCGCACACGACGACCATTGAGGTCAATGAGGTGCCTACTGCGTTTGACCTGCGCAAGGAGGCCGAGGCGGCGGGGATCACGGAGACCTTGCACCAGCTCGAACAAGAGTTGATCGGCTTGAAGCCCGTCAAGCAGCGGGTGCGGCAGATCGCTTCGCTCCTGTTGATTGAGCGGATCCGGCAGCGGGCCGGGCTCGTCTCCTCGGCCCCGACGCTGCACATGTCCTTCACCGGCAATCCCGGCACCGGTAAGACTACCGTCGCCCTGCGCATGGCGAAGATCTTGCACGGCCTCGGCTTCGTGCGGCGCGGACAGGTGATCTCGGTGACGCGCGACGACCTTGTCGGTCAGTATATCGGTCACACTGCGCCGAAGACCAAGGAGATCCTGAAGAAGGCGATGGGCGGCGTACTGTTCATCGACGAGGCCTATTACCTGCACCGGCCCGACAACGAGCGCGACTATGGTCAGGAAGCCATCGAGATCTTGCTGCAAGTCATGGAAAACCAGCGCGAGGATCTCGTCGTCATTCTCGCGGGTTATGGCGAACGGATGACCAGTTTCTTTGCCTCCAATCCAGGCTTCCGATCACGCATCGCCCACCACATCGAGTTTCCCGACTATTCGGAGGCGGAGCTGCTCTACATTGCCGAGCTTATGCTGAGGGAGCGCGGCTACCGCTTCTCGGCCGCGGCACGCGAGTCGTTCGAAAGATACATTGTGCTGCGCCGGACTCAGCCGTTCTTCTCCAATGCGCGCTCGGTCCGCAACGCTGTCGATCGCATCCGGTTGCGCCAGGCCGATCGGCTGGTCTCCGATCTCGACCGGATGCTCGAGATCGCTGATCTCGAAACCATCGATCCCTCCGACGTATTGGCGAGCCGCGTGTTCAGCGGCGGAGCTGGCAGCGAGCAGGCGACCGGGAGCAAATGTCCATGACCAGGGATATCGTCATTGCTCCCTCGATCCTGGCGGCGAATTTCGCGCGTCTCGGCGAGGAGGTCGCGGCGATCGACGCAGCCGGCGCTGACTGGATCCATTGCGATGTCATGGACGGGCACTTCGTGCCGAACATCAGTTTCGGTGCGGACGTGATAAAGGCGGTGAGGCCGTTCACCACGAAGACGTTTGACGTTCACCTCATGATAGCGCCCGTCGACGCTTATCTTGAAGGCTTTGCCAAAGCCGGTGCCGACATCATCACGATTCATGCGGAAGCCGGTCCACATCTCGATAGTTCGCTGCAGGCTATTCGCGCGCTCGGCAAGAAAGCGGGCGTAAGCCTGTGTCCGTCGACGCCGGAGGGTACAATCGAATATGTGCTCGATAGGTTGGATCTGGTGCTTGTCATGACCGTCAATCCGGGCTTCGGTGGCCAGGCGTTTTTGGAGTGCCAGATCCCCAAGATCAGGCGCATTCGCGCCATGATCGGCGATCGCCCGATCCGCCTTCAGGTCGATGGTGGTATCACGTGCCACAATGCTGCCGCCGTCGTGGAGGCTGGGGCCGACACGTTGGTGGCGGGTTCAGCCCTGTTTGGCGGCAATATCGCTGCCGAGTACGCCACCAATATCGCGGGCCTACGAATGGCAACTAGGGTTGGCCGGTCCCCGAGTTAGACTTCGGCATGGGTCAACAAACACGCAGGACGCGGCGGCTAGGCGCTATGCCGGAGGGACGATGGGGCCGTCGCGGTGAATTCCTCTGCCGTGCGCTTTAGTGGGAACTGCTCGGCTCGACCTCATCGTGATGAACCGCTGAACCATCACAAAGGCGTCAAGTCGAGCGCAAAAGCCATTGCGACGAGTAGAGAGAGCAGAAGGCCTGCTCCACAAAATATACCAAGAATCTTGAGAGTATCGCCGTCCTCAGCTGGTTTTCTGACCGTGCTGGAAACGACTCTTGCGATTTGCGCGATCATCCTGCAACTCCAATTGGCAATGCCAGACTGAAAGCAATTTATACTGAGAACAGCGTCATCGGGCCAGCATTGCAAGCATGAGAGGCTACTCTGCCTAGACCAAATGTCTGGCGGAGGCTTTTTTCAGATCGTTTTCGTATGCCTGCAAAAGTGCTGTTGAAGCGTCCACTGGCGCTTCGCATTGCGTAGCCTCGTCGCGGCCAGCCGATCTTATTTTAGAAACCCCGATTTCTGGCTCTTACCCAACCTTACCCAAACTCTGTGTCAAAAGCCGCTTAGCCCGTTAGAATGGCGCATAGCCTTCGCCTACCACGGCCTCTGCTAGAGGAGAGGGCGCGTGGTTTGCGGGCCAAAGAGCCCATCGGAGGGAATCATGCCAAGGACGCTAGCCGTTGTTTGCGGTCATTCGGCTCAACTTATCAAAAAAGCTCTCATTAACTCCACCGTGTGCGCCGGGGCGGCACTGGCTGCCACCCAGGCCTACGCAGAAGACATCAACTGGCGGCAATTCGAAGGCACGTCCATCGTCTGGGCCTACGATATTCACCCCTATGCTGACGCTGTTGCGGCTCAACTGCCCGAGTTCGAGAAACTCACCGGCATCAAGGTGACGCCGGAGCTTTATCCGGATGATGCCTATTGGAATAAGCTAACGATCCAGCTCAGCACGAAATCGCCAAGCTGGGATGTCGTCGGCACGGGCATCCAGCCCGCCTGGGACCTTGCCCCGGGCCAACTGCTCGAACCGCTCGATCGCTATCTAAACGATTCAAAGCTCACCTCTGCAGCCTACGACTACAAGGACTTCTTCCCAGCCTTGCGCGAAGCGCTGACATGGAAGGTCAAGGAGGGCCAGATCGAGGCCGGCAGCGGGCAGGTCTGGGCGATCCCCCATGGCTTCGAGAACATCCAGTTGTTCTACCGCAAGGATGTGCTGGACAAGCACGGTATCAAAGTCCCGAGCACCCCGCCGGAGATGTCGGCCGCTTGTGAGAAACTCAAAGCTGCCGATCCCACCATCACGCCTCTCGGCGTTCGCGGCGTAAGGTTCTGGAGCAGCATCCACACGGCTGCGATCTCGATTGCGAGGTCCTATGGCGTGCACGATTTCGTCGTCAAAGACGGCAAACTCGACACGGGCCTGGATTCGCCAGAGTCGATCGCCTTCCACAAAGACTATGTCGACATGATCAAGAAATGCGCTGCTCCCTCCTTTGCCAATGACAATTGGTACCAGGTGGTCGAAGGGATCAATTCAGGGCGGACCGCCATGGCGATCGATTCCAACATGTTCGGTTTCTGGAACGACGTCGCCGGCAAGCCCGCCTCCGGCAAGATCGCCTTTGCACCACCGTTGCGCGCACCGAACGGCAAGAACTTCGAATCCAACATCTGGATCTGGTCTCTGGCCATGAACGCCGCCTCCCAGAAGAAGGGCGCGGCCTGGCTCTTCATCCAATGGGCGACCTCCAAGCAGGTCGAGCTGAACGGTGCCGTTGCGGGCAAGCTCGTCAACTCTCCGCGCGCATCGACCTGGAGCGACAAGGCCTGGCTCGAATACGCCGCAAAGCCTGAATTCAACAACTTCGTCGAGACGTTCAAGACTGTGCAGGACCAGGCGCAACTCGCCTTTACGGCCCGCGTCGGCTTCGCCGAGGCAATGAATGCCTGGGCGGTGGCGATGCAGAAGATGGTCAATGGAGCGGATGTGAAGGCAACGCTGACCGACCTTGCCTCCGAGATCCGTTCGTCGATGTGAAGTCCCAAAGGGGGTGGTAGGCTTGCATGCCGCCCCCTTGGATTTCGATGTCAGTTGAAATGTATTCTTCAGGATTAGACGCAATCGTGACGCTGCAGTCTTCAGTGAGCCAACTCGCTTCGGCGCAAGACGGCGCGGCCAAGAGTGCCAGCCCGCCGCGCCTTGACTGGTGGAGCATCGCCGCGATCGCGCCGGCGGTCTTGATCCTTCTTGGCTTTCTGTTCCTGTTCTTCTACGGCGTATTTCAGTCCCTGACGGATCTCAAGTTCGGCCGGCCACTGGTCCACTTTATTGGCCTTACCAATTACGCCGCGTTGATCAAGACAGACGACTTCTGGAATAGCGTCCGAGCAACACTTGTCTACGCTGGTTCAGCGGTCCTTGCGGAAGCCGTGCTCGGCGTTGCCCTCGCCAAGCTCTTTGCCACCGAAGTGTTCCTGGCACGCGTGATGCGGCCGGTCATTCTGTTGCCACTCGTGCTTCCGCCCATGAGCGTTGCCTTGATGTGGACGACGATGATGGATCCGCAGAGCGGCATCCTGAACTATCTGCTGTCGCTTGTAGGAATGGGCCGGTTTGCATGGATTTCTGATCCCGCGACAGCGATGATTTCCCTCGTCCTGATCGACATATGGACTTACACCCCCTTTTTCACGCTGATCATCTTCGCCGGCCTCCAGGGCATCAATGAGGAGATCAGGGAGGCCGCGCGCGTCAATGGTGCAAAGGGCTGGGCAACCTTCCTCTACATCGAGCTGCCGTTGATCGCGCCCTACATCCTGATTGCTGCGGTCTTCCGTCTGATCGAATCTCTCAATCAATTCGACATCATTTTCGGAACGACGCAAGGCGGTCCCGGCAACAGCACCTCCGTTCTTTCCGTGCGCGCCTACATCACCGCATTCCAGAACCTCGCCTTCGGCCGGGGCGCGGCCCTCATGGTCGTCAATTGGATCATCGTCCTGGCCGGAGCGTTCCTCACGGTCAAGTTGTGGCGATACGTCCGACAACGCGTTAGCTGAAGAGACGCGACATGCGCCTAAATCGCTCAGGATCGACAAATATCGCTCTCAATCTGCTGGTTGGCATCTGCGCGCTCACTCTCGCTTTTCCGCTGATCTGGATCCTGCTGATGTCGTTGAAACAGCAGGGCGAGGTCATGGCCTGGCCGCCCAAGTTCATCTTCTCGCCGACGCTTGAGAATTTCCGGGTGCTGTTCGACGCCGCGCAGGCCGGCGCGACAAGCTATGGCACCATCAAGGTTGATTTCCTCACGCCAGTGACAAATAGCGTCGCCATCGCGCTCGGATCTGTTTTCGTCTCAATGCTCCTTGGCGTGCCCGCCGGTTACGTTCTGGCAAGGCGAGACATCCCGATGAAGGAGGACATCGCCTTCTTCATTCTTGGCTTCAGGTTCGCCCCGGCCTTGCTCGTCGTCATCCCGCTCTTCAACGTGTTCCAGACCATCGGACTCTACGACACCTATCTCGGCATGATCTGGGTCTACCAGGTCGTCACGCTGCCTATGATCGTGTGGTTGAGCCGCTCCTACATCGAGGATATTCCAAAGGACATCGAGGAGGCTGCAGCGATGGACGGGGCCAAACCTGTCAGGGTCATTCTGCATATCGTGCTGCCGCTTCTCAAGCCCGGCCTGATCGGCGCCTCCTTGCTGATCTTTCTGCTGGCCTGGCACAACTTCGCGCTCGGCTTGATCCTGAGCTCCACCAAGGCGCCGGTGACCGTCGCGCTACTCAAGCTGCTCAATCCGGGGGTGCAGTTCTATCCCGTCATGGCTGCAGGACTGGTCGTTACCATGATCATTCCGGTGATCTTGATCGTGATGGGCCAGCGCCACCTCGAACGTGGTCTCACTTTCGGGGCAGTAAAATGAATCCCAGGCCCTTGATGTTCTTTGGAACGACCAATCTCGACCTCTGCTTCAATGTCGAGCGGCTGCCAACGCCGGGTGAAAGTTTGATGGGCAAATTGAACCGCAATCCTGGAGGGAAGGGCGCCAATCAAGCCGTAGCGGCCGCACGGCTTGGACTGAAGCCCCTATTCTACACCCGTCTTGGCGGGGACGAGGCTGGCCAGTCCCTCTTGCAGTCACTGCGCGAAGCCGGAGTCCGTGCTGAGGCCATCACCATTTGTGCCGGTGAGGTCTCCGGCTCGGCCCTCGTCCTGGTGGGAGACGACGGTTCGAACATGATCGTGATCGATCCGGGCGCCAATCTGAATGTGATGCCGGCCATGGTTGAGAGCGCGGCCGCATTCATCGCGCCAGGCGCGCTCGTTGTTGCCGAAATGGGCTTGCCCATCTCCGCCCTCAACCGGCTCTTTGAAATGAAAAGCGAGAAGGGCTTCGAACTCATTTTTAATCCGGCGCCGGTCAGACCCGGGCTTTCGCCGGCGGCATGGCGACAAGTCGATTACGTGACCCCCAACCAGACCGAGGCCTTCGAGCTGACCGGGGTAGAGGTGACCGATTTCGACAGCGCCGCAGTGGCGGCGTCCAAGCTTCTGCACCTCGGACCCAAAGCCGCACTGATCACGCTGGGAGCGCAGGGCGCCTTCTATGCCGACGCGGCGCACTCGTTTGCGCTGCGTGCCTTTCCCGTCAAAGTCGTCGATACCACGGCCGCCGGGGACGCCTTCAATGGCGCTTTTGCCGCTTCGCTCGCTCAAGGCCTGCCTCTGAGGGATTCGGTCAGACGAGCACTAGCCGTTGCTGCCCTGTGCGTAACGCGCCGCGGGGCGCAGGCCTCAATGCCGCTGGCAGCAGAGGTCGATGAATTCCTCAAATCACAAACGATCTTGGAGTTGGAATGACCGAACAGTTCTCAGTCTCAGACAGAACGGTGCTCGTGACAGGGGCAGGGGGCGGCATCGGATCTGCCATTGTGAATGCGTTTCGGGCAGGAGGGGCCAACGTCGTTGCCACCGACGCCAATCTCGAAAGCCTCAGGCAGACATTGGTAGGACTTCCCCATGGCAATGGCGTGTTGCCGATGGCCATGGACGTTTCGCGCGAAGAGGACGTGGCGCGCGTGCTCGAGGAGATCGGAAAACGATTCGGCCGGCTCGACGTGCTCGTCAACAATGCCGGCGTTAAATCTGCCCAGCCGCTCCTCAGCGGGGCGGCCGACAAGATCGAACGCACAATCCAGATCAACTCGGTCGCAATCCTCCGCTGCTCGAAGCTCGCGATCGAGCGCTTCATGACAACCAAGGGCGGCCGCATCGTCAATGTCGGTTCCTCCTTGTCTTCGCAAGGCGCCGTATTCAACTATCAGGCCGGAGGGGCGGACTATTGCCTCTCCAAGGCAATCGTTCACGACATCACAAAGCTCCTTGCTTATGAATGCGCGCCGCTCAAGATCAATGTGAATGCAATCGCACCGGGGATCATCGACACCCCCATGCATGGCCGTCCGCGTGAGGAGACGGAAGCCCGCCATAGCGGCCGAATCCCATTGGGACGGGTTGGATTGCCGAACGACATTGCCGGCCTTGCCGTGTTTCTCGCAAGCCCTGCGGCCTCCTACATGACCGGCCAGATCGTTCACGTGAACGGCGGGATGCTGATGAATGGCTAAGTCCGGCACTCAGCTTCAATGGCCCGAGATCGCCGGTGTCATTTCCGATCTGGATGGCGTGGTCTACCGGGGGAACGCCGCGATCGCGGACGCCATCGAAGCCTTCAAGAGCTGGCAGCGGGCAAAACTTCCCTTCTGCTTCGTCACTAACAATTCGACCCACACGCCGGAAGATGTTGTGCGCAAGGTCGGAGGTTTCGGGCTTTCGATCTCCCCGAGGCAGGTCGTGACGAGCGCCATCACGGCCGCGGCGCTCATTCGCGCCCAATACCCGAAACTGACACGGGCCTTTGTCATCGGCGCGCCATCCCTTGCCAAAGCGATCGAGGAGGCGGGCCTCGAAGTCACCGATGCGAAGCCTGAAGTCGTGGTGATGGGGCTCGACCGCCAGATTACGCATGACAAGCTGCGAATTGCTGCTGCGGCTATCCTGGGCGGCGCCGTGTTCATAGGCACAAACCCTGATCTTCTCTTGCCGACTGCGGACGGCTTCGAACCAGGGGCAGGGGCCATGATCACGGCAGTTGCAGCCGCAACTCAAGTCCAGCCTCTGATCGTCGGCAAACCCGAGACGCACATGATCGAAGCCGCGCTTTCGCGGCTTGGAACGCCACGTCAATCCACATTGATGATCGGCGACCAGATACAGACAGATATCCAGGCCGGCAAGCGCGCCGGCCTTCCTGCCGTGCTCGTCACGACAGGCGTCCCACCTCGCAAGGACGCCGCGCTGCTGCCAGCCGACTTTACCGTGTCCAGCCTTTCAGAAATCGCCGTGAAGGCTGGTGTAGACACCGTACGGCAGAGGAGAGCGTGATGGCCAATGTTCGCCTGGAAGGCCTCAACAAGGCCTATGGCACTATCCAGATCCTGCGCAATATCGACCTCACCATCGATCACGGCGAATTCGTCGTCTTCGTCGGGCCTTCAGGGTCGGGCAAGTCGACCCTGCTGCGCATGATCGGCGGTCTCGAGCCGATTAGCGGAGGACGGCTTTTCATCGACAATGAGCTCGTCAACGACGTGGACGCGGCCGACCGCAATCTAGGCATGGTGTTCCAGAGCTACGCCCTCTATCCGCACATGACCGTCCGGGAAAACCTGGCTTTCCCCTTGCGGATGGCCAAAGCGACGAAAGCGGAGATCGGGAAGCGTGTCGCTGAGGCCGCGTCCTTATTGCAGATCGACCATTTGCTCGATCGCAAGCCACGGCAGCTCTCCGGCGGCCAGCGCCAGCGCGTGGCGATCGGGCGGGCCATCGTCCGCGAGCCCAAGGTGTTTCTGTTTGACGAGCCGCTGTCCAACCTCGACACCGAGCTGCGGGTGCAGATGCGGGTCCAGATCGCCAAGCTCCACGAGCAGCTTGGAAACACCATGATCTACGTCACTCACGATCAGGTCGAGGCCATGACCATGGCTGACAAGATCGTCGTGCTCAAGGACGGCAATATCGAGCAGGTGGGGAGCCCCCACGAGCTCTATCACTACCCGGCGTCGCGCTTCGTCGCCGGCTTCATTGGCTCGCCTAAGATGAATTTTTTGGGCGGTCATATCGAGGCCGCGCACGAGACAGGGGTGGAGGTCAGGCTTGACGCGGGCTCGACCGTCTCGGTCCCCGTTCGGCCGGATCAATTGCTGGTCGGCAAGCCGATCACGCTCGGGATCCGTCCCGATGATTTCTCGCAGCCGGCAGAAGACAAAGAGATCGCTCTCGAGCTGGACGTCGATTTCGTCGAGCACCTTGGCAGCGTCACCTACATCTACGGCAACGCGGGCAAGGAAGCCGTGGTCGCCAAAGCGCCACGGCTCGAGCCAGCCAAACGATCTGGCAAGGTCCGCCTTGCGGCTTCACCAGCCGATTGCCACCTGTTCACGGCCAACGGCAAGGCCCTGCAGCGGTTGCACGCACCGGCAAATTGGAGCTAATTTTCGGGCCTGCCGCACAGGAGGGGCGGCCGGTATGCACAACCGGGTAGAGCAGGTCAAGAACGCAGGAATCAGGCAGTTCTTCCGCAATTCCCGTTCATTCGTGCTCGGGGCAGGCATCGGCTCGGGCATGACCGCAAGGGCGGCCGAACGGGCGGGTGCAGATTTTGTCCTTGCGCTCAACGCTGGCCGTTTTCGCGCCATGGGCGGCTCCTCGCCAGCCTCGATCCTGCCCATCCGCGATAGCAACGAATTCGTCGCCGGATTCGGCCGAACCGAGATCCTGCCCAGCACCAAACTGCCGGTCTTTTTCGGCGCATGCACCTTCGATCCGCGCCTCGATCTCGATCGCTTCCTCGACCGGATCATCCGATGGGGCTTTACAGGGGTTACCAATTTCCCCTCCGTCATCCACATCGACGATTTTAGAAGGTCCTTGCTCGAGAAATCTGGCCTCGGCTACGAGCGAGAAATCGAACTTCTAACAAAAGCCCGTCAACGCGGTTTGATGACGATTGCCTATACCCGCTCCCAGGCCGAAGCGCGGCGCATGGTCGAGGCAGGCATTGAGGCGATCTGCATCAACTTCAATCTCAATCGCAGCGTCGAAAGCGGATCTGATCCATCGATCAGCCAGTCCGAGCTCGCAGCGCGGACCAGCGCCGTGACACGGGTGGCGCACTCCACCGACAAGAACGTCATCTGTCTACTCGGCGGCGGACCCATTACAAAGCCGGACGAACTCCTCGATATCTGCCGCGAAACGGGCGTCCAGGGCTTCATAGGCGGCTCTTCGCTGGACCGGGTCCCGTTGGAGATGTCGGTCCTCGAGGTCACATCCGGGTTCAAGACGATTCATCTCTTGCGCGAGAAAGTCGATCTGCTCGAGCGTCAGCTCCAATTGAGCGGGTTCAGGCACGGCGTCATTGCCCAATCCTCAGTCATGAAGCGGGTGCTCGAGACCGCCAAACGCCTGGCTGCCAATCCTAATCCTGTGCTCGTGTGGGGCGAAACGGGCTCGGGAAAACGCAGGATAGCGAATCTCGTTCACAGCTTCAGCGACCGCAAACATACAAAGGCTGCGCTCTTCCAGTGCCGCGCGGGGCCGGCAGCGGGCAACATCGGTGCATTGTTCGGCGCGGAGCGCGACGAGACCAGGAAGCGCCAACTATCGATTCTTGAAGCTGCAAACGGCACTGCCGTCCTGCTGCTGCATCTGGATCAACTGCCGCGGGATGGCCAGGAGCGTCTTGCTGATTACCTCGAGACCGGCGGTTTTGCACCCCTGAACGGGGTATCGGTCGTGCGGTCCAACGCACGGATCATTGCAACAGCGACAATTGCTCGCAGCGCCAGCCTTCAAACCGTGCTCTGTCCTCGGCTTCTTGCCCTGTTTACCGGGCTTGACATTGCCCTGCCGGCCTTGCCGGACAGGCTCGAAGACCTTCCCCAACTGGTCCAGCATTTCACGGTGGAAGCGAAGGGAGATTCAAACGCGCCGACGTTGGGAATAGAGAATTCTGCCTTCCTGGCGCTTGCCGGGCATGATTGGCCGGGAAACCTGCGAGAGTTGCGCCAAATCGTCAACCAGCTGGTGACGCTGCAACTGTCACACATTACGGCTGACGTCCTAAGGCCTTTGCTGACCGCGTCATCGGCCGTGAAACGGACAAATGTGTTCTCCGAGCGCGAGTGGATCATCGAAGGGCTGAAACGAAACAAGCTCCACCGCGGAAAAACTGCCCAGTCCCTTGGACTCTCCAGGAAGACCCTCTACAACAAGATCAAGAAGCTGCGGATCCTGGAGTAGCTCTGCTCCTCATTATTTTCGCGCTGGCGGCTTCGTGCCGCTCAGAAGCGCGAACTTCGCCACCGGCGCTCCTCGCTTCCCGGCGCTTACCAAATCGACGCCATCGCCAATCACGAACTTGAGCGCTTCTTCCGGCATCTGGACCAGGCCGGCCAGATGCGAGCCGATGCGCCGCTCGGCCATTGCGGTCTTAGAGATGTCGTCCGTCGCGAACAACACCCTGAAGTCCAAATTGGCAAACCATTCCAGACGTCGAAGCTCGATCTCCTGTCCGCTTTCAATGGGCGTCCCTGTCGTTGACCGCTCAATGAGAGACGCCGGCGGGAAGTTGATGATCCCCTTGATCCCGGCCTCTTTCAACGCATCGGCAAGATCCTCCCAGCACGCGAAGGGATCGATCATGACGATCGCGGCGTAAACACCCGCAGATCTCTCCTTTCGGAACGTGCGCAGATCCCGTAACAGACAATCGTTCCAGTCAACGACGGGCAAGGTCGCCATGACCAGCATGGAGCCTTCCGGAAGGCTCCCTAAAGCCGGCGCATAGATTGCTAGGCAATAACCCTCGCGCGTGTCCGACCTGCTTGAAATGAGCTCGCCGACTGCTCTTTGCTTCAACCGCCTCTACCCAATCTTACCCATTTAAACATCGCACTGATCTTATACGGCATTTCAGTTCGGTCTAGAGATCTGCACGACATCTAGGCACGTCAGGCTTCCGACGACGTCTCATCTATCCGCTGGCAGGCCGGCCTCGTCTGCTTCCTCCCTCGACTTACGCCGCTGTTGGAGAGCTCCAGCAGCGGTCTCTTTTTAGAATTCAATTCACAGGCATTGAACCGCGCGAGCTGTCCACCCGCCCGCCACTTGGCACTTTTTGCAATGGGTGAAACAGCGTCCCAAGGGCTGGCGGAGATGACCTTCGCCTGCTGCGCACCGCGTGCGTCTCATGGGCCCGAAAGGACGCCGGACAGAAGATGCCGGAAGAGGAGAGGGGAAGACACGCCGCAGACAGGACAGGCAACCTTGGCTAGAGCCACCGGTGCGCTCCCGAGCGCTTCGAGACATCTACCCAATATTACCCAACTCTCCCCGGCGCGGCACTTATTGAGCGTCTCGGCCGCGTTTAGACCATTCGTATCAAGCAGGATCGGAGAGGAAAGATCGTGTCGCACCATTGCACCGACGACGCGAAGTCGGCCAGGCTTGGGCGCTCGCCCAAGGTCGGAGCCGCTGGCGCCGTTGCAATCGTGGCGACGCTCGATACGAAGGGCGCAGAAGCATCTTATCTCCGAAACGTCATCGAAGGCCTGGGCCGCACGACGGTGGTCTTAGACGTCGGTACGTCCAAGGCAGGGTCGGACAAAGAGCCGACAGATGGCGGCCGCGCCGTTTCTCCCGTCGAGCTCTTGAACGACATTGCCCAATCGGCCCGCAAAATGGTCGATGATCTTCGCCAATCAGGCGCGATCAGCGCAATTGTCGGAATTGCGGGTGGCAAGGGCAGCGCCGTCTTTGGCGAAGTCGTCCGCGATTTACCATATGGCTTCCCGAAGCTCCTTGTGAGTAGCGCCAGGCCCGCACTGCTCGCCGAACTGGCCGTCCATAACGACATCATCCTCTATCCGACCCTTGTCGACCTCTTCGGGATCAACGCCTTCACCCAACGCGTGCTGGACAATGCCGGCCGCGCCGTGGCCGCCATGCAATATGAGCCATCCCGTCAGAGGAGACGGAAGAAAATCGTCGCCATCACGGCCTTCGGAGTTACGACGCCGGCGGCCAATCAATGCGTAAGACGTCTTGGAGAGGCCGGCCTCGATGCGATCGTTTTCCCCGCTAACGGGGCCGGCGGGCGCAAGATGGAACAGCTAATCGCGGCCGGTGAGTTTGACGCTGTAATCGATCTGACCACAACCGAGCTTGCTGACGAAATCGTCGGTGGCACCGCCAGCGCCGGACCGGATCGGCTCAAGGCAGCCGCGGATCGATCAATCCCGCAGGTCGTCGCGCCAGGCGCAGTCGACATGGTCAATTTTGGTCCACCATCCAGCGTCCCCGATCAGTTTCGCTGCCGCCAGTTCTACTCCCATACTCGCTACACCACGCTCATGCGCACAACTCCGTCCGAAAACGCAAGCATCGGCCGGCTTACGGCCGAGCGGCTGTCGCGGGCCGAAGCGCCAGCCATCGTGCTCTGGCCGGCGAAAGGCGTCTCCGACTACGACCGCGACGGCGGCGTGTTCCGTGATTGCAATGCCGACCGCGCTTGGCTGGACGCGGTCAAGAACAATCTGCCGCCCAAAATCACGGTGCGCGAATTGAACTGTCACATCAACGATCCCGAATTTGCCGAGGCGGCCGCGAGTTGGATCCTCGAGCAATTGGCGCAGGAAGGCTGACTGCGATGCGGATGTTTGAGCGAAGCGAAATCCTAGCGAAGATCGCAAGCCAGGTGGCCGAGCGCAGAGCGGTTCTTGCCGCAGGCAGCAGCTGCGGCCTGGTGGCCAAATGCGCTGTCCTCGGGGGCGCGGACATGCTGGTGGTCTACTCTACCGGGCTGTCGCGCCTGATGGGGCTTCCGACCAGCCGGATCGGAGACTCCAACGCGCGCACGCTCGAGCTTGCCGCAGAAATCCGCAACGTTGTCTCTTCCATCCCCGTGATCGGCGGCGTTGAGGCCTGGGATCCCGTTCGGCTCGATCTCGATGCGTTGCTCGACAAATTCTGGGCGGCCGGCTTCTCAGGCGTGATCAACTATCCCACCATCTCGACCATGGGCGACAAATGGCGCGACCGCCGCGGCCGCGTCGGGCTCGGCTTCGAACGCGAAGTCGAGATGATCGCATCTGCGCGCAAGAAGAACATCTTCTCGCTCGCCTATGTCGCAAACCCGGACGATGCCAAGGCGATGGCAAGCGCCGGGGCCGACTGCATCATCCCTCATGTCGGCGCCACACGGGGCGGGCTCGTTGGCCATGAGGAAGGGCGGTCGGTCAAAGACGCGATCAATCGCATCAACGACATCAACGCCGCGGCCAGGAGCGGGCGCTCCGACGTTGTCCTGCTCTGCCATGGTGGTGCGATCGCAGAGCCCGCGGATACGGCCGAGGTGTACCGGTCGACGCAATGCGTCGGATTTGTCGGCGCCTCCTCCATCGAACGAATTCCGATCGAACGGGCAGTAAAGGCGGCAGCCGAGGAATTCAAAGCCGTCCCGCTTCCCCAACATCACTGACCTCAGTTCCAAGAAATCGCAGCGAGGCTGGAATGGACACACCGATGGGCCAATCAAGCAAGGGCATGACCGTGGCGATCGCCCGAAGCGCAAGGGCGGATCACGAATGGGCAACCGACGTTCTCGTAGTCGGGAGTGGTGCAGCCGGGCTCTCGGCCGCCCTCTATGCGGCAAAAGCAGGACTGCGCGTCACTGTCTGCGAAAAATCCGCCCGGCTCGGCGGCACGACAGCTCTTTCCAATGGTATGATCTGGGTTCCTTGCTCACCCCAGGCGCGCTCAGCGAAGATCGACGACTCGCTTGCGAAGGCAAGGACCTACCTGCAGCACGAACTTGGCACCTATTACCGGGCAGGCTTCATCGATGCTTATCTCGAGGACGGCCCAGCTGCACTTGCCGCCCTTGAGGACGGGACAGAGGTCAACTTCACGCTGGCCTCGGCGCCCGATTATCATTCGAGCCAGATCGGCGGCGTCGACAAGGGCCGGGCACTGAGCCCGGCTCCCTATGATGGGCGCCTTCTCGGAGCCGATTTCGATCTGATCGGCGATCCCATCCGGGTTGTGCTTGGTGGAATGATGATCTCATCCAGCGAGGTCAGAAGCTTCCTCAATCCCTTCCAATCCTTTGCCGCCCTCAGACACGTCTTGCGGCGTGTCGGTCGCTACGCGCGTGACCGGCTGGGCCACAGGCGCGGGACAGAGCTCAGCGGAGGGAACGCCCTGATCGCGCGCCTGGTCGTCAGTCTGCGCAAGCACGGCGTCGAGATATGGCCTGGCTCCCCGCTGATAGAGCTGATCAGGGAAGATGGGCGTGTCACCGGAGCCGTCGTCAAGCGGAACGGTTCCGACCTTCGCGTGCGCGCCTCGCATGGCGTCATCCTCGCAACGGGCGGATTTGCTCGCAGCGCAGAGTTAAGAGCCAGCCTCAGCGGTCCCCACCAGCACGATGACACGCTGGCCCATGTGGACGTTGTGGGCGATGGCATTTCCCTGGCGTCCAGGCTTGGAGCTGCGATTGACAACAATGTCGCCTCTGCCGGCTTTTGGACTCCCGTCTCAATTCTCAAGAGCGGCAGCTCCTCCCAAGTGGTCCCCTATGGCTGGCTCGATCGCGGCCGTCCCGGCGTCATCGCAGTGGGGCCGGATGCCAAGCGTTTCGTCAACGAATCCAATTCGTATCACGACATTTGCCTGGCGATGTTCACCAGCGGCTATCCGGCAGATAAGCGATTTTACTTCATCTGCGACCTGGAGTTCGTACGGTTGAGAGGTATGGGACATCTGCTGCCCTGGCCCTGGACCTTGAGGATCGGAAAATATGCGCGCCTTGGGTACATCAAGGTCGGCCGGACAATTCCTGAACTTGCCAAACAGCTGGGGCTAGATCCGGCTGCGCTTGAAAAGACCGTCGAAGAGCACAACACGCACGCTGCTGAGGGGCGCGATCCGCTGTTCAAACGCGGTGAATCCGCCTTTAATCGCACGCTCGGCGATCCGGCCGTGAGCAAGAAAAACCCAAATCTCGGACCCATCAAGACAGGCCCGTTTATCGCGCTTCCAATCGTTCCGGCAACGCTCGGCACGGCCACCGGCCTGGCAACCGACACTTGCGGCCAGGTCCTAGACGGGCAGGAAAGATCCATCGCGGGCCTTTACGCTTGCGGCAACGACATGACATCCCCGATGCGCGGCATCTATCCAGGAGCAGGCATCACCATCGGGCCTGCGATTGTGTTCGCGTACCGGGCTGTCAACGCCATCCTATCGGCGACGCAGCAAAAGACAAAGGCTGCCGCTTCTGGAGCTTGACATCGTTTGCATGGGGCGAGCGCGTGATCGACGAAGCATTGGCTTTCGCCAGGAGCGGCTGGCTCGAAGGCGGCTCATCCAAGGGGTTTGATTTTTGATGCGCCGCTCGCGCCATGCCAAGATCGTCGCAACCATCGGCCCGGCAACCGTCGAGCTCGACCAACTCCGTGCTCTCGATCTTGCAGGTGCCGATACATTCCGCCTGAACTTCAGTCATGGCACCAAAGACGATCACGCGCGCGCCTTTACCGCCATTCGCGCGCTCGAGCGCGAATTCGGCCGACCCATCGGCGTGCTACAAGATCTGCAAGGCCCGAAGCTGCGCATCGGTTCGCTTGAAGAGGGTGAGCTCACGCTGCAGGCCGGCGAAACGGTCCGCTTTGTTCTGGACGGAGCAAGAGGCGGAAAGCAGGCGATCCCTCTGCCACATCCGGAGATCTTTGTAGCTGCGTATCCAGGTCAAAATCTGCTCATCGATGACGGCCGTGTTCGCCTAAGCCTCGAAAAGCCAGGCGATGGCGACATGATAGCGCGCGTCATTGTCGGTGGAACGATCCGCGATCAAAAAGGCGTAAACGTGCCGGGAGCGTTGCTTGATATCTACCCCCTGACCAAGAAGGATCGTGACGATCTCGTCTTCGGCCTAGAGCTGGGCGTCGACTGGGTTGCCTTGTCCTTTGTTCAGAAGCCTTCAGACCTGATTGAGGCACGAGCTCTAATCGGTGAGGCAGCCGGCCTCGTCGCCAAAATCGAAACGCCAATGGCGCTTGATCACATCGATGATATCATCAAATTGTCCGACGCCCTCATGGTCGCCCGCGGCGATCTTGGGGTCGAGATTCCCCCGGAAAACGTGCCTGGCCGACAAAAAGAGCTCATTCGTGCTTGCCGAATGGCCGCAAAGCCCGTGATCGTCGCAACCCAAATGCTTGATTCCATGGTGGCAGCGCCGACGCCGACGCGCGCGGAAGCCTCCGATGTTGCGACCGCCATCTATGATGGAGCCGATGCTGTGATGCTATCAGCCGAAACGGCAAACGGCGCTTATCCGGCCGAAGCCGTCGCCATGATGGATCGTATCATCCGGAGTACGGAGCAACATCGTCTCTATCGCTCCTTGATCAGGGCTGCGCAAGTCGACGAAGAGATTACCCCTCCACACGCTGTCGCAGCGGCAGGCGCAGATCTTGCCGCCACGATCGAGGCCAAAGCCATCATCGGCTTCACGGCGAGCGGGACGACCGCAGCCCGCATTTCGCGCAAACGACCACCGATCCCCGTTCTTGCTCTGACGCCAGACGACATTGTGGCGCGACGCATGTGCCTGTTGTGGGGCGTCCATAGTGTCGTGGCCAGCGATCCCTCCGGCCATGAAGAAATAACCCGGATCGCGGCCGTGGCAGCGCAACGGGAAGGCTATGTGCGGTCCGGCGACTTGGCCGTCGTGGTCTTTGGCCTCCCATTCGGACAAATAGGCGCGACAAACAACGTACGCGTTGCTGTCTGCTAGAACAGTCCGTTCGCCCTGAAACGTCTGTCGAGCCATCTTGATGTCGATCCGGACTGCGGCGAGGCTCTACGCATGGTCGTGCACGAGATGCTCCAAGCCCGGCTGCAACTCCGGCCAGGAGCTTACATTGCCTGACGACCACGAGGCAGCTCTGCGCGGATGGGCGGTTTCGGTCGAAACCGCACAGCCTTTTTAGTCGAATGCCGCTTGCAGCGAGCAGACGGGCTGTATCGCTGGCATGAGGGCCTCAGCGGCAGGCATCTGCGTGCCGCCCGCGGCCTGTTGAACTGGTCCGTCAAGGAAGTGGCCCAGCGGGTGTGCGTCTCCACGGCGATCATCTGGCGGATCGAGGAGTACAGCGACACACCAATGTCCGACGCGCAGAGGGAAAGCTTGAGAAAGACCTTTGTCGATGCAGGAATCAAAGTTACCCTTCCGGTCGTAGGCAAGCCCCGGTGTTCAGCCGCGATGACGCTCCATCGGCAAATCGAGATGGCTATCAATCGTTATCTTTTTTGCAGCGCAGGAGGGCAGCGCCGGTCTCAAGAATCAACAAAATTGAGCTTCCGGCAGCTTCTCCTCGTGTGAAAGTGCTACTCAGGTGCCCCATGCTGGCAAGTCTCGGTCTTATCCTCCTCTGCCAATTGATCGGAGAGGCCATTACGCGCGGGTTCGGCCTGCTGCTGCCTGGTCCGGTCGTCGGGCTCCTGCTGCTGTTGATTTTGCTGCTCGTCCGTGACCGTTTCGCAATCATCGCTCAAGGACCGCTGCGAAACGGCGGCGTTGAGACTGCCAGCAGGGGGCTGCTCAACAATCTGTCTCTCCTGTTTGTCCCGGCCGGCGTGGGTGTCGTGGAAAAACTCGATCTCATTTATGCTCATGGGATAGCAATTGTGTTGATTCTTGCCCTTTCCGTCGTAGTGACCCTTCTCGCGACCGTGCTAACGTTTCGCCTGGTCAGCCGGCTGTTCGGTCATGAGGCGCCATGAAGGACCATGCATTCTCGCTCTGGGTCTATCTGTCGCAATCGCCTCTGCTTTGGCTGACGATCACCTTACTGGTTTATGCAGTCTCGGAAGCGCTGTCGCTTGCCCTCCACCGACATCCGCTCGCCAATCCTGTTCTCCACGCGGTCTGGATCATCGGCGTGTTTCTGTTCGTGACCAGCACGCCATATCCGGTCTATTTTAGCGGAGCGCAGTTCGTACATTTCTTGCTCGGCCCAGCCACAGTCGCGCTCGCTATCCCGCTCTACGAGAACCGCAGGATCGTCCTTGCCTCGATCGTGCCAATGCTGGCAGCCCTCGTTGTGGGCTCGGTCACAGCGGCCGCGTCGATTGTGCTGCTTGCGAAAGCTGCAGGCTTGCCGCGCGATGTTGTACTGTCCCTTGCGCCTAAGTCCGTGACAGCCGCGGTCGCAATGGGGATCAGCGAAACACTGCACGCCGACCCTTCTCTGACCGCCGTCGCGGTGATCCTCACGGGGATCATGGGAGCGATCATTGTCACGCCATTGATGAATTGGAGTGGTATCATTGATTTTCGTGCGCGTGGTTTTGCCGCGGGCATCGCCGCGCACGGCATTGGTACCGCGCGAGCGTTTCAGGTGGACGAGGTTGCGGGCGTGTTCTCGGGGATTGCGATGAGCCTGAACGCGCTGGTTACGTCTTTGCTCGTCCCTCTCGCAGTCACACAATTGTTGCGATAAGCCACCGCGCATGGCCGTTCTGACGAGGCCCATCCTCACTTTTTCGGATAGCCAAACCATCGCGGCAACGAGCGATACTTACTGGGAGGAAAGGCTAGCTTCGCCTCCGAGCTGGGCGACGATCCAATCGGCAAAAGCGCGCACCGCCGAGCGTTGCCGGCTGGCGCGCGGATAAATTAGCCTGTGACCGACGTATCGAATATCGGTTGCGCGGCCGGCCAATGGAGCAACCAGTCGTCCGCTAGCCAATTCGCGCTCCGCTAGAAGCGTTGATTCCAAGGCTACTCCCAGTCCTTCGGCGGCGGTTGCAATCGCCAGGAAACTTCGATCGAATCTCATGCCGTGAATCGCTGGAGCTTCCAATCCATTGGCGGCGAACCACTGATGCCATTGAACTTGCTTCACGTCTGAACGGATCAATGTCTGATCCAGGAGGTCGATCGGCTTCTTGATTGATTTTGCAAGCTTCCGGGAGCATAGGGGAGTGACTGTTTCCTCTGGCAGAGGAACAATCTCGACGCCCTCCGCCCTCGGCGGACCGTAAACGATGTCGACATCGAAATCATCGTTACTGAAACGCGCATAGTCTGTGCTGGCAGCCAAGCGAACTTCTAGCTTCGGATGGGCTGCAAGAAACTGCGCCAGTCGTGGCGTTAGCCATTGCGCTGCAAAGCTCGGAGCGGAGTGAACCCGCACCAACTGCGGACCACGAGCAGCGACTTCCTCCAAGCCGCGGCGGAGCTGATCGAATGCAGCGCCGGTATGTCGCATCAGGTTCTCGCCGGCCGGCGTGAGCCGCACCGCGCGTGCACTGCGCTCGAAGAGAACGGTCCGGAGCGTGTCCTCCAGCTTACGGATTGCATGACTGACTGCACTTGGCGTCAGGTGAAGCTCATTCGCCGCATCGCGAAACGATCCGGTGCGGGCCGCCGCCTCAAAGGCGCGAATTGCCGATATCGGAACATTCGAGAGCATCGCATAAGTGAACCAGATTCATCGACCCATGACAACTGTGCGCTTGTCGGCGCGGAGAGCGAGGGTCATTCCTAGCATTGTCAAGGAAAACAATTTGCGGGAGGAACTGATGCTGCTCAGCGGGAAGACAGCCATCATTTCGGGCGCGGCCTCGCCGCGGGGGATCGGGCTCGCCACCGCCCGGCGGTTTGCCTCCGAGGGCGCTCGGGTCGCAATCCTCGATATCGATGCCGGAGCCGCGGCAGGGGCAGCAGCCACTCTTGGCAAGGAACACCTCGGTTTGCGCTGCGACGTCGCTGACAAATCGTCCTGCGAGCGGGCAGTTGCAAGCGCGGTCGAGGCATTCGGTGGTATCGATATACTGATCAACAATGCCGGCATTACCCAGCCGGTGAAGCTCCTGGACATATCAGCCGCCGATTGGGATCGCATTCAAGACGTCAATCTCAAAGGCGTTCTCTTCCTCTCCCAGGCCGTGATCCCGCATATGCGTGCGCGGAAGTCCGGATCGATCGCATGCATGTCGTCGGTGTCGGCCCAGCGTGGCGGCGGAATTTTTGGGGGACCACACTATTCGGCAGCGAAAGCCGGCGTTCTTGGTTTAGCCAAGGCCATGGCTCGCGAGTTCGGTCCTGACAACATCCGCGTCAACTGCGTCACGCCTGGCCTGATCGGCACCGATATCACGGCCGGCAAGCTGACTGATGAAATGCGTGCGAAAATTCTGGAAGGCATTCCACTCAATCGTCTCGGCACCGCAGAAGATGTCGCCGGCATCTACACTTTTCTGGCCTCCGATCTCTCCGCGTACGTCACTGGTGCCGTGATCGACGTCAATGGCGGCATGCTCATCCACTGAGCCAGCAAGAGAAGGTCCAGATCGATGGAAGCGCCGACCAAAACGTTGACCAACACGCCCAAGCTGGCGGACCGCGCCTATAACATTCGCCGCAATGCGCTGCGCATGGGGGAAGTTCAGGGCCAAGGCTATATCGCTCAGGCGCTCGATATCTCCGACGTTCTCGCCGTGGCTTACTTTCACGCGATGCGCTATCGGCCGGAGGATCCGACCTGGGAGGAACGCGATCGCTTCCTGCTCTCAAACGGGCACTACGCTATTGCGCTTTATGCGGCTTTGATAGAAGCGGGGATCGTCCCCGAGGAAGAGCTTGAGACCTATGGCAGTGACGAGAGCCGCTTGCCAATGTCGGGCATGGCCTCCTACACGCCCGGAATGGAAATGTCGGGTGGCTCGCTCGGCCTCGGGCTCAGCATTGCTGTCGGCATGGGCCTTGGCCTCAAACGCAAAAGGTCCGAGGCGCGGGTATACACCTTGTTCTCCGACGGCGAGCTCGACGAGGGCTCCGTGTGGGAGGCCATCCAGTCGGCGGCCCACTACAAGCTGGACAACCTGATCGGCATTGTCGATGTCAACAACCAGCAGGCCGACGGTCCCTCGACGCAAGTCATGGCCTTCGAACCCTTGGTCGACAAGCTCCAGGCATTCGGCTGGTTCGTACAACGTATCGATGGCAATGATCTCGATGCCGTGCTCGCAGCATTCGACCGTGCAAAGTCGCATCCCGAGCCGAAGCCGCGAATGATCGTCGCCGACACCCTCATGGGGAAGGGCGTTCCTTTCCTCGAGCAGCGCGAGAAGAACCATTTCATTCGCGTCGAGCAGCACGAATGGCAACTTGCCCTTGCCGCGCTGGAAGCCGGGAGGCAGGCATGAAGACCGTCAGATCAGCACCGCAAGCGGGCAAGCCGCGCCTAACCACCTCTGCCATGATCGCCTCGATTGCGGCCGAGGGCCAAAAGACGAAGCCAGCGCCGTTCGGACATGCACTCGTCGAACTGGCACGGAGCCGGCCAGAGGTGGTCGGCATGACCGCCGATCTCGGCAAATACACCGACCTGCACATCTTCGCCAAGGAATTTCCAGACCGCTATTACCAGATGGGCATGGCCGAGCAACTTTTGTTCGGAGCAGCCTCCGGACTCGCCGCAGAGGGCTTCATGCCCTTTGCGACGACATATGCCGTGTTCGCATCGCGGCGCGCCTACGATTTCATTCATCAGACCATTGCGGAGGAAGACCGCAACGTGAAAATCGTCTGCGCCTTGCCCGGCCTGACCTCGGGCTATGGCCCAAGTCATCAAGCCGCCGAGGATCTCGCGTTGTTTCGGGCCATGCCAAATATGACGGTGATCGACCCCTGCGATGCCAGTGAAATCGAGCAGGTGGTGCCAGCCATAGCCGCGCATCAAGGTCCAGTCTACATGCGCCTGCTGCGCGGCCAGGTGCCTGTCGTTCTGGATGAATACGACTATAAGTTCGAGCTTGGAAAGGCCAAGCTGATCCGTGATGGCAAGGACGTCCTGATCATCTCGTCCGGCATCATGACCATGCGGGCACTCGAGGCCGTCCAAGCTTTGAAGGATGACCGCGTGGATGCAGCGGTGCTGCATGTTCCAACCATCAAGCCCCTCGACGCAGAGACTATCCTGCGTGAGGCCAGCAAGCCGGCACGGCTTGTCGTCGTTGCCGAAAATCACACGACCATTGGTGGCCTCGGCGAAGCAATTGCCGCACTCCTCTTGCGTTCTGGGGCACATCCGCCTTTCCGCCAGATCGCATTGCCGGACGAATTTCTCGACGCCGGCGCGCTTCCAACGCTGCACGACCGTTACGGGATTTCCACCGCAGAGGTCGCAAGGCAAATCAAACAGTGGCTTTAGCGCCGCTGGGCTGAGGTCCAACAAGCTGTACTCAACGTTGCCCGCCGCACCTTGCAGCGGCGAACGCTGGCTTTTGCCCAAATGCCGGCACTCAAGACGCGGGCACACGAATGAGCGGAACGGCTGCGCCGCCTGCGCTGAGATCGCCACCGCTAGGTAAATAGAACGAGGAGGAAGACATGAGCGTATCGAAACGCAGAGATATCAGCCGGCGTTCCCTGTTGAAAGCTGCAACGGCCGTACCTCTCTGCGCAATTCTCACTCGACCGGCATCTGCGGCCGAATTCGTTTATAAATTTGCAACCGGCCAGGATCCGACGCATCCGGTGAACGTCCGCGCGCAGGAAGCCATCCAACGCATTCTAGAGGCTACCAGTGGCCGGCTCGAGATCAGGCTGTTTCCGGCCAACCAGCTCGGGTCCGACACCGAGCTCATGACCCAGGTCCGCAGCGGCGGCGTCGAATTCTTTAATCAGTCCTCTTCGATCCTCGCCACCCTGGTCCCAAGTGCGGGCCTGGTGAACACCGGCTTCGCGTTTACTGACTACGATAGCGTTTGGAAAGCTATGGACGGAGATCTCGGAACCTACATCCGGACGCAGATTGCCAAAACTCCGATCATGGCGGTTTCCAAAGCGTGGGATAACGGCTTTCGTCAGGTGACTTCTTCCGGACGTGAGATCCGCAGCCCTGACGATCTAAAGAATTTCCAGATCCGCGTCCCCCCGGCGCCGCTTTTGACCTCGCTTTTCAAGGCGCTTGGAGCCGGCCCGACGCCTATTAACTTCAACGAGGTCTACTCCGCGTTACAGACCAAAGTCGTGGACGGCCAGGAGAATCCGTTGCCGATCATTGCAACCGCCCGCCTCTACGAAGTGCAAAGCACGTGCAGCCTGACCGGGCACGTTTGGGACGGATACTGGATCCTCGCCAACAAGCGCGCATTCGAGCGCTTACCGAAGGATGTTCAGGAGGTCGTGACCCGCGAACTAGATCGCTCCGCCGTCGATCAGCGGGCTGATATCGCAAAGCTCAGCCAGTCCTTGCGCACCGATCTGTCGGCCAAAGGTCTCAAATTTATCGAAGTCGATCGCGCCGCCTTCCGACAAGCCTTGTCCAAGACTAGCTTCTACTCCGACTGGAAGGGCAAATTCGGCGAGGAGGCGTGGTCGCAGCTCGAAAAAGCGGCGGGTCAGCTGTCATGAGCAGCGTGAGCCACGCTCCACATGCTGATGACGGTGGAGCGACCGCCTCGACTGAACGGGGTCCCCGACATTGGGCGGTAACAGCGAACACGATGTTGGGCCACCTCGTCGCGGTCCCAGCCGCGCTACTCGTCCTGGCCGAAGTCGCAATCCTGGCCGCAGGAATCGTAGGCAGATACGTATTCCGCTCCCCCATCGTCTGGTCCGACGAACTCGCCGGTATTCTCTTCCTTTGGCTTGCCATGCTCGGCTCCGTCATTGCTTTCCAGCGCGGCGAGCACATGCGTATGACAGCCATCGTCGGCGTGCTCAGTGCCCAGGTGCGTGCGTTTTTGGACGTGGTGGCGGCCGCAGCCTCGCTGGCGTTTCTTTTGCTCGTCGTTTGGCCGGCCTATGAATTTGCCGCCGACGAGGCCTTCGTCACCACGCCGGCGCTGGAGATCATCAACACTTGGCGTGCGGCGGCGCTACCGATCGGAATTGGGCTGATGCTGATCGCCGCGGCCCTCCGGCTCTGCCGAATTGCCAATCTACGCAGCTTGTTGGCCTCTCTAGCGATCGTCGCCGGTCTCATCCTTGCGTTCGTGCTGCTCGCGCCGGTTTTTAAGCCGCTCGGCAATCTGAACCTTCTGATCTTCTTCGTCTTTGTTGTCGGTGCGATGGTCTTTGCCGCCGTTCCGATTGCCTTTGCATTCGGTCTCGCCACCGTGGGTTATCTCACGCTTACGACGAGCACGCCGGACGTAGTGATGATCGGGCGGATGGATGAAGGGATGAGCCATCTGATCCTGCTCGCCGTGCCTCTTTTCGTCTTCCTGGGCCTGCTGATCGAGATGACGGGCATGGCTCGCGCAATGGTCGGTTTCCTCGCAAGTCTCCTCGGCCACGTCCGCGGCGGGCTGCACTACGTCCTGGTCGGGGCTATGTATCTGGTCTCCGGTATCTCAGGGTCCAAGGCGGCAGATATGGCGGCCGTGGCCCCTGTGCTGTTTCCCGAGATGCGGCAGCGTGGCGCCAAACCCGGCGACCTCGTTGCGTTGCTGGCCGCCACGGGGGCGCAAACCGAAACGATTCCGCCGTCGCTGGTTCTGATCACGATCGGCTCGGTGACGGGCGTGTCGATCTCCGCGCTATTCACCGGCGGATTGCTCCCGGGCGTGGTGCTCGCAGTTATGCTCGGGGCGATCGTGTGGTGGCGCTACCGGCGCGAGGACCTCTCTCACGTCAAAAGGGCGACTGGGCGGGAGATCGGCCGAGCCTTTGTCATTGCTCTTCCTGCGATCGCCTTGCCTTTCGTGATCCGGACCGCCGTCGTCGAAGGCGTTGCAACGGCAACGGAGGTCTCGACCATCGGCATCTTGTACTCGGCCTGCGCCGGTCTCCTCATTTACCGCCAGTTCGACTGGCGACGCATCTATCCTATGCTGGTCGAGACGGCCTCCCTGTCGGGCGCGATTCTGCTCATCATCGGCGCCGCGACAGGAATGGCCTGGGCGCTGACCCAGTCGGGATTTTCAGCCTCGCTTGCCAAGTTCATGACCAGCCTTCCCGGCGGTGTCCCCGTCTTCCTAGCGGTGACGATCGTAACTTTCGTGATTCTAGGCAGCGTGCTGGAGGGGATCCCAGCCATCGTCTTGTTCGGTCCGCTCCTGTTCCCGATCGCGCGGCAGGTTGGGGTCCACGATGTCCATTACGCAATGGTCGTGGTTCTCGCGATGGGCATCGGCCTGTTCGCACCGCCGTTTGGGGTCGGCTACTACGCGGCCTGCGCTATCAGCCGCATTAACCCGGACGACGGTATGAGACCAATCGTGGGATACATGATTGCGCTGCTCATTGGCACGCTGATCGTCGCCGCGGTGCCCTGGCTGTCTATCGGCTTCCTGAAATAAGACTATCCGGTCCCGTGACCGGACCGCGATCGGCTGCCACCTTAAGTGACGCGAGCGGATAGAACTTGCTGGCACCGGCAGCAGTTTATAACGCTGGCGAAGCGAAGCGCCCCGATCAGCGTGTGAACTGGTTCATATGCGCGGCGTGCAGCCTTGGATAACCAACAGAGCGAAGCAGGCTCCGGCTCGGCTGAGGCGGTACGTCAGCCGTTCGTCTTCTGATGAACGCTTGGCCCGCGCTTTGCAGGTGATTCATTGCGCCTAAAGCAGCAAAGTAGGCTGCCATGACGTGGATAGAAGCTTGTGGCTATCTGGCCTCTTCGCTCGTCCTCGTGACATTCTGCATGCACACCATGCTGACTCTGCGGGCCGTCGCCATCTGCAGCAATCTCGCATTCATCGTCTATGCCACTGGCGCCGGTATCTACCCTGTGCTGATTCTGCACTTTATTTTGCTTCCACTAAACGCTGCCTACTTCGTCCGCATGGTCTTGGTACTACGCCGCGCCAAGCTCGCCGCTAATACAGATCTTTCTCCGAACTGGCTTCAGCCGTTCATGCACACACAGCGGATCAAGGCTGGAGAGACAATCTTCGAGAAAGGGGATCACGCCGATGCACTCTATCTCATCGGATCAGGACAAGTCGAGCTTCCCGAAATAGACAAGCTCTTGTATCCAGGAGAGGTTTTTGGTGAGGTTGGGCTGTTCGCCGTGGATCGACGCCGCCGCACGCAATCTGCTCGAGCGGCCAGCGATTTGGAGCTTTTCTGGATCAAGGCCGACGCATTAAAGAGGATTTGCGAACGGAACCCTGGCCTCTCGCTGTACTTTCTTCGTCCTGTAGCCACTCGGCTTAGCTCAAATGCTTCCGAGCGAACAGAGCCCCGGCAAGCCCCGTCCGCGCGTTGCGCTGGGGACATTAGATGAACCGCATACGCTCTCGCTGACACCGCGGTGGCGGGCGTTGCGTAGCTTCTTTGATCTCTACGCTTTGTGGTGAGCGATATTGTAATCTCCCGGCATGCATTTGTGCCGCTGAATATGCCAAGTATCTGAGCGGTAAATTGGATGCGCTTCTTTCCACTGGGCCAGCCCTGTCTGGCCGTTCATAACGCAGCCCTGGAAAGTAAGCGTGCTGTCGAATGCAGAGCTCGTCACGATCTTATCAACGCAATCGGCGGATGCAAATTGGCAAAGCACGGCAACCATCGTCACGAACAAATCGTCCTCGAAATGAAACTCTTCAAAAACAAACTATGGACCTATGGACTGCAATTACCACAAGAGCTGCTCTCGTGCTAGCTGATGGTGGCTTTTTGACCAGCTCATAAAGCAAAGACGGGAAGCGGAGTCAGCAAATCGGCCAACTGGTGGAGGAGCATCGAATATCCAGGCTCAAAGTCTTTTGGGTACGTATGCATCCCTGGGGCTGATAATCGATCGGAATGCAGCGACACTTCCAGCTCCATCCTCCTCCTTGTTGATTGTCTCCTTGGTTTGAGATTTGATGCGAAATCATTTCAGATGAGGTCCTATGAGCGTCAAGGCCGTGATGGCAACAATCCTGCAGCACGAGCTCGCCTCCCGTGGCGTGAACTCACTCACGCGTTCTGATTACGAGGCGGTTATTGAGCAGCTGATCAAAAAGCTGACAGAGCTAGAGTTTGAGCTCCGCTCGCGATCAACTAACGGCTCGCAAGGAGTTCCGACCTAACCAATCACTCAACTCGCGTCGTAGCCGGACGAGTAATTGCCCAACTTCCGTTCGCGGCTCCGCGACATAGGCCGTCCTGGTGGGCGACGATCACGGCACTTCAACTGGCGGCACCGCCATGCTGACCAAAACAAAACATAACATCACCTCGCGCCCTGCCATTTACGTTAACTGCAGCCGAGATTTGCGGAGGAGCCGCCGCCGGGCCATCTCGTGCCTGTCAGCTATCGCTACTGCACCTGGGGCAGGGCAATTTCAAGTAGCTGACGCCGGGGCCGGTGGCCATAATCCTCGGCAAGCCAGCGGCCCCACTTGTCTTAGCTCCTGTTTTGAACTGTTCATGCTCGTATGTATCCGCCCCAGGCGCGCCGTCGCGAAATGCTAAGACCGCGAGCTGCCGCCAACTCATCTGCGGCCTGCACCAGCTAGTTGCTCTGTGCCAAGTGCCGCGTGCCGACCGGAAACGAGTTTCCAACCTTAACCGAATTTAGGCAGATGTAGAGGCACCCCTTCGCAGGGCACATCGAGCTCTTCAACCTGGCCCTTGCCGACCTCTGTCACGCGCAACTTCTTGCCTTCAATCGTGAAGGCGCAATTTGTCGGTTGCGGCCCATCCAGCATGAGCCGGTCCACGACGTTGCCGCCGCGGTCGAGCACAGTGACGTTCTTCTGATTATAGACTGTGCAATAGAGCCGGCCGTCGGTGCCAAAAGCCATCCCGTCGGGCCCCTTGAAGTCAGGATTGGAGTCGGGCTGCAGCACATTGCCGAAAACAACACGTTCAGGCATTGGCTTGCCGAGTACGTCATAGCGGTAGATTTCGCCTGTGAACGATGCGTTGGCATAGAGATGGTCGTCGGGCCCGAAAGCAATCCCGTTGGTGAATCGGATCTTGCGATCGAGGACGCGAAGGACCTTCATGGCCGCGGGATCGATTTCGTAGACGCGGCCGTCCCAATCAAGGTCCATATAGCCCTCGACGAAGGCCTGCCCGTTGATGAAATCCTCAGCCGCCATGCCTGAATCAGTCATGTAGAGTAGTCCGTTGGGGCCGAAGCAGAGGTCATTCGGAAATAGAAAGCGATCGGCGCCTTCGCCCTGCATGCGCCGGATCTCGTTTCCGGCTTGGTCGATGCAAATCAGCGCCCGCAGGCCCGCTTCCGCGATCCAGATGCGGCCGTGGCCGTCCGTCGTCAGTCCGTTCGGGCGGCCGCCCGTCGCGCGAACCACTCTGCGATTGCCTCGCTGATCGAGCCGCGTGATGCACAACGTCGATGCGGACATCTCCGTGACATACATCGATCCGTCGGGGAGGCAGATTGGCCCCTCGGGCGCTCCGATTCCGCTAGCAAAAAGTCTCGATGCCATGCTTTTCCCCCTGCATCCCGTTGTTGGGTTTGCGAACTCTTGCGCTTAGGCGATGACCGAGCCTGTGGCCGGATCGATCAGCACCATCCGATTGAGGTCGATGGCGAGCTGGATTCGCTCGCCATGGCTCTGAACATCATGTGCTTGCAGCTCCGCGACTGCGTCTACTCCGCCGATCTTGATGGTCGTGAAGGTACGAGTACCTGTAGGCTGGATGAGATCGGCGACCGCTGAATAGGGCACCACCCCATCGCGCAATGGTCCGTCGCCGGCTCGGCCGAAATGCTGAGGCCGAATGCCGACAATGACCTCACGTCCCGCCACGCTAGAAAGGGCAGTGGCCTTCGCAGGCGGCACAGTCAGGGACTCTCCGGAACCGAAAACGACAGAAAGCCCGCCATTCATCGCCGTCAGGGTTGCCGGTATGAGATTGATCGAAGGAGAGCCGAGGAAGCCCGCCACGAAGCCCGTTCGCGGCCGCTCGAACAGTTCGAGTGGAGCTCCCTGCTGCTCTATTTTTCCATCGCGTAGCAGCACGATACGATCCGCCAGCGTCATCGCCTCGACCTGATCGTGTGTAACGTAGATCATTGTGGTGGTGATCTCGTGATGCAGACGCTTGATCTCGGTTCGCATTTCGTCACGCAATTGGGCGTCCAGATTCGAGAGCGGCTCGTCAAACAAGAAAAGATCCGCCTTGCGAACGATGGCCCGTCCGATCGCGACGCGTTGACGCTGTCCACCGGAGAGCTGACGTGGATAACGCTGGAGGAGATTGCCGATGCCGAGCATCTCGGCGGCTTCGCTGACCCGCTTCCTGATCTCGATTTCTGGCGTCTTGCGGGCGCGCAGGCCGAACGCGATATTCTCATTGACGGTTAAATAGGGATAGAGTGCGTAGTTCTGAAAGACCATCGCAATGTTGCGTTCGCGCGGACGCAGATCGTTGACGATAGCGCCGCCAATCGCGATCGTGCCGTCGTCCGGATCTTCGAGACCGGCGATCGTCCGCAAAAGCGTGCTCTTGCCGCAGCCTGACGGACCCACGAGCACAGCGAATTCGCCATCGCTGATGGTTAAGTCTAGTCCCCGAACGGCATGCACGTTACCGTAGTATTTGTGCACTCCGGTCAACTTGACGTCGGCCACTCTAATCTCCTCAACCTTTGACGGCGCCGAGCGAGATGCCGCGCACGAGATAGCGCTGCATTACCGTAACTGCGACGAAGATCGGCAAAGTCCCCAGGACGGACATCGCCGCGATTTTGGCCCAGAAGTTCGACTGGCCACCGAAATAGTGCGTCAGCATGACCGGAAAAGTGATCACTTCGGTACGCGTGAGCACCAGCGCGAAGAGGAAGTCGTTCCAGGCGAACACGAAAGTAAAGACCGAAGTCGCCATGAGCCCCGGGCGCACCATCGGGAAGACGACTTTCCAGATGACCTGCCATCGGTTCAGTCCGTCGACGAGGGCGCTTTCCTCCAGCTCGAGCGGAACATCAACGATATAACCCCGCATCATCCAGATGACATAGGGCAGATTGAACGCGGTATAGAGCACGATCAGGCCGAAGTAGCCGTCAACCAAACCGAAATAGACGTAGATGAGGAAGATCGGGAAGACGACCGCAATCGGCGGGATCATGCGCTGGGAAATGATCCACATCGCAAGGTTCTCGCCACCCGTGCCGAAGCGGGCGAGGCTGTAGGCGCATAGGGTACCAAGAATGATGGCAATGGCGGAGCTAACGCCGGCGACGATCAGGCTGTTCAGGATGGCCATGACGTCACCATCCTTGAATAGGACATAATAATTCGAGAACTGGATCTGCCCAGGCATCCACAATGGCGGCACGTGATAGATCTCGTCCGGCGTCTTGAACGAAATCATAAACAGCCAATAAACCGGAAATAGAAACAGCAAAGTGACGACGCCGGCGCCGATATAGCGTAGCACCAGAACGCGCCCCTTCCTGGTGGGCAGCTTCATCAGCCTCATCGCGCAATCTCCATGCGCTTGAGGACAAGCGTGGTAATGAGAGTGAGCAGCGCAATCACCAGGAAGGAGATCGCGGCGGTGTAGCTGGTTTCGAATTGCGAGAAGCCCTGCACATAGGTGTAGAGTGAAATCGTCTCGGTCATCGAGCCCGGCCCGCCTTCGGTGAGGGCCCAGATGATGTCGAAGATGCGCACGAGGTCGAGGCCGCGGATAAGGCATGCAACAGCTATCACGGGCGCGATCGCCGGCAGAATGATCGCGCGAAGCACGCGCAGATACGATGCCCCATCGATCTCAGCAGCCTCCAGTTGAGACTGATCGACATTGGACAACGCAGCGAGCAGCAGCAGAAACATGAACGGCGACCACTGCCAAACTTCGCAGATGATGATCGCCGGATAGACGTAAGCAGGGTTGACGGTCCACAGGATCCGGATCGGTTCGCCGGCGAAAAAGCTGAGTATCTCACCGATGGGACCAAAGCGGACGTCGAACAACAGGCGCCAGGTCGCACCAGCAACAATCGGAGAGATCACCGTCGGCAGCACCAAGAGCGCGACGAAGAGCTGGCGCCCGGGCATGCGGTCGATGAAGAGCTGCGCCATCAGGAAGCCGATCAGTAGCTCGAGAGGCAGGGCGATTGCTGTGATGATCGCGGTGTGGCCGAGCGATGCCCACAAACGGGTATCTCTGAACAACTCCGCATAGTTCAGCAAGCCGGCGAAAGACGTATCATTGTCCGTCATCGTGATGCGCTGGAAGCTCACGATCAACGAGTAGATGAGGGGAAAGAGGCCGACGAGGAGAAGAACCAATATTGCGGGCGCAACGATGAGATAGGGTAGGCGGTCCTCGAGCACACGCCCGAGCCGGCTCGGGCGGCGATGTTCAGTGCCATTAAAGCTTAAAGAGAACGTCATCATCAATCCAGGAATCGCGCCGCACGGGAGGCGGTGCCTCCCGCGCGCCCTCCAAGCCAACTATTGCGGATAAGCGCCTGGTTTTGCTGCCCAGACCTTATAAACCGCCTTCTGGTTTTCAATGCCCACCTTCTCGGTGATGGCATCAAACTGCTGCGCCATGCGGTCGAGAATGGTCTTCGGATCTTCGCCGGCCCAGAGGCTCGAAATGGCCTTGGTCATCGCCTCGTCGTACTTGTCCTGCTGCAGCAGGGAGAGATCGAGCAGGCCCTTCTCGCCAGATGTCTTGATCGTGTCGAGATAGGCAGGAGCATCAGGCCAGAGCGCACGGTATTTCTCGCTCGCGTAGTGCGACAGGCGGAAGGGATCGCGGAGCGTATAGGGGAGCTGCACGCGCTCAAGGCTGGTCTTCTTGCTGTTCAGCCATTGGATGAAGAGATAAGCGGCCTCCTTGTTCTTGCTCGTGGCCGAGACGGACAGGTCGAAACCGACGCCAAGCTCCGGGCGACCGAGGGGCGTGAGCGCATACCCGACCTTGCCGGCGACTTGCGATTTGGGTACCCATTTCAGCGCTTCCTCGCCCGAGCCGTAGCCGGCGGCCCAACGCCCATAAGGGGGCCAGGAGATCGTCATGGCGGTGGTGCCCTGGAGGAACGCGGCCAAGTTGTCGACGAAATTCCATTGCTCCACGCCTGGTGGCATGAACTTGTTCTCGGCCAACATCTGCTTGAAGACCTTCAGGCCGACATCGCTGTTCACCGTCGATTTCATCGTATCGGCATTGAAGAACTTGCCGCCCTCCATGCGGAAACGTTCCTGGAACATGTATTGCGGATAAGGCGCAGTTCGGAAGAAGCCGGCGCCATAGACCTTGGGCGCCATCTTGTCAGTGATGAACTGTCCGATGTCGTCAAGCTGCTTCCAATCCTTGGGCGGAGCGAGCTCGTAGCCGAACTTGGCCTTGAACCCCTCCTTCATCTTCGGATCCTCGAAAATGTCTTTGCGGTAGTAGAGCAGCATCACATCGCCGTCGTCCGGGAAGCCGAAGATCTTGCCGTCATACTGCATCTGGTTGTCGCGATAGGCTGCGGCGATGTCCTGCAACTCGTCGCGATAGCCGAACTTGTCGACATATTTGTCCAGGGGCTCGAGCGCTCCGGCCCGGGCCAGGTCGGGCATCCAGGATGGAATGACGTTCAGTGCGTCATAGGCCCCGGCGCCCGACTTGAAATCCTGCATGATCTTGGTGAACATCTGGTCGGTCGGCACCTCGACCACCTTCACCTTGATGCCAGTGAGCTTCTCCCATTTCGGACCCGAATAGTTGAGCGGGTCGAGCGATTGAAGGCCCGCCTCCCAGACGATACTGATCGTCGTGCCCGCATATTTCTTTGCTGCTTCGACAGCAATGTCGGCGGCATCCTTATCAGCGGCAGGAGCCGATACACCTGTGAGCGCAAGGATAGCGGCCACGCCCAACAATGTCCTGAACTTCATGCCTTCCTCCTCTTCATTTGAGCAATCCTAAGCCGCCAAGGTGGCCCCGGAGCTTTTGCCTCGGCGCGTCGACCGGTTACCCATGCTGGACGTCGACTGCCGCACCGTCGGAGGGCTGTCGAACGAACAGATGAGTGTCTTCTGGGGATGGCCATCCGCGCTCAGGCCGCGCTGCCCGATAGGCACGAACGCGATTTCGCCTTGGTAAAACACGCCTTCCCCCCAAAAGCTCTCGATGT
The DNA here is from genome assembly GCF_004114955.1 of Bradyrhizobium guangzhouense. Taxonomy (NCBI): domain Bacteria; kingdom Pseudomonadati; phylum Pseudomonadota; class Alphaproteobacteria; order Hyphomicrobiales; family Nitrobacteraceae; genus Bradyrhizobium; species Bradyrhizobium guangzhouense. Next base: position 810,136 of record NZ_CP030054.1, read on the forward strand.
ATTTGCTTTTGGCGTCACTCTGCTGTGAGGCGGAAGCGGCCGGCAAATGAGAACTTTGCAACCACCGATGAGCCACATTCACCTGTCAGCAGTCTCTGCTGCGGCCCGCTCAAGCCTCAAAGCTGAAGAAAATCCGGTCAAAGCACGGCGGACCATTGGCCAAGCCAGTTGCGCCCTTGCGAGCCTTTGCTGAACTACGAATACGTTTCTTCAGGGATGGGAAGTACCTTGCCGAATATGGTTAGTTAGTTTGCGAGCGGCATCGCCTATTTTAAGGCGTAACTCGCTATCGACAGGGATTCTTTTGCAAGTGCAATCGCTTGGCGCCCTTTTACGCCATGGTCTTACTTGGCCTGAATATTGCTCAGGGTATGAGAGTTCGACAAAAAGATCATACCAGGGGAGTGGCGCCGCATGGGGCAGGTCACGTCACGAAGTGGCCTCTTGAAAGGCCTTAAGTTGAGAACTGTCTTGTTGCTGGCAGGGCTGACGCTGACCAACATTGCAGCCTGGGGCTGGGCCGTTGCGCTGTTCGCCGGTCAGCCGTCGGTAATGGCAACCGCGCTGCTCGCTTGGGTGTTCGGTCTGCGCCATGCCGTGGATGCCGATCATATTGCGGCAATCGACAATGTCGTGCGGAAGCTGATGCATGCCGGCCGCGCCTCCGAAACTGCAGGTCTCTACTTTGCGCTCGGCCATTCCACGATCGTTCTCGCTTCAATGATCCTGCTTGCCGCCGGCGTCATGACCCTCGGCGGAGAGGGTTTGCTCAAAAACTTGGGCGGCCTTCTCGGAACCTCGGTTTCAGCCGTCTTCCTGCTCGGCGTGGCCGCCGTCAACTTTGCGATCTTCGCAAACTTGTGGCGCACAATGCGTGCAGCGCAGGCCAGCGGCGTCTACGGTGCACAATTACTCGATGCGCCCCTAGCCGGAAGCGGTCTTCTTTCGCATTTGCTCGGCCCGATCTTCCGAATTGTGACGCAAAGCTGGCACATGTATCCGCTCGGATTCCTGTTCGGATTAAGTTTCGACACGGCGACCGAAATTGGCCTGCTCTCCCTCTCTGCCTCTGAGACTGCGCGCGGCCTGTCGCTCTGGCAGGCCATAGTCTTTCCTGCACTTTTCGCTGCCGGAATGTCCCTGGTTGATACCTTGGATTCAGCATTTATGGCCAGCGCTTATCGCTGGGCTTTCGTCGATCCGGCCCGAAAGCTTTGGTACAATCTGACAATCACAGGTGCCTCAGTCGCGATTGCGCTGTTCATCGGCAGCGTGGAAACGCTTGGCCTGATCAGCGATCAGCTTGAGCTCACGGGTGCCCTTTCGAGCCTCGTCGATCGCCTCAAGGGATCACAAGCCATCTTAGGCTTCGGCGTGATGTCATTGTTCGCTCTCGCCTGGCTAGCATCTCTCCTGCTGTATCGCGTTGCATGGAAGGGAAAGACCACTCGAACCGCCTTGCCGACATCACGCGCGACTTAGCGGCTGCAGCGATGCTGTCGAGCCGCTCGAAGCCTGCCGTCTTTGCCCGCTGGACGAGCATTGCAGCACTAAGCATCTGCGCCCTCATGATCGACGCTGAACCTAGCTCTGGAGACAATATCCAGACTAGCTACACCTTGCCTGCAGTCATAGTCACTCGTGAGGAGATCCCACGGCGACCGCGAAGAGCTCCAACGCCACGCTCGGATCGAGCGCTCGGCATAGGGTCCAGTAGCCAGCTGGGCGGGCAAGCCTCAGCGGTATCGGCCAAGAGCAGCGCGGCCTTGGCTCCCGCGTCGAGCATGGCAAGCCAGATCACAGTATCAGGCGAAGACGTCAACGCGCGGCCCGTGATGCGCCCGGGCGAAGTGCTCGAAGCTGTACCGGGGCTCATTGTGACGCAGCATTCCGGCGAGGGCAAAGCGAACCAGTACTTCTTGCGCGGCTATAATCTCGATCATGGCACGGATCTCGCGATCTATGTTGATGATGTGCCTGCCAACATGCGCACTCACGCCCACGGCCAGGGCTATGCCGACCTCAATTGGCTGATTCCTGAAGCGATCGCCGCCATGGAGGTAAAGAAGGGGCCTTACTTCGCCGATGAAGGCGACTTCTCCTCGGCCGGCGCCGTGCATATCGGCCTGATCGACCGCACGGTGAAGGGGCTAGCGCAGATGACCGCCGGCAGCTTTGGATATCGCCGCTTCCTCGGCATGGATTCGACGAGGCTCGGCGATGGGACATTGCTCCTCGCCGGCGAGGCTGGGACCTACAACGGCCCCTGGGACAACCCGGACAACCTCCGCAAGCTCAATGGGCTCTTGCGCTACAGTCAGGGCACGGCCACCGACGGCGTGTCGGTCACGGGCATGGCTTACGCCAACAGATGGAATTCGACCGATCAGGTGCCGCAGCGCGCCATGACGGACGGATTGATGGATCGGTTTGGATCTGAAGACCCGACTGACGGCGGCAACGCAAACCGTTTTGCCCTGTCGGCGCGCGTGGCGCAGAGCGATAATTCCGGGGCCTGGAAGGCGAACGCTTATGTCGTCAAGAGCGAGCTCGATCTCTACAATAACTTCACTTATTTCCTGGCCAATCCCGTTGTCGGCGACCAATTTCACCAGCACGACGGCCGCCTAATGGCCGGCGCTAACATCGCACGGACGATGGATGGCTCATTCGCTGGGCTGCCGATGCAGACGACCTTCGGCCTGCAGTCCCGTTACGACGCCATCGATCTCGCGCTCACCGACACCCACCGGCGCAGTTTCCTGTCCAACGTACGCAGCGATAAGGTCGGGGAAGGCAGCATCGGCGCTTACGCCGAGAGTACGTTGCACTTTTCGGACTGGCTGAGGACCACGGTCGGTTGGCGCGGGGACTATTACGCGGCCGACGTGACGTCGCTGTTCGATGCGAACAACTCAGGCCATGCCAACGCTACGATCGGAAGTCCCAAGCTTCGCATCGTGGTCGGTCCCTTTAACAAGACCGAGTTCTTTTTCGGCGCCGGCTATGGCATGCACTCGAACGACGCGCGGGGTGCGACGACGACGGAAGATCCGAGCGATCCCGGGACAAAGCTGCCGCGCTCGCCGCTGCTGGTCCGCACCAGGGGCGCGGAGGTCGGCGTGCGTTCGAGGATCGTCCCGGATCTCGACACCTCGCTCAGCCTCTTCGTCCTCGACCAGGATTCCGAGATCCTGTTCTCAGGCGATGCCGGCGATACCACGACGGCGCGCGCGAGCCGCCGCTATGGATTCGAATGGACCAACCATTACCGCCCACGGTCTTGGATTGACGTCGACGCCGATCTCGCGATGACCCATGCGCGCTTTCGCGGTTACGACAGCGACCAGGCGGAGGTTTATGCCTCACTCGCCGGCTATCCCGCCGCGCAGATCGGCAACGCGCCCGGCAACTATATCCCTAACGCACCGACCATGATGGCGTCCGCCGGCATCTCGCTCGGCGCGAAGACGGGCTGGTTCGGCGCCCTGCGTTGGCGCTATCTCGCCTCCAGTCCGCTGACGGAAGACAACGCCTTCCGATCGCAACCTACCGGCATCTTCAACGCGCGGATCGGCTACCGCACCGACAAGGGCTGGCGCCTCCAGCTCGATTTGCTCAACCTCCTCAACAGCAAGGCGAACCAGATCACCTATGCCTATGGCTCCCTGCTGAAGACGGACAAACTTTACAATCTCTGTGCCGCCAATGCCGCCCCTGCGCCAGTCTGTGCCATTGGTGTGATGGACTATGTGCTTCACCCGGTCGAACCCTTGACCGTCCGAGTGACCCTAGCGGGCACATTCTGATATCAGTCAGGTCGCGAGTCGCGAAACGTCCGTTCGCCGGTAATAATGGCCGATAGCATGCTCTGACGCGACACGATGTCCTCGCGCACGGCAGCATATACATGCAGGATGACGAAAGTCACAATGAACCAGAGGCCGAGATGGTGCACTGTATGCACGTCTTGACTGTTTGGGAAGATCGAGAACCACCAGCCGAACAGCGCATACCATAAGCTGTCGCGACCTTCGCCCTCAGCGTAAAGTGCAAATCCGGTCAGCATCATCAGGATCATCACAATCACGAACAAGAACATCGCAGTATTGGCCAAAGGATTGTGGCCGACGTATTTTTTCGGGTAGCGCACTAGGAACAGGTACCATCGCAGCTCGTACAAAAGGCCCCAGCGCCAGATCCGGTTGTAGATCGGAAACGCGAACAACTGGCGGGCATACTGGTTGCCGACGAACGCCCAGTAGACGCGATAAAGGAACGCGAAGGCGAGCACCTGTCCCGACGCGAAGTGAACAAATCGGATGTAGCCCATCGTGTACCAATTGCTAGCTTCACCAGGCATCGAGGGAAGCGGCGAGGCGATTAGATAACCGGTAACGGCCAGAAGAGAGATCGTTAGCGCATTTAACCAGTGCCAGATCCGTACCGGTGCCTCATAGACATAGATTGATTGGCGATCCGTGCCGACGGCGCCGACGGCGTCCAGCGTACCCGGAATCTCCGAGATTTTCGTCATCGCATGCTCCTGCATTGAGAGTGATTCGACGCAGCGAACAAACGAATCAGCGCATGCCATCGAGAATATCGCGCGCATGCCGGCGCGAAATCACCGCCCTGCAATTTTTTTCTTCACGCTTCAGCGGCCCTACGCAACGAAGAATTGGAAACCCGCTTTAACCGCAGGTGGAAATCCTGCTTTCATATCTTTATTGAACCTCTTTGCTATTTTCCGCTGCATCCACGTGGGTTCGCGGTCTTTTTCCCTGCATGAGCAGCGAGCTTCCTTACCCGGCGCACGACACTTGCTGCGCGGCAGCTCGCTGCAATTTACCGATGATTAGGAGAGACGGCACATCGTTTGCTCATTTCCAGCTCCAGCGAACCGGGTATTTGCGATATGGATTTGAGCTTCATTCGGCGCGGCGGCGCATCGCGCCGGGCAGGCGTCTTCCAGACACAGGGCCGGATGAATGCAGCGGCCATGAGCTTGCCGAAAAGCGAGCCAGTCATCGCCAACCTGTCAATTCGCCTGAAAATCATGATGGGATTTGCTATCGTTCTGCTGCTGTCGGCGGGCACCATGGCGGGCGCCTGGTTTGGCTATGAGGCGATCCTCGACGGCTTCGACGTTTATCGTATCAGCATGTCGGAATCGGATTATGCGCGCGAAATCGACAGCTCGCTCTCGGCATACCAGAGCAACGCGCGCTATTACGCCCTGACGGGCATAAAGGAGGCGGAAGCTGCCGCGGAAGAGGCGCGACGCTTGCTCGAGCGAACGATCACGGCAGCCAAAACCGAGACTGCAACTCTCAGCTGGCAGCAGTCGATAAAGGAACTGTTCGAAGCCTACCGCGCCTATACCGATTCCTTCAACAAAGTGTTGGCGCTGCGCGCCGGGATCGATCGCTCGGCAGCCACGATGGGCGGACAGGCGCACGTCATCCGGACCGCGCTCGATCAGGTGAAGGCGCCGGGCGCTCAAGCAGAAAATATCATTGAGCGTTTCGATACGATCGATCGCCTCGTAACGACAGAATTGAAGCTCCACGATGAAGTCCTCGCGAGGGACGTCTTACAGAGAATAGAAGGGTTTAAAGGTGCGATCGTGCGAGAGCGTCGCTCGCCGGACGTCGGCGGACAGGCGCTCGACGAGCTCGTCGCGTCTTACCGAGATGGGTTCGCCCGAGTGGAGGCCGCAGGCCAAGAGATCGATCGTTTGATGGCGGACATGTGGAAGCTGCGTCACGGACTATCCGGGGCGGCCGCCTCTCTGAAGCGAGTGGCTTTGGCGGAGCAGGCTGATGCCGAGAAAAAGACCGCGGTGCAAATCATCCACGGTCAATCGGTAGTGGTTGCCCTTGCGCTCGCCTCGATTGCAATTGGCCTCGTGCTCTCCTTTGCGATCGGACGCGGTATCGCAAAACCTGTCATCGCGATGTGCAGCTCGATGATCGAGCTGGCAAACGGCCGCTATGAGATCGTGCTGCCGGGGCTCGGTCGGCACGACGAGGTCGGCAAGATGGCTGGCGCGGTCGAGAGCTTCAAGCGGCAAGCCATTGAGCGCGCCGAACGCGAAGCTGCGGAGATCGAAGAGCGTAACAGGTCGGCGGCCGAGCTGCGGCGCGCTGAGCTCGCTAAATTCGCTGGCGGCTTTGAGGCCGCGGTGGGTGACATCGTCAACGGCATTTCGGGTTCTGCTCAGCAACTCGAAGCAGCAGCATCAACGCTGTCACGCAATGCGGAGGCGACAGGGGGCCTGACCAACGCGGTGGTCGGCGCCGCGCGAGAATCGTCGAGCAGCATTGGTTTGGTCGCCTCGGCGGCCGAGGAGCTGTCGCTGTCGATCAATGATATTCGCACCCAGGTCCGCAACTCGAATGCGATCTCCGGTAATGCGGTAGCCCAGGCCAAGAGCACGGACGCCCGCATCGCGACGCTCGCGCAAGCCTCGCACCGGATTGGTGATGTCGTGAAGCTGATTACAGCGGTCGCAGAGCAGACCAATCTGCTCGCGCTCAATGCCACCATTGAGGCAGCCCGCGCCGGAGAGGCGGGCCGCGGCTTTGCCGTCGTCGCAGCCGAGGTGAAGTCGCTTGCAAGCCAAACCGCCCGTGCGACGGAGGAGATCGGCTCTCACGTCGAAGGTATGCAGCAAGCGACCGGAGATTCGATTGCCGCGATCAAGTCGATCGCCGGCATCATTGGCGATATCTCCGCCATCTCGGGTTCGATCGCGTCCGCCGTCGACCAGCAGACCGCGACGACACAGGCGATCGCACAGAGCGCGCAGCAGGCGGCCTCTGGCACCGCGCAGGTGTCATCCAATCTCGAGCAGGTCAATCGCGAAGCAAGCGAGACCGGCTCGGCGGCTTCCGCCGTGCTGCAATCAGCGCGCGGACTAACCGAGGCGAGCCACCGCCTGCGCGCGGAGCTTGACCGTTTCATGGCCAACGTCGTCGCGGCGTAGTCTGGCTCGCAATGCGAGACGCCTGCGACTACCATTGCGCAAGTGCCAGAGACCTGCGCTAGTCAACGGACAAGCCGGCACCCTCGCGTGGGCAAACCGGTATCCTAGGGATCGTCGATGGAGCATGGTCTGGATCTGGCCGGATTCGCGTTGCACCCGCAACGCGGTGCAGTGTTGGGTGAGGTGCATGCGCGTCCGTTCACGCGGCTCTCCGCGCCTCTCGCAGTGCTGCGATTTGCTTTTTTGGGCCAGGGAGAAGCGGCGGCCGCCGACCGGCAGGCCTTTGTAGGCTTTTGCACCGCGCAGGGCTTGGCGGCACCCGAGGTGTCGGCTAAGCACCACCAGGTGTCAATCGGAGCAGTTTCGCTACGCTGGGAACAGCATTCCGAATTCACGACTTTCACCTGGATCTGGAGTAATGAGGCATCCGCGCTGGCGTTCGCTCCCATCGGTGACGAACTTACCGCATTGATCCGGGCACTGCCGCAAACGGGACAGCTGCTTGTGGCGGTGAGGCTCGAGGTGGAGCAGACCGAAGCGGCCGTCGCGCGCGCTGAGGAGCTGTTTGATAAGAGCAGCCTCGCAATGGCGACAGTCCGCAGCGGCCCTGCGGTCGTCGCTTCCGACTTTCGTGCGGATGCGCAGGGCTTTGTCCGCATTCTCATCTGCAACGACGGCCTGTCGCCGGGCCGGCTTGGCGCTCTTGTGCAGCGCGTGCTGGAGATCGAGACCTATCGCACGCTGGCGCTGCTCGGCCTGCCGGCCGCGCTCGAGCTCGCGCCCTCGGTCGATCACATTGGGCGGCGGCTGGTCGAAGTGCTCCAGGAGATGCAGGGCGCCGAGGACCTCAAGCTCAACAATCACCTCCTCACGGAGCTGACCGCATTGGCCGCCTCATTGGAGCGCGGCGCAGCGGGTAGCCTGTTCCGCTTCGGCGCGAGCCGGGCTTATTACGACATCGTGCAGGCCCGCCTTGGCGTGATCGAAGGAAGCGAGATCGGAGGGCGACCGACCTGGTCGTCCTTCCTTGCCCGGCGGATGGCGCCGGCGATGCGCACCTGCGCCGCGATGGAGGACCGCCAGGCCAACTTATCGATCAAGCTAGCGCGCGCCGCCGATCTCCTGCGCACGCGGGTGGACGTGGAACTGGAGGAGCAGAATCGTGACCTGCTGCGCTCAATGAACGAGCGCACCAAGCTGCAATTGCGCCTGCAGAGCACCGTCGAAGGCCTCTCCGTGGCGGCGATCGGCTATTACGTCGTCAGCCTGTTCGGCTACCTCGCTAAGGGCGCACATGACGGCGGCTTGCATGTCGAGCCGTCACTCGCGACAGCATTGTTCGTACCATTTGCCGTCGGTCTAATTTGGATCATCACGCACCGGATCCGCCAGAGGCACCTTAAACATGAAGGCGCGCCGGGCGATCATGACTGAGTTCCTTCGCGCCGAGGGCTTGCCATTCGAGCCGGGTCGGCCGAAGCTGGTGGAGCTGGAGGGCAAGTGATGAGCCAATCGAACGGAATGACCAACCTGCTCTGGCTGCAAGGCGCGAGCTGCGGCGGTTGCACCATGTCGATCCTCGAAAGCGGCTCTTCCGGCTGGTTCGACGAACTGAGGCAGTTCGGCATCAACCTGCTGTGGCATCCCTCGGTCAGCGAGGAGACAGGCGAGGAAGCGGCCGAGGTGCTCAACTCCGTGCGCGAGGGCAGGGTGCCGCTCGACCTACTGCTCCTCGAAGGCTCCGTTGCCCGCGGCCCGAACGATAGCGGCCGCTTCAACATGCTCGCGGGCACGGGCCGCTCGATCTACCACTGGATGCTAGATCTCGCGCCGCGGGCGGACTATGTCGTTGCGGTCGGAAGCTGTGCCGCCTATGGCGGGGTGCCAGCCGCCGGCGCCAATCCAACCGACGCGGTCGGGCTGCAATTCGAGGGCGCCGATGCTGGCGGCGCGCTCGGCGCAGGCTTCCGCTCCCGGCTCGGCTTGCCGGTGATCAATGTGGCTGGCTGTGCGCCGCATCCGGGCTGGATGATGGAAACCATTTTGGCACTGACGTCCAAGGACTTGTCAGCGACTGACCTCGACACCTATGGCCGACCGAAATTCGTTGCCAACCATCTTGCTCATCACGGCTGCTCCCGCAACGAGTTCTATGAGTTCAAGGCCAGCGCCGAAACCATGTCCGAGCGCGGCTGCCTCATGGAGCATCTCGGCTGCAAGGCGACTCAGGCTGTCGGCGATTGCAACCAGCGCTCCTGGAACGGCGGCGGTTCCTGCACGAAGGGCGGTTATGCCTGCATCGCCTGCACGTCACCTGGCTTCGAAGACGCGCAGAATTTCCTGGAGACCGCCAAGCTTGCCGGCATCCCAGTCGGCTTGCCGACCGACATGCCAAAAGCCTGGTTCGTCGCGCTCGCGGCGTTGTCGAAATCGGCGACTCCGCGGCGCGTGAGGCTGAATGCGACCGCTGATCATGTGGTGGTGCCGCCCGGCCGCACCACGGCCAAGCGCACGCCATGACGAGGATTACGATCGGCCCGTTCAACCGCGTCGAGGGCGATCTCGAAGTCCGCCTCGACGTCGAAAGCGGCCGGGTCCAGCGCGCCGAAGTGACGGCGCCGCTCTATCGCGGGTTCGAGCAAATTCTGGAGGGGCGGCCACCGCTTGATGCGCTGGTGTTGGCGCCGCGCATCTGCGGCATCTGCTCGGTCTCGCAGTCGGTCGCCGCCGCTGCCGCGCTTCGCCATGCGATGGGAACCGAGGCGGCGCCGAACGGTCTGCTCGCCACTAATATCGCGCACGCGGCAGAGAATGCCGCCGATCATCTTACGCATTTCTACATCTTCTTCATGCCTGACTTCGCCCGTGAAGCCTACGCTTCGCAGGATTGGTACCAGGAGACTCGCGAGCGCTTTGCGGCCACCCGCGGCAGTGCGGCGCGCGATGCGCTGCCGGCGCGGGCGCGGCTGCTCGAGACTATGGGAATCATTGCTGGCAAATGGCCACACAGCCTTGCCTTCCAGCCGGGCGGCGCGACGCGCGCGATCGAACTCGGCGAGCGCGTACGGCTGTTGTCGATCGTGACCTCATTTCGCACGTTCCTTGAACGTACAGTGTTCGCCGATACTCTAGAGAACATGCTGTCGCTCTCGACCGCAGACGAGCTCGACCGCTGGCGCGCGGGGCGCAGCGGTGATTTCGCTCATTTCCTCAGGCTTGCCGACAGCCTCGCGCTCAGTGAGCTCGGCAAGGGACCGGGCGTGTTGATGAGCTATGGCGCCTATCAAGGCGCCGATTGCGGACTGTTCCCGCGCGGCATTGTTGGTCCAGACATGGTTGTGGAGCCGTTGCCGCTGAGTCAGATCAGCGAGGACGTTTCCCATGCATGGATGCGGGATTGCTCCTCCGATCCTGCGCACAGCAACACCGTACCTGATCCCGACAAGGCAGGCGCCTATAGCTGGTGCAAGGCGCCGCGGCTTTCGGGCCAGCCGGTCGAGGTCGGGGCGATTGCGCGCCAGACCGTGGCCGGGCAAGCGCTGATAGCCGATCTCGTCGCCCCAAGCGGCACCAATGTCCGCAACCGTGTGATCGCCCGGCTGATCGAGACTGCGCGCATCGCACTTGCGATGGAGCAGTGGACCCGCGCGCTACGACTTTCGGAACCGTTCTGTGCTCCCTCGCAGGAGATGCCCGACGGGGCATATGTCGGTCTCGTCGAGGCCGCGCGCGGCAGCCTCGGGCATTGGGTGGCGGTGCGCGGTGGAAAGATCGAGCGCTACCAGATCATCGCGCCGACCACCTGGAATTTTTCACCGCGCGATTCCCTCGGCGTGGCAGGCCCTCTGGAACAGGCGCTGGTCGGCACCGATGTGGGCGAGGCTGGCGCACGTTCCGTTGCGGTTCAGCATGTCGTGCGCTCGTTCGATCCTTGCATGGTGTGCACTGCGCATTGAAACGGGCTCGGCGGCGTAAACCTCGTTACCGCCTGCAAATCGAATTGTTTCCGCTTCTTTCGTGCAGTGCCGCTCGATCTTCGCGTCTTGCACAATTCAGATCTCGCAACCTTTTGACATTCCTCTAATTTCATTTTGCGCCACGCAGTTGGCCTGCTTCTTGCTGTCCCTAAGCGTCATTGAAAGCCAAAGCTGACGGCGGGAGGATTTATGGGCACGGCGACGGAAACATTTTACAGCGTGATCAGGCGGCAAGGCATCACGCGTCGAAGCTTTCACAAGTTCTGCAGCCTGACCGCGACGAGCCTCGGCCTCGGCCCGCTGGCGGCGAGCCGCATCGCCAATGCGCTCGAGACCAAGCCGCGTGTGCCCGTGATCTGGATGCACGGTCTCGAATGCACCTGCTGCTCCGAGAGCTTCATCCGCTCCGCGCATCCCCTGGTGAAGGATGCGGTGCTGTCGATGATCTCGCTAGACTACGATGACACGATCATGGCGGCCGCGGGCCATCAGGCGGAAGCGATCCTCGAGGAGACCCGTGCCAAGCATAAAGGTCAGTACATTCTGGCCGTTGAAGGTAATCCGCCGCTCAACGAGGGCGGCATGTTCTGTATCGACGGCGGCAAACCATTCGTCGAAAAGCTGAAGATGATGGCCGAGGACGCGATGGCGATCATCGCTTGGGGCGCTTGCGCGTCCTGGGGCTGCGTACAGGCGGCAAAGCCCAATCCGACCCAGGCCACACCGATCGACAAGGTCATCACCAACAAGCCGATCATCAAGGTGCCGGGATGCCCCCCGATCGCCGAAGTGATGACCGGCGTCGTCACCTTCATCACCACCTTCGGCAAGCTGCCCGAGCTCGACCGCCAGGGCCGGCCTAAGATGTTCTACTCGCAGCGCATCCACGACAAGTGTTACCGGCGCCCGCATTTCGACGCCGGCCAGTTTGTCGAGGAGTGGGACGATGAGGCGGCGCGCAAAGGCTACTGCCTCTACAAGATGGGCTGCAAGGGGCCAACGACCTATAACGCCTGCTCAACCGTGCGCTGGAACGGGGGGGTCTCATTCCCCATCCAATCGGGACACGGCTGCATCGGCTGCTCAGAGGACGGCTTTTGGGACAAGGGCTCGTTCTACGATCGCCTCACCAACATCAAGCAGTTCGGCATCGAGAAAAACGCCGATCAGATCGGCATGGCGGCAGCGGGCGCCGTGGGTGCGGCGGTGGCCGCGCACGCCGCCGTCACTGCGGTAAAGCGGCTTGCCAGCAAGCGCGAAGACGCCGGCCACAACAGCTGATCAAAAGACACATTAGGGTAGAAACGATCATGGGTATCCAGACTCCCAACGGCTTCAATCTCGACAATTCCGGCAAACGCATCGTCGTCGATCCCGTGACCCGCATCGAGGGACACATGCGGGTCGAGGTCAATGTCGACGCCGACAACGTGATCCGCAATGCCGTATCGACCGGCACGATGTGGCGCGGGATCGAGGTGATCCTGAAGAACCGCGACCCGCGCGATGCGTGGGCATTTACCGAGCGGATCTGCGGCGTCTGCACCGGCACGCACGCGCTGACCTCGGTGCGCGCGGTCGAGAACGCGCTTGGGATCACCATCCCCGAAAACGCAAACTCGATTCGCAACCTGATGCAGCTCGCACTTCAGGTGCACGACCACGTCGTCCATTTCTATCACCTGCATGCGCTCGATTGGGTCGACGTCGTCTCCGCACTCTCGGCCGATCCGCGCGCGACATCAACGCTAGCCCAGTCGATCTCGAGCTGGCCGCTGTCCTCGCCGGGATACTTCAAGGATCTGCAGACCCGGCTCAAGAAGTTCGTCGAGTCCGGACAGCTCGGTCCGTTCAAGAACGGCTATTGGGGCAGCAAAGCCTACAGATTGCCGCCCGAGGCCAATCTGATGGCGGTCGCGCATTATCTGGAGGCGCTCGATTTCCAGAAGGAGATCGTCAAGATCCACACCATCTTCGGCGGCAAGAATCCGCATCCAAACTGGCTCGTCGGCGGCGTGCCCTGTCCGATCAACGTAGATGGGACAGGTGCTGTCGGTGCCATCAACATGGAGCGGTTGAACCTGATCTCCTCGATCATCGACCGCATCATGGAATTCAACGAAATGGTCTACCTGCCTGACGTGGCCGCGATCGGTTCGTTCTACAAGGACTGGCTCTATGGTGGAGGCATTTCGGGTCAGAACGTGCTCGCCTATGGCGACGTGCCAGAACATGCCAACGACTATTCAGCCAAGAACCTGAAGCTGCCACGAGGCGCCATCATCAACGGCAATCTCTCCGAGGTGCTTCCGGTCGATCACGCCAATCCCGACGAGATCCAGGAGTTCGTGGTCCACTCCTGGTACAAGTATCCCGACGAAACCAAGGGCCTTCATCCTTGGGATGGCATCACGGAGCCGAACTACGAACTCGGACCCAATGCAAAGGGTACCAAGACCGCGATCGAACAGCTCGACGAAGGCGGCAAATATTCTTGGATCAAGGCGCCGCGCTGGAAGGGACATGCCATGGAGGTCGGCCCGCTCGCGCGCTGGGTCGTCGGCTATGCGCAGAACAAGGCGGAGTTCAAGGATCCCGTCGACAAATTCCTGAAGGATCTCGATCTACCAATGTCGGCGCTGTTCTCGACGCTCGGCCGCACCGCGGCGCGCGCGCTCGAATCTGTTTGGGCCGGACGCCAGATGCGCTATTTCCAGGACAAGCTCGTTGCCAATATCAAAGCCGGCGACAGCTCGACCGCGAATGTCGACAAGTGGAAACCGGAGAGCTGGCCGAAGGAAGCCAAGGGCTTTGGCTTCACCGAGGCCCCGCGCGGCGCGCTCGCGCACTGGATCAAGATCAAGGAAACCAAGATCGACAACTACCAGTGCGTGGTACCGACGACCTGGAACGGCTCGCCGCGCGATCCGCAAGGCAACATCGGCGCGTTCGAAGCCTCGCTCATGAACACGCCGATGGTTAATCCCGAGCAGCCGCTCGAGATCCTGCGCACGATCCATTCCTTCGATCCGTGCCTTGCCTGTTCGACGCACGTCATGAGCCCGGACGGCCAGGAACTCGCCAAGGTCAAGGTCAGGTAGGAGGCGGCCATGATGGATGCAATTGCTCCCCCGGTGGAAAGCGAGCCGGACCTGACGGCGATCGCGGCCGATGCTGCTGGCGAGCATGCGGTGGGCCGGCCCACCGTCTATGTCTACGAAGCGCCGGTGCGCATCTGCCATTGGGTGAACGCGTTCTCGATCATCATCCTGATGGTCACCGGGTTTCTGATCGGGACGCCGCTGCCGGCGGTCGAGGGGGAGGCGTCGGCCAACTTCGTGATGGGCTATATGCGCTTCGCCCATTTCGCGGCGGGGCAGGTGCTCGCGGTGTTCTTCCTCGCGCGTATCCTGTGGGCCTTCACCGGCAACCACCATTCCCGGCAGATCTTCTATCTGCCGGTGCATCGCCGGCAATTCTGGAAGGAAGTCTGGCACGAGATCCGCTGGTACGCCTTCCTGGAACGTCAGCCGAAGATGTATGTCGGGCACAACCCGCTGGCGCAGACCGCGATGTTCACGGGCTTCACGTTGTTCGTGACCTTCATGATCGTGACCGGCTTTGCGCTCTATTCGGAAGGAGAAGGCATCGATAGCTGGCAGCACAAACTGTTCGGCTGGGTGTTCTCGATCTGGCCGAACAGCCAGGACGTTCACACCTGGCATCATCTGGGCATGTGGGCGCTGGTCGTGTTCGTGATGGTACACATCTACGCTGCGATCCGCGAGGACATCATGTCACGCCAGAGTATCATCTCCTCGATGATCTCGGGCGAACGGCAATTCCGTGACTGAAACTGGAACGATCTCGATGTTGAACGCCCCAAACGACGACCACATCTTGGTGCTCGGCATCGGCAACATCCTGTGGGCCGATGAAGGCTTTGGCGTGCGCGCGGTGGAGGACTTCCACCGCCGCTACGCCGTGCCTGATAATGTCACGATTCTCGATGGCGGAACGCAGGGGCTCTATCTCGTCAACTATCTGGAGGACGCTGATCGCTTGCTCGTGTTCGATGCCATCGATTATGGTCTGCCGCCAGGCAAGCTGAAGCTCGTGCGCGGCGACGAGGTGCCACGCTTCACCGGCGCGAAGAAGATGAGTCTGCATCAAACCGGCTTCCAGGAGGTGATCAGCGCAGCCGACCTGCTCGGCCGCTGCCCGAAGCACCTCGTCCTGATCGGCTGCCAACCGCTCGATCTCGAAGACTGGGGAGGTCCATTGACGGCGTCCGTACGCGATCAGATCGCACCGGCCATCGAGCTTGCCTGCAAAGTTCTGGCCGAGTGGGGCATCGAGGTGAAGCTGCGCGATACGCCGTTGGCAGACTCCGAGCGCCTGCTCGCCAACGACATCGACCATGCGAGTTACGAGATGCGGCCGGCCTGACCGCCGGAGCGTGCCGGAGAAGACGGATGTGCCTTGGACTGCCGATGACTATCGTCGAGACCGATGGAATTTCGGCTTTGTGCGAGTTTCGCGGCGAGCAACGCCGCGTCTCCGTGCTTCTGCTCTCGCATCCTCCGGCCGGTGCCCACGTGCTGGTCTACATCGACACGGCGATCCGCCTACTTGAGAAAGAAGAAGCGTGCCTGATTGCGGCTGCCATCGACGGTCTCGGTGCAGCGCTCGACGGCAACGATTTCGACTGCTTCTTCGCCGATCTGATCGACCGCGAACCGCAATTGCCTGCGCACCTCCTGACTGATTAAGCGGGTTGTCATCCTAGAATGACTTGGCCGGCTGACCTCAGCCGCTGGCCGAGGTGCTCGCCGGAAGACAAGTTTCTAGTCTGGAAAGAAGGCTTTCGTTTGTAGTGGAAAGTAGCTTATCATTCGCATCCACTCGGCTTGATGGCGTTGAAAATAGATCAGTGAATTCAACTACATAAATCCTGACTGTCCCTGGCACGCAGCTTGCTAACACTATCCCGATCAGAAAGATAAGTCTGTTTTGGGAGGTCAAATGGAATTCCAGGTAGGACGGCATGATCTCAGTCGGCATGGCCTCAATGAGGTCGATGTCGCGACCGTCGATCATTTTCTTAAACATGCCGACCAAGCCGGTGCTGTCGCCGTGCTGCTATCGGCGGGTAATCCCAACCGTTTTCCGGAGGCCATTGATGTCGCCGTAGTGCTGCCTGAGCTGGTTACGGCGTTCGGAGGCCGCCTGCGCGCCGCGATCATTGCACCCCATGCCGAAGAGGCGCTTGGCGAACGTTTCGGGGTGCGAGTGCAGCCGACCCTTATCTTCGTGGCCAAGGGCGAGACGCTGGGGCTGATCGCCAAGATCCAGGATTGGTCAGTCTATGTCGACCGCATCACTAAGCTGATCGACCGCCCGCGCGGGCAAAGCGCAGCCATTGCCGTTACCATTGTTCCCCAGCATCGCGCAAAAGGTGTCGAGCTATGAAGGTCGGATTCTGGGATGCGCCGGAAGGCGCCGAGCAACCCGTCAGCGTGTTCCCTATCGGAGAAGAGAGTCTCAATGCCTCAAGTGGCAGCCTGACGGCGGCCGGCGCACTCGCAAGACTCGCAACATTAGACAGTGTCGAGCTCGCTAAGAACTGCCCCAAAGCCGTCACGCTGCTCTCCAACATCGCGGAGGCCATTGCAGGTCAAAGGGCGGACGCACCCTCGCAACTGTTCCGGCTCGGCAATCTCAACGATCTCGAAAGCAAGCTCGTCGCCGATGTTCTCGGCGAGGGGGAGGTCGGCGGCGTCGTAGCGCTGCCGGACGGATCGCTGGCGCAGATTCAAGAATCGGTGCTCGCAGGGATCTGGCGTGTCAGGATCGAAACTGACGCGGCTTCCGAATATATTGAAGTAGGCGCTGTTCCCGAGATCGTCAGACGCGCAGCAGCCGATCTGACAGCCGCCGATTTCGAAATCGGACAGGCCCCTGAAGGCGCCATGAACGTCCTACCGGTGCTCGCCGAGATCCGCGAGCGGGCGCTAGCCTGGCGTCCTGGCATCCGCTCGCAGATCATCAATTTCACTCTGTTGCCGATGAGCCCGGTGGATATGAGCTTTTTGCAGGAGACTATTCGGAACGGGCCGATCCAGCTTGTCTCGCGCGGCTATGGCACCTGTCGGGTGCTGTCGACTGGCATTCGCAATGTCTGGTCGGTGCAGTTTTTCAACGCCATGGACACCATCATCCTCGACACGCTGGAAGTTGGCGGGGTACCCACGGTTGCGCTTGCTGCAGACGAAGATTTCGAGGATTCCGCCGAACGGCTCCAAGAAATCATTGAGGCATATTTCAAATGAGCGCCTTTGAGAACTTTGGCGTGCGCCAAGACGTCACTGAGGCTGCGCGGCTTGAATGCGGCATCTGTTGGACCGTCTATGATCCGGCCGATGGTGATGCGGTGGCGCAGATCGCACCCGGCACACCGTTCTCACTTCTGCCGGAGGAGTGGCGATGCCCCAACTGCGACGCCCCGAAATCGAAGTTCATGGCGATCGAAACATGACTGCCAGCGCGCCAAGCTCTCCCAGCGACGCCGACGCGGTGACATGGGGCGAGCTATTGGCAGGAATGTATCGCCAGATCGGCGAGCGCGCGATGCGCGATTTGCCAATCTACAACGAGGCCCTCGATGTTGAGGCCATTGGTTTCCGTCGCTTCGAGGGAACGTTTGTCGGCATCATGGTCACTCCTTGGTTCATGAACGTGGTGATGCCGGCGAGCGCCGCTGGGGATAGGTCGGGCGCGACCGTGCGTATTCGCTTTCCAGCCGGTGATATCGAATTTACCCTCAGCGAGGTGCAAATGGGCCGCATCGCTAGCTGCTCGCTGTTCTCGCCAATGTTCCAATTTGCGGACATGGCATCGGCGCGAGCAACGGCTGACGCCGCTCTTGCCGAGCTGATGCTGCCGGCCGACAGCGAGGAGGCGGTCCGCCGGCGCGAACCACCGACGACCCCGATTGATCGTCGGAGCTTCCTGCGCGGTACCTTGACGGAGCGGCCGGGATGAGTCGCCCCTTTCGAAACGAAATTGACATAATGGTGTGGCTCACTGGTACCACAATTTCGGACGTTGCTATCCGGCCACGGAGCCGGCCTCCCCTGACGAGGCTGTTTGCCGGAAAGCCGGCAAGCGCGCTCATCCCTGTGCTGCCGCGCCTGTTCTCCTTATGCTCGGTCGCCCACCAAGTGGCCTTCCTTTCAGCAATCGAGGCGGCGCAGGGGCTGGAGACGATCAAGCCGATAGCGATGCATCGTCTCACGGCCGTTGTCGCCGAGCGCTTAACTGAATTGATACGCGGCCTGTTCGTCGCAGGCCTCGAACTCGATCAGGAGAGCGCACCCGCAGTGCGAAGCATGATACAGGCGAGCACCACTCTCAGTGGTGCGGTTGAAACCGTGCCAGATACCGTGCGCCGCGATGTCATTGCACACGTCAAGGCTGCGCTCCGCGCGCTCGGAGTTTCGGGTGAACACCAGCCTCCGGCGCCAGGCAGCGTACTTTCCACCTATCTGACGCGCTGCGATCGTGAGGTGATGTCATTGCCGGCGGCCGACCAATTCTTTCTGACCCCCGCTGACGATCTTGAGATCGTGACGCGCCTCATGGCTGAAGGGACGGCTTATTCCGAAGCGCCGGAACTCTGCGGGAAGGTTCCGGAAACGGGCGTCTGGGCGCGGCGGGCGCAGCGCGAACAGATTTTGTCCTTAAGTGCTAGCGGCGCCGCGCGCGTGAGAGCGCGCATCGACGAGATCGCCCGGCTCACCTGTTGGCTGGACGCCAGGCGGGACGCTCCCGATAATGGCGTCGTTGCGAGCTATCGGCTCGGCGAGCGCCGGGGCGCAGCGGCAGTGGAATGCGCCCGAGGCCGGCTCCATCACGCGGTTAAGCTCGATGAGGAAGGACGTATCGTCGGCTTCGAATATATCGCTCCGACCGAGTGGAATTTTCACGAACGCGGACCGCTGGTGCGAAGCCTCAAGGGCGCGCTCCTCTCCGCCGGCCGGCAGGGCCAAGACGCGGTGCGGACACTTGTCGGGGCGTTCGACCCCTGCGTCGGATTCAGCGTCAGCTTCCGCGAGGCCAGCCATGCATGAGATGGCCTTGTGCGAGGGCATCATCGGGATCGTCGAGGAAGAGGCGCGCAAGCGCTCGTTCTTGCGAGTGAAGGCGGTGTGTTTAGAGATCGGTGCGCTCAGCCATGTCGCGCCGGACGCAATGCAATTCTGCTTCGAGGCCGTCGCGGCGCGGACCATCGCGCAAGGCGCAAGACTCGAGATCATCGCGACGCCGGGCACGGCCTGGTGCATGGCCTGCTCGCAAAACGTCGAGATCAAGCAGCGCTACGAGCCGTGTCCATCCTGCGGCAGCTATCAATTGCAGGTCACCGGCGGCGAAGAGATGCGTGTGAAGGAACTGGAGGTCGACTGATGTGTACGGTCTGCGGCTGCAGCGACGGCAAAGCGTCCAACGAACATACGCATGATCATAATCAGGATCACGAGCACGCTCATGGAGGTCATCATCACCACCATGGCCCCGGTCACCATCACCACCACCATCACGACGG
Source organism: Bradyrhizobium guangzhouense (assembly GCF_004114955.1). Classification (NCBI taxonomy): domain Bacteria; kingdom Pseudomonadati; phylum Pseudomonadota; class Alphaproteobacteria; order Hyphomicrobiales; family Nitrobacteraceae; genus Bradyrhizobium; species Bradyrhizobium guangzhouense. The sequence continues at coordinate 829,709 of NZ_CP030054.1, forward strand.
AAGCCACGATCATGGGCCTGGCGATACGGGCCTGCTCGACTGCAGTGCAGACGCCGCCGGCCAACAGATCGCGGGCATGAGCAGCGATCGCATCATCCAGATCGAACGCGATATTCTCGGCAAGAACGACAGACTCGCCGCCGACAACCGCGCTCGCTTCCGTGCCGACGGCGTGCTCGCCTTCAACTTGGTTTCGAGCCCCGGAGCCGGCAAAACCTCGCTGCTAGTCCGCACCGTCAGTGAGCTGAAGGACAGTTTCCCGATCGGCGTGATCGAGGGTGACCAGCAAACCTCCAACGATGCCGAGCGCATCCGCGCAACCGGCGTGCCGGCGATCCAGGTCAACACCGGAAAGGGCTGCCATCTCGACGCGGCCATGGTCGGTGAAGCCTATGACCGGCTGCCCTGGCTGAACGGTGGGGTCGTGTTCATCGAGAATGTCGGTAATCTCGTCTGTCCGGCGGCATTCGACCTCGGTGAAGCCTGCAAGATCGTGGTGTTCTCGACCACCGAAGGCGAGGACAAGCCGCTGAAATATCCGGACATGTTCGCTGCCTCCGCGCTTATGCTGATCAACAAGATCGATCTTGCGCCCGTGCTCGATTTCGACCTCGCCAGGACCATCGAATATGCGCGGCGGGTCAATCCCAGGATCGAGGTGCTGACGGTGTCGGCGCGCACCGGCGAAGGCTTCCTGGCCTTCTATGCCTGGCTCCGCAAGCGGGCTTCGAAGGCGAAGCCGGCCGAGATGACGGCAGCGGAGTGAGGATGAGCGACAAGGCCACAGCGCGGGACGGACAGCGGCTGCGCCTGCATGTGCGTGGCGCCGTGCAGGGCGTCGGCTTTCGTCCCTACGTCTATGGTCTCGCCACCCGCTATCGCCTCGGCGGCTTCGTCGCCAACGATCCGAACGGCGTTCTTATCGAAGTCGAAGGCGAGCGGGCGTCCGATTTCGTCGCCGCGCTGCCACTGGAAAAGCCGCCGCTTGCCAGGATCGACGAGATCTCGGTTCAGCCGATCGGCGCCGCCGCCACCGAGGAGTTCTCGATTCGCACCAGCGAGCAGGGTAGGGTGTCGACGCGCATCGTCGCGGACGCCGCGACTTGCCGGGAATGCCTGAGCGAGCTGTTCGATCCGGCAAGCCGATTCCACCGCTATCCCTTCATCAACTGCACGCATTGCGGTCCGCGCTACACCATCGCCGAGCGGCTGCCCTATGATCGTCCGGCCACCGCAATGAAGCGCTTTGCGATGTGCGCAGCCTGTGCCGCTGATTATGCTGACCCCGGCAGTCGCCGCTTCCATACCGAGGCGATTGCGTGCCCGCGATGCGGGCCGCGGCTCAGCCATGGCATCGCCGAGATCGCCGCCGCCGTCGCGGGCGGCAAGATTGTCGCGATCAAGGGCCTCGGCGGTTATCAGCTCATCTGCGATGCTCACAATGATGCGGCCGTGCGGCAACTGCGCCTGCGCAAGCAGCGCGATCAGAAGCCCTTCGCCGTCATGGTCGGTACGCTGGAGGCAGTCGCCGAGTTCGCCGAGGCCGACGCTGTCGAACTTGCGCTGCTCGAGTCACGGCCGCGGCCGATCGTGTTGCTGACGTCGCGCGGGCGCCTTGTGCAGTCAATCGCGCCGGAGCTGGCGCGCATCGGCATCATGCTGCCGGTCGCACCGCTTCACCACCTGATTTTCGATGCGCTGAATGCGGCGCATGCGCCGGTCGGCGAGAGCTGGGCGATTGTCGCGACCAGCGCCAATCTCAGCGGCGAGCCGCTGCTGATCGATAATCGCGAAGCGGAGCAACGACTTGCCGGCATCGCCGATCTCATCGTCACGCATGACCGCGACATCGTCACCCGCGCCGATGATTCCTTGGCTGCGGTGGTCGCCGGACGGCCCCAGTTCATTCGGCGTGCGCGAGGCTATGTCCCGGAGCCTGTCCGGCTTGCGCGCTCGGTGGCGCCCCTGCTTGCCGTCGGCGGAGCGCTGAAGTCGACGGTGGCGGTGACGCGCGGCAACGAGGCCTTTGTCTCCCAGCACATCGGCGACCTCGACACCGCAGAAGGCATCCGATTCTTCGAGGAAACTGTGGACCATCTGCTGTCTACCCTCGACGTCGAGCCTGTCGCCCTGATCCACGACTTGCATCCGAACATGGCATCGACCCGTTTCGCCGAGGCACGCGGGACCAGGCTGATCGCGGTCCAGCACCATCACGCCCATGCGGCCTCGGTGATGGCGGAGCATGGCATCGCAGGTCCGGTGCTTGCCTTAGTGCTTGACGGGTTCGGCTACGGCAGCGACGGCGGCAATTGGGGGGGCGAACTGCTTGCCTGTGAAGGCGCGCGGTTCCGGCGGCTCGGGCATCTGGCGCCGCTGAAGATGCCGGGCGGCGATCGGGTCGCGCGCGAGCCGTGGCGGATGGCCGCCAGCGTGCTGCACGCGCTTCGGCGCGGCGATGCGATTGCGTCTCGCTTTGCGGCACAGCCGCAGGCCGCGCGCCTATCGGCTCTGCTCGAACAACCCGGTATGCCCACGACGACCAGCGCCGGCCGGCTGTTCGATGCGGCCGCAGGGCTGCTCGGGGTCTGCACCGTACAAACCTACGAAGGCGAGGCTGCCATGAAGCTAGAGGCGCGGGTCCGCGAGCCGCGCGTTGTGTCCGGCGGCTGGGTGATCGAGAATGGCGTGCTGTCGCTGCTCCCATTGCTCGACCGTCTGGTGGTCGATGCGCCGGATCCCACCGACGGGGCCGGGCTGTTTCACGGCACCTTCGCTGCCGCTTGCGTCGATTGGATCTCCCAAGCGGCTCGTGAGACCGGACTTGAGACCGTCGCCTTGAGCGGCGGCTGCTTCCTGAACGCCCGCCTCAGCACCGGGATTTCGCGCGGTTGCATCGCTGCCGGGCTCACCCCGCTCTTGCCGCGCCAACTGCCGCCGAATGATGGCGGCCTAAGCCTGGGTCAGGCCTGGATCGCGGGGCTGCAACTTCTCGAACACCAAGGCTTAGAAGGAACCGCCTGATGTGTCTTGCCATACCCGCCGAGGTGACAAAGCTCCTGCCTGACGACATGGCCATTGTGTCCATCGACGGCGTCAGCAAGGAGATCTCCGTCGCGCTCATCGAGGATCTCGCCATCGGCGACTACGTGATCATCCATGTCGGCTACGCGCTTACCAAAATCGATCCGGAAGAGGCGCAACGGACGCTGGAATTGCTGCACGAGCTTAGCGCCGAGGCCCTGGGAGCCATGCCATGAAGTATGCCGACGAGTTCCGCGACAAGGAGATCGCGCTCGGGCTTGCGAACGCGATCCAGTCCGAAGCAGATCCGCAGCGCCCCTATCGCTTCATGGAATTCTGCGGCGGCCACACGCATGCGATCTCGCGTTATGGCCTGGAGGACATGCTGCCTAAAAACGTGCGGATGATCCACGGTCCGGGTTGCCCGGTTTGCGTACTGCCGGCGGGGCGCATCGACATGGCGATCCGACTGGCCGAACGGCCCGAAATCATCTTCTGCGTCTATGGCGATCTGATGCGCGTGCCGGGCTCGCAAGGCGCCTCGTTGCTGAAGGCAAAGGCGAAAGGCGCCGACATCCGCATGGTCTATTCCACCATCGATGCGCTCAGGATCGCCGAGGAGAATCCGCAGCGCCAGATCGTATTCTTCGCCATCGGCTTCGAAACGACGACGCCGCCCACTGCGGTCATGATCCGTTTGGCCGAAAAGAAGCAGCTCGCCAATTTCAGCGTCTTCTGCAACCACGTGCTGACGCCGCCGGCGATGCAGAACATCTTGGAGAGCCCGGATATTCGCAACATCGGCCGGGTCGAGATCGACGGCTTTGTCGGACCTGCGCATGTCTCGACTATTATCGGGACGGCTCCTTACGAGTTCTTCGCGGAAGAATTCGGCAAGCCGGTCGTGATCTCGGGCTTCGAGCCTCTCGACATGATGCAGGCGATCCTGATGCTGGTGCGGCAGGTCAATGAGAACCGGCACGAGGTCGAGAACCAGTACAGCCGCGCTGTAAAGCGTGACGGCAATCTGCGCGCCAAGGAGGAGGTCTCCGACATTTTCGAGCTGCGCGACCAGTTCGAATGGCGCGGGCTCGGGCAGGTACCCTATAGCGGCCTGAAGCTGAAGCGCGCTTTCGCGAAATACGATGCCGAAGCGCGCTTCGACATGAAGGAGCTCCGCGTTGCCGACAATCCGGCCTGTGAATGCGGCGCCATCCTGCGCGGCGTGAAGAAACCGGTCGATTGCAAGCTGTTCGGCACGGTCTGCACGCCGGAAACGCCGATAGGGTCTTGCATGGTCTCGTCCGAGGGCGCCTGCGCTGCGCACTGGACCTATGGCCGCTTCCGCGACCATCAGCAGAGGCGGGCATCATGAAGGCCCATCAACGCAAGCTCGACATCAAGAACGGCTGCGTAGACCTGTCCCACGGCTCTGGCGGCCGCGCGATGGCACAGCTGATCTCGGGTCTTTTCCACTCGGCCTTCGGCAACGAATGGCTGGCGCGCGGCAATGACCAGTCGGCCTTCGATGTCGCAGCCGGACGCATGGTCATGACGACCGACGGTTACGTGGTCTCGCCGCTATTCTTCCCGGGCGGCAATATCGGCTCGCTCGCCGTGCACGGCACGGTCAACGACATCGCCATGGCCGGCGCGCGGCCGCTCTACCTCTCGGCGAGCTTCATCATCGAGGAGGGCTTTCGCTTCTCCGACCTGAAGATGATCGCGGAATCTATGGGCGAGGCGGCGCGCGCGGCCGGCGTCCATATCATCACGGGCGATACCAAGGTGGTCGAGCGCGGCAAGGCCGACGGCCTCTTCATCTCGACCGCCGGCGTCGGCGTCGTACCCGATGGCCTCGATCTATCCGCCGAGAAGGCTCGCGTCGGCGATCGCGTCCTGATCTCCGGCACGCTCGGGGACCACGGCGTCGCTATCATGTCGAAGCGGCAGAACCTCGCCTTCGAGACCGAGATCGTCTCGGACTCAGCCTCGCTGCATGATCTCGTGGCAAAGATGGTCACCGCAGGCGGAGAGGGCATCCGCCTGATGCGCGATCCGACCCGCGGCGGGCTAGCCGCCGCGCTCAACGAGATCGCCCAGCAGTCTGGCCTCGGCTTCCGTGTGCAGGAGGAGGCGATCCCAGTGAAGCCGGGCGTGGCCGCGGCCTGCGAACTGCTGGGCCTCGACCCGCTCTATGTGGCCAACGAAGGCAAGCTGGTTGCAATTGTGGCCCCGGAGGCGGCCGCTGCCGTGCTCGCGACGATGCGCGCGCATCCGCTCGGCTGTGATGCGGCCGACATCGGCGAGGCCGTGGCCGACGATCACCATTTCGTGCAGATGGCGACGAGCTTTGGCGGTGGCCGGATCGTCGACTGGCTGTCGGGCGAACAACTGCCGAGGATCTGCTGAGGCCGGTCATGCGCATCCTGCTTCTCACGCACTCCTTCAACAGCCTGACGCAACGGCTCCACGTCGAGCTCAGGGAGGGCGGCCACGAGGTCTCGGTCGAGCTGGATATCCACCCCGACGTTACGCGCGAAAGCGTGGCGCTGTATCAGCCAGATCTGGTGATCGCGCCGTTCCTCAAGCGCGCAATCCCCGAAGATGTCTGGCGTAGCGTGCGCTGCCTGATCGTCCATCCCGGTCCGCCCGGCGACCGCGGTCCGGCGGCGCTCGACTGGGCGATTCTGGAAGGTGTTTCCAATTGGGGCGTGACTGTGCTTCAGGCCGACGGCGGGTTCGACGCTGGTCCGATCTGGGCTTTCAGAACCTTCCCGATGCGGTGCGCGGCTAAATCCAGCATCTACCGCAACGAGGTCACGACGTGCGCGGTCGCGGCGGTGCTCGAAGCCATTGCAGCAATCGAAGCCGGACAGCCGACACCGTCGCCGATGCCTGCCGATGATCCCCGCATTCGGGTGCGCGGGCCCTGCCGGCAGGCCGACCGGATGATCGATTGGCAGCACGACACGAGCGAGACCGTCCTGCGCAAGATCCACAGTGCAGACGGAATGCCGGGCTTGGTCGACAGCTTGTTCTTCAAAGATGTCAGGCTGTTCGACGCCCACGAGGCGCGCGGCATCTCCGGTGTGCCCGGAACCATTGTGGCGCATTGCGATGGAGCCTTGGCCCGGGCCACGGTCGATGGTGCCGTCTGGATCGGCCATGTGCGGCAGCTTGTACCGAAAAGCCTGAAACGATCCGCAGCAAAGGTCTTTGCGGAGCAGGCGATGCGCCTGCCGTACCGACCCGATTGCGGCTATGCGCCCATACGATATCGCGAGCAGGGCGAGGTCGGCGAGTTGCAGTTTTCCTTTTACAATGGCGCCATGGCGACCTCTGACTGCGAAGCGTTGTTGAACGCCTACCGAGCTGCGCTGGCCCGCCCAACCAAGGTGCTTCTCCTGACCGGTGGACGTGATTACTGGTCCAACGGCATTCACCTCGCCGAGATCGAGGCGGCTGACAGCGCTGCGGACGAGTCTTGGCGCAACATCAATGCGATCGACGATCTTGCGCACACTGTCATCGAGACCACCGATCGGCTCGTCGTTTCCGTCATTCGCGGCAACGCCGGGGCGGGAGGGGTATTTTTAAGTCTCGCTGCCGACGAGGTCTGGGCGAGCGATCAGGTCGTCCTGAATCCACATTATAAGGACATAGGCAATCTCTTCGGCTCGGAATACTGGACTTATCTGCTGCCGCGCCGCGCGGGTGCAGCGAACGCCACCCGGATCACGCAATGCCGCCTGCCGATGGGCGTGGCAGAGGCGGGGCGCCTTGGCATCATCGATCGTGCTCTGTCGGGCGGGGAGCTGGCGGAGGGCCGCCTCATGAGCCTTGCCGCGAGCATGGCGGCGGATGAACGCTTTGCGACGCGTCTTGCTGACAAGCAGCGACGTCGCGCAGCGGACGAAGCCCACAAGCCCTTGCAGGCCTATCGCGACGAGGAGCTGCGGCGGATGCGGCTTAATTTCTACGGATTCGATCCGAGTTACCACGTCGCCCGCTACAACTTCATTCACAAGGTGCCGAAGTCGCGCACGCCACTCACAATCGCACCCCATAGGTCGCCTCGCGCGCTCGACAAATCTACCCGCATGGCGGTGCGCATATGAGCTTCCAGGGTACTATTTTGGTAGTCGACGACGAGGTCAGGTCACAGGAGGCGCTACGCCGCGTCCTCAACGAGGATTTTGAGGTACTCTGCGCCGGCAGCGCAGCAGACGCTGAAAAGCTGCTCGAAGGGGAGATCGTCCACGCCATCATCTGCGATCAGCGCATGCCGCACGAATCCGGCGTCAGTTTCCTCAAGCGGGTGCGCGAGCTCTGGCCCGATCCGGTTCGCATGATCATCTCCGGCTATTCGGAATCGGACGACATCATCGCAGGGCTCAATGAGGCGGGCATCTATCAATACATCACGAAGCCCTGGCAGCCGGACCGGCTGATCGACATTGTCAAGGAGGCGGTCCAGCTCTATCGGCTTCAGAAGGAGACAGAGACCGCAGGGGTCGACGTCAAAGCAACGCCCGAGCACATCAAGAGGGTCGTTTCGGTCAAGCGCGGCGCAGCTAAGCATCTCTATGACTTCAACCGAATTGTGCACGCCCCGGACAGCCCGATGCATGCGGTCATTGAACTCGGCCGGCGGGCGGCCGAATACGACATCTCCGTGCTGATCACGGGCGAATCCGGAACCGGCAAAGAGCTGCTGGCACGCGCGATCCACTACGGCTCAGCCCGAGCCGGTAAGGCTTTCGTCGTTGAGAACTGTGGGGCGCTGCCTGACGAGCTCCTCGAAAGCGAGTTGTTCGGGTGTAAGAAGGGCGCTTTCACAGGCGCCTACCAGGATCGCATCGGTCTGTTCGAAGTTGCCGATGGCGGTACCATCTTCCTTGATGAAATCGGAGAGACCTCGCCGGCGTTTCAGGTGAAGCTGCTCCGCGTGCTGCAGGAGAGCGAGATCCGTCCGCTGGGCGCGCAACGTGTAAGGAAAGTCGACGTCCGTGTGGTGGCAGCCACCAATCGGGATCTTGAGGCCGAGGTGGAGGCGGGCCGCTTCCGCCGTGATCTCTATTACCGGCTGGCGGCGTTCCCGGTTCACATGCCGGCGCTTTGGGAGCGGCCGATGGATATACCCTTGATCGCAGAAGGAGTACTGTCTCAAGTCAAGACTTCCTTCAACCGGCCAGGTCTGCGCTTTGCCTCCGCTGCTCTTGAGGGCTTCGTCAAATACCTTTGGCCAGGGAACGTGCGCGAACTGCAGAACGAGATCCAGCGTATGGCCGTGCTGGCTGACTCGGACGAATTGCAGGCTCCCACGCTGCTCGGCCGGCGCAACGGCAGGCGGACCGCCACGGGGGTCATACAGAACCTGAACGGCGCAGCGAGCCTGAAGGACAGGGTGGAGGATCTGGAGAAGTCGGTTATCATCAACTCCCTGGAGAAGTATGAGGGCAATATCAGCCGGGTTGCCAGCGAGCTCGGCCTGTCCCGGGTAGGCCTGCGGAACAAGCTGTCCAGGTATGATTTGAGAAAAAATGGCAAAGGCGACGCATTCTCCTGACGGATCCGACTCGCTGCTCAAGTTGATCAGCGATCGCGGTGCTATCGAGTTCGACCACGAGCGTGAGGGCGCTTGGATCGAAGTCATCCGCAAGATGGATGAGGTTTATTCCGACCTATTGCGTTATGAGGTCGATCTGGAACACAAGAATGCCGAGCTCGAGGAAGCTCAAGCATTTGTCACCAACGTCATCGAATCTGTCTCTGATATCCTCATCGTTTGCGACGCGAAAGGCCAGATCCAGCAAGTCAATTCCGCTTTACAGCGCACGCTTGACCGCGCCAATGACGAAATCGTCGGCTGGAGGATGGCAGACATCATTGACGCTGCCGATGGCGCCAAGCTCATGTCGCTCCTCAAGCCTCGGAGCCCGTCCGAGGTTGTGGATGGCGAACTCCGTTTCTTGACCGAAGGCGGCAGCTCAGACCTGTTCGCAATCAACAGCTCGCCCCGACACGACCATCGGGGCCGCTTCATTGGCGTGGTTCTGACTGGAAGGCCTATCGGCGAGCTTCGCCGAGCCTATGAAGCATTGCACACGGCTCATCAGGAGCTACAGCGAGTGCAGCGTCAATTGGTAGAACAGGAGAAAATGGCAAGTCTCGGCCGACTGGTGGCCGGTGTCGCTCACGAACTTAATAATCCCATCAGCTTCGTCTATGGAAACGTGCACACCTTGATGCGCTATCGCACGGCGCTGACATCCTACCTTGATGCCGTCCACGGCACATCGATAAGCTCCGAAGCTGCAGCCTTGAAGAAAAGCCTCCGCATTGACGCCATTCTAGAGGATCTCGGCCCGCTCCTGGACGGGACAATGGAAGGCGCCGTGCGCATTAGCGAAATTGTAAAAAACTTACGCCGGCTTTCCCTCAGCAAGCTCGGGGAGTTTGATCGCGTCAACATCGAGCCTCTGATCAACACCGCCGTGCTCTGGGCAGTCCGCACGAAGCAGGTTCGCCTCGACATTCACATGGACATCGAGGCGGATCTTTGGACTTGCGGGAATGAAGGGCAGCTCCACCAGGTTATCGTAAATCTCGTCGAAAACGCAATTGACGCGACGCGCGGCACTCAGGAGCCACGGCTAAAGATATCGGCTCGCCGCAATCAGAACGAGATCCTGATTCGTTTGTCCGATAACGGGCCCGGGATCGAACAGCACAACATAGGTCGCATATTTGAGCCGTTCTTTACGACCAAGCGCGTTGGAGAGGGCACCGGGCTCGGCCTTTGGATCAGCTACGGAATCGTGCGCGAACATGGTGCCGAACTGACTGTTGTCAACGCACCAGAGGGAGGGGCAATATTCTCCTTCGCTCTCCCGGCGGCGTAGAGTTAGTCAGGGCTGCGACGGTTCGGCGCCGCTTCCGCCCTCAGGGCTTCTAATTTACTCGCTAGCGCGAGGTTCGGCCGCTGGCCAGGCTGTCGGCCAAGCCGGATGCGGAGGCTGTCGGCGCGAGATTAACGATCTCGACGTCCTGGAGCGCTAGCGCGTACGACCACATTCGACGTTCTCGTCAACAAGGCCGGTCAGTCGCAGCGTAGCAACATCCTAGACCTTGCGTCTGACGAAATCCACGCGCTGCTCGACGTCAATCTGCGCGCGGCACTGCACGTGAAACGGCTGATCGTGACAAGAATGCCGATGCGCGCCGCTACGTGGTTGACGTCTGGTCGGTCGCTGGCCACTACGCCTTTCCAGAACGCCCTGGCTTTCTTCATCCCTAGCCATCATGCCACCAAGGCCAGCGTATTGCGCGTTCGCGGGCTGAGCCCCGTTCTTTACTGATCTCGCGCTCGCGTCACCGAGATCTCGCCCGGTCGTGTGGCGACAAGCATCTTTAAGTGCGTTCGATACACTTCAACTCCGAGGACATCGCCCATGCCGTTGCCATCGCGCAGGTGTCACGGAAAGAGCACCTCCCTTTCCCGCTCCGGAGCTCTAATAATGGAGACCGCCATCGAGACTGCCGCTCAGCGGTTCGCGAGGCCCCGCAACGCACAATCAATGGATGGCGCGTTTTGTCCTAGCATGGGCCATTTTTTGTGCTGAGGGTCGGCCTATGCCTTGGATGCATACTGACCTTGATAGAATGAATTTGATCCAAAATAGCCCGCCCCTTAGCGTTGCTAATTAGCACCGTCGAGCTGTGGCGGCAGGAAAGCAACACTTTACGAGTTGCGAAACTGCCGCCCAGCTTCCCGTGTCGAGCCCAAGCACGCTTCGCGGTTTGCCGTGCTGGCCAATGGAAGACGTCGGTGCCGCGTCATTGAGGTCTAATTTCCTACCCTCAACAGCACGCGGCCGAGTGAAACACGTGCCCCTGAAGGCAAGGGCTACCAATAGGGAGGAGAAATAGATGGGACCGTGGCGAGTAAACGGGTTCACCAGTCAAATCGCGAAAGTTGTTGCCCTATCAGCAATTGTAGGGCTTTCCATTGCCTCCTGGAGGGTAGTGAGTGCAGCAGAGATCCAGGTGCCCGACGCAGTCAAAACGGCGGGAGTCCTGCGCATGGGTCTCAGCAATGCATTGCCACCGCTGCAGTTCAAGGATCCGGAGACGGGCGAATTCAGAGGGATGAATGTAGATATTGGCCGGGAAATCGCAGCACGTTTGGGCGTCAAGGCCGAATTCAATGAAATGCTATTTGCGCAGTACATCCCGTCACTGCAGACCGGTCGGATCGATATCATCATGGGTGGACTTAGCGACCTCCCTGAACGTCATTCCATTATGGAGATGGTCGATTACTTCAGGGATTTCTATCAGGTCTACGCACTTTCCAATTCTCAGCTAAAGGAGTTGTCCGATCTTTGCGGTAAGCGGGCCGGCGCCATTCGGTCCACTGTTTGGTACAAAGTGATGCTTGCAAAGAGCGAGTCGGACTGCGTTCAGAAGGGAATGCCGGCTGTGAAGTTGATTGGCACCGAATCAACGCCAGATACGCGGCTGCAGCTAACGCAAGGCCGAATTGATGCAGCACTGCAGGGCTTCGTCGAGGTTCCTTACATGATTGCGGAGTCCAAAGGCCTTTACAAGACGATCGGCGAGCCCTTCGCGCCAGAATTCAAGGCAATTGGTGTGCGTAAGGGCGATGTCGCGCTGCGTGACGCGATCGCCGACGCTCTGGATGCGATGATTAAGGACGGCACTTATGCAAAGATCCTGGCTAGATATCAGTTGAGCAAACTCGCTATTTCGGAAGTATATCTAAATTCGGAACCGCGAAAATGAGCGCGGTGTCAAACAAGCCTGTACGATCGAGCAGCGGTTCCTCCACTCTCTTTTCACGGCCCGATCTGTCGTTGGTCGAGATCGTGCCGCCGCGTTACGTCGGCCGCTGGATAATGGGCGTACTAGTTCTTGGTCTGTTGGTCCTTATTGTAAGGGCCTTCGCTAACGCGCAGATCGAATGGAACGTTGTTGCCAAATACTTAGCGGCGCCTACAATTCTCGCGGGCTTCTGGCATACGATGATCTTGTCCGTGCTGGCGATGATTGTCGGTGTCGCGCTCGGCTTGGCTATCTCGATTATGCGAATGTCGGATAATCCGCTCCTAGTCATCGTCGCATTTGGCTACCAATGGTTCTTTCGCGGGACGCCGGTAATCCTCCAGCTTCTGATTTGGTATAATCTAGCCTTAATCATCCCAGTCATCGGCATTCCCGGTCTGTGGACGGCCCCGACTGTCGATGTCATCACGCCCTTTTGGGCCGCGCTGCTTGGCCTTGGCATCAATCAGGGTGCCTATACCTCGGAGGTCATTCGCGCCGGAATCCTCTCGGTTGATGCGGGCCAGCACGAAGCGGCACAGTCGATTGGCATGACCCGTCTACACGCGCTCTGGAGAATCGTCCTACCTCAAGCAATGCGCGTGATAGTTCCGCCGATTGGTAACGAGTTTATTGGAATGGTAAAAATGACGTCACTCGCCAGCGTGATCCAGTACACCGATTTACTTTACAGCGCACAGAACGTGTACTTCGTCAATCAGCGCGTGATTGAGCTACTGATCGTAGCAGGCGCTTGGTATCTCCTCGCTGTCTCCATTCTCACGCCGCTTCAGTTGCTGCTCGAATGGCGGTTCGCGCGGGGAACATCTGTCGTGAGGGTCCGATGACCAAGCCTTTGCTCTCAATGAGAAGAGTTAAGAAGCGGTATGGAAATCTACAAGTTCTGGACGGCGTCTCCCTCGACGTCATGCCCAATGAAGTAGTGTGTTTGATCGGCTCATCAGGCTCAGGCAAAACGACGCTCTTGAGATGTATTAATCAACTGGTTTCCGTCGACTCAGGACATATCTGGATAGACGACGAAATCGTGGGCTATCGCCAAGTGGGGTCGCAATTGCGGCCACTAGGCGGTGCGGAACTCGCCCGCCAGCGGACGAAGACCGCGATGGTGTTTCAACGATTTAATCTCTTTCCCCATATGACTGCTCTTGACAATGTCATTGAGGGACCCGTGCGTGTCTTAAAGCGCAATAAGGCTGACGTCGTTTGTGAGGCGGAAGCCCTCCTAGCACGCGTAGGCTTATCCGAGAAGCGTAACGCGTACCCTTCCAGCCTGTCTGGCGGCCAGCAACAACGTGTGGCCATCGCGCGGGCTATGGCTATGCACCCGCGCCTTATGCTCTTCGACGAGCCGACATCTGCACTCGATCCTGAACTCGTTGCCGAAGTCCTCGCGGCGATGAAGGAATTGGCACGCACCGGCATGACTATGGTGGTCGTTACGCACGAACTTGGATTTGCGAGCGAGGTCGCAGATCGCGTGATCTTTATGGAACAAGGCCAAATCGCAGAAGAAGGCACTGCCCGAGAGGTTCTTATGCACCCCAAGGGCGCAAGGACCAAAGAGTTCATTTCGGCGGTGCTCGATTAACACGCAGCATCTCTACATACGACCAGAGAGGAATTGAGGAACGAAATGGCAAAGGAAATCGCTTTCGCCGCACTCATACATGCAGCCGGTAGCGCAAGTGCCGCGTGGCGCCATCCAGATACGGATCCAAAGAAGGCGTTGAGTCTTCAGTACTACACAGAGCTCGCAAAGCTATGTGAAGCAGGCCGCTTCGATCTGATGTTTCTAGCGGACAGTCCGGGCGTTGATGTCGACAATCTCCACGCAATGGCGCAATGGCCACGCGGGCAAAACGTACTTGAGCCCTTGACGCTTCTCTCTGCGCTAGCTGCGAGCACAGAAGAGCTTGGCCTCGGCGCCACGGTATCTGCGAGCTTCACTGAGCCGTTTAATATCGCCCGGCAATTCGCATCGCTCGATCACCTTTCGGGAGGGCGAGCAGCGTGGAACGTTGTGACGACTGCAAACCAGTATTCATGCCGCAACTATGGCTATAAGACGATGCCGCCACACGACGAGCGCTATGCCAGAGCCAGAGAAGCCCTGGAGGTGGTCCGAGCTTACTGGGATACTTGGGACGATGATGCCTTCATCTTCGACAAGGCAAGAGCTATGAACTTCGATCCGAACCGATTTCACCACGTTCGATACGAAGGGAAACATTTCAAGGTACAAGGCGGACTCAATATTGCACGTGCTCCGCAGGGGCAACCCGTCATTATCCAGGCGGGCGCGTCCTCGGTGGGTAGGGAATTTGCCGCAGAAACCGCTGAGGTCGTCTTCGGAACGGGCGCAACTCTTGAGGAGGCTGCGTCCCTCTACAAGGATATCAAAAGCAGGATGGCGAAGTACCGCCGTGATCCTTCCGAACTTAAGGTACTCGCCGGCTTCCGCGCGATGGTCGGTTCAACCGAAGCAGAAGCGAAGGAAAAGCTTCGCCTACTAAACAGTGTGATGCCGATTGAAGCCAAGGTCGCGTATGTCAGTACGGACCTTGAAGTCGACCTGTCGAAGCTGCCACTGGACGAACTCGTTCCCGAACAGATGATCCCGACTTCCTCAAACCTTCATCAGGGTTATTTCAATATACTTGCGGACATGATCCGATCGCGTAAATTCACGCTAAGGGAGATTGCACAGCGCTACGAACGCGGATTCGAGATTTTCTGTGGCACTCCAAGCCAGATCGCCGACGAGATGGAACGTTGGATCGACAATGAAGCTGGAGATGGGTTTATGATAACGTTCCCTTACATGCCGACCTGCCTGGAAGATTTTGTGTCGATGGTAGTCCCCGTGCTCCAGGAACGCGGACTTATGCGCAAAAGCTACCGCGGCAAGACACTTCGCGAAAACCTCGGGTTACGCTATCCCAAAAACGTCAATACGAAACGTCCAGCTACAGGCGTTCCATAAGAGATCTCGTGGCGCGCCGCCTTTGTCGAGCCTTTCAATGCGCATACAAAAGGGCCGCGGTGCAACAAAGCGCCGCGGCCTTTCTTATTGTGGGAGCTGAAGTTCATCCGTCGAACGACTTGACGCATGGCCGAGAATACCATTTGATTTATTCGAATCGGGCTTATGCATCTAAAATGTAAATTTGTTTGGGCGGCATATGGCTAGAGCGCTCAGTTCCCGCGAGATCGATGCGTTTCGGGCTATGATGCAATGTGGGACAACGCTTGCCGCAGCCGAAATTCTAAATACAACGCAACCGTCGGTGAGCCGGCTGTTGGCGCAAGCGCAAGACGCTGTGAAATTTCGACTGTTCGATTATCGACGGGGCCGTTTGGTTCCAACCCCTGAAGCCAAAATGCTCTTTGAAATCGTCCAAAAGCACTATCTTGGCTTGGAAACGATACAGCAAGCCGCTGAAAGTATCAGGTCATCCGGCACCGGCCTATTGCGCATCGCTGCCACTCCGTCCCTGGCTATGGGCGTTATTCCAACGATCATGAAGGCATTCCGGCAGTCTAGCCCCGGTGTGAGCATCAACCTTCAGACGGGAGGGTCGCTGCAGATCAGAGACGGGCTCCTCAATGGCATTTATGATGTTGGCCTGACGACGAGCGGAGCTCATTTCCGAACAGGAGAGTTCGAAATCGAGGTGTGTGACGAATCTGAGGCCCTATGTGCGGTCTGCGCAAACAGCCCGCTTGCTTCGAAGAAGGAGGTTGCGGTCTCTGATTTTCAAGAGGCAACGCTGCTCACTCTCAATCGTGGAGACGATCTAAGTGATTTGTGGCGTCAGACACTCGCGCAGCACGGCGTGAAACCCTCGTCCGAGATCGAGGTCACCTATTCGGCGATCCTCTGTTCGCTCGCCGCCGCCGACCTTGGCATCGGCGTCGTAAGTCCCTACATCAAACCGCTTATTTCCGATAACGTTCGATTTGTTCGTATTTCGCCGAGAATCTCGGTTAAGATGTTCGCAATCTTTCCGGGACATCTTGTGAAGTCATCGCTGTCGCAGCGTTTCACGCGTAGCTTGAAGGAAACGTTCCTGCACAACGACCCCCATGTCGTGAAGTGCGGCGACTGCACGGAGTAAGCCCCCTAGCGGGATTTCGGATCGAGCTAGGCAACTCTCGCGGGCCGACGTGCCCGCCAAACAATCCCAATGCTATATCACCCGCGTATAGAGCGTGCAGCAAGAAGAATTGGCTGACGCGTTTAGCCTGACTTAATGTCCCGCAGAATGCCCGAGCTGGTGCGACTGTCGCGCAGCGCTTCGTGGGCGAGTGCAAGACCGTAGGGCAAGGCCGCGGGCGCTCCAAGGAGACTGACACGTGCTTGATGCAATCCAGCTTGAATTGATTTGGCGAAGGCTGATTTCTCTGACTGAAGAGGCCGCTACGACGCTGCTGCGTACCTCCTTCTCATCCGTCGTTCGCGAGTCTAATGATTTTGCGTGCGTTCTCATGGATGCCGAAGGACGCTCGTTAGCGCAACCCGCTAACAGCATTCCATCCTTTATCGGTACCGTTCCGCGGACGGTTCGTGGCTTTCTCAAACAGTTTCCACATGAGACCCTCTCCGAGGGCGATATCCTGATCACCAACGATGTCTGGCTTGGCACCGGCCATCTGCCCGATATCACGGTAGCCAAGCCCATTTTCTTGAATGGCAATATTGTTGCGTTCGCTGGGTCGGTCACGCACGCTCCTGACATTGGTGGACGCATCCGTTCTGCCGATGCACGCGAGGTGTACGAGGAGGGATTCCAAATCCCAATGATGAAGGTGGTTGAGGCGGGTCGAATGAACCGCACATTTGAAAGCCTGCTTCGCCAGAACGTTCGTACGCCAGATCAGACGGTAGGCGACCTTTATGCGCAGTTTTCTGCACTGCATCTGATGGAGGTGCGCCTCATTTCTTTGCTAAAGGAGTGGGAGCTCCGTTCATTCTCCGAAGTGTCTCAACAGATCCGCGGTCGGACGGAAGCCGCGATGCGGCGTGCGATTTCCGCAATACCGGATGGCGTCTATCATGCCACCGCCGTCAGCGATGGATTTGAAAATAGCATCGTGTTGCGGATGGCGCTTAAAGTTCATGGTGATGAAATCGAGGTTGATTACCGAGGTACAGATCCTCAAGTGCAGCGCTCCATCAACGTCTGCGCTGCTTATACGACGGCATACACTGCCTATGGAATCAAAGCCGTTCTTACGCCCGACACGCCAAACAATGACGGTGCGTTGGAACCGCTCAATATTCATGCACCTCTTGGCTCAATTCTTAATTCAAAGCCGCCCGCAGCGGGCGGGGCACGCGCACTTATCGGACATTTCCTGCCGGCGATGGTCTTGCGTGCGCTGTCACAAGTCGTGCCGGAGAGAGTCATCTCCGACGTCGGCTCACCTCTCTGGTGCGTAAACCTGGCCGGCGTCAAAGAGGATGGAAAGACTTTCGCTAACTTATTCTTCCTGAACGGAGGCTATGGGGCCAGCGCGGCCTCGGACGGCGCAAGCGTGTTGTCTTGGCCGAGCAACATTTCCTCCACGCCCGTCGAGGTGCTGGAACGAACCGCGCCGATCAGAATTTGCCACCGCCGAATCCGATCGCGGACAGCGGGCAGCGGTCGGTTCACAGGGGGGGCTGGGCAGGAGTTTCTCTTCGAGAATCTAAATAAAGGGCCTACCATAATTTCCTTTATGGCTGAACGAACTAAGCCAGAAGCTGTGGCGAATGGCTTAGCAGGCGGCGATCCCGGCGCTGCCGGTGAGATCCAGATCAACACCGTTCGGGTTGATCCCAAGATACAACACACTATCGACTTTGGTGCCCGCGTTCTGCTGCGCACACCTGGCGCTGGCGGATTTGGTGTTCCGATCCGCGCTCAGGAAGCGCTGGCCGAAGCCGATGGCGCCAAAGATTTTGTATAAGAAGGGTTAGATCCGATATGTACTCGCTTGGTATCGATATTGGCGGCACGTTCACCGACATTGTCCTCTATTGCACTGATGATGGTCGCGTTGTCGCACACAAGGAGCTGACGACGCCCCATGATCCAACAATTGGAGCCCTCGCCGGCGTAAAGCAGGTCGTTAACGCCAGCGGCACCGATCCCGATCAGATTGGTCGCGTGGTCCATGCGACAACGTTGTTCACTAACGCTCTCATCGAGCGTCGTGGCGCAAGGACCGGATTGATCACAACGAGCGGCTTTAGGGATACGCTCGACTTACAGCGGGAGTTTAAATACGATCTGTATGATCTATTTCTGAAATTGCCAAAACCATTGATTGAGCAGGATGATCGCGTTGAAGTTAATGAACGCACCTTGTTCAACGGGCACATCCAGCATCCACTCAACGAAGACGAACTTCTAATAAAAACACGCCGGCTGCTCGACAGGGGCGTCACTTCGCTGGCAGTTTCATTCTTGCATTCATATGCCAATGGGACAAATGAACTGCGAGCCAAGAGCCTAATCGAGCGGCATTTCCCACAAGTCCAACTGTCGATCTCGTCCGAGGTCTGCCCACAAATCCGGGAGTACGAACGAACGTCAACGACCGCCGCGAACGCGTATATCAAGCCCATTGCAGACAAATATTTGCGTGAACTCGAGGTGCAGCTAAAGGCCTTTGGAATACCAGGAGCACTTTTCATGATGCTCTCAAACGGCGGATTGACGCATATCGAGGAAGCGCGCCGTACGCCGATCGAACTGTTGGAGTCGGGGCCGGCTGCTGGCACATTGGTGGCCGCGTATTTCGGCAAACGCTCCGGATTTGACAATGTGCTTGCCTTCGACATGGGCGGGACAACTGCAAAGCTTGGCGTGATTGAGAACGGCGAGCCCCTGATCGCGTATCAGTTTGAAGCGGCTCGCCAGAAGCGGTTCGCCCCAGGAAGCGGATTGCCGGTGAACATCTCGACTGTTGAGCTTATCGAAATCGGTGCGGGCGGCGGGAGCATCGCACATGTTGATGAGCTAGGAATGCTCAAGGTGGGGCCGCAAAGTGCGGGATCGCGACCTGGCCCCGCCTGCTACCCGAACGGCGGAACTGCGCCAACGGTTACCGATGCAAACGTTGTTTCGGGGGCGATTGACGTTGATAACTTTGCCGGTGGCACTATGGTTTTGCGCCGCGGAGCTGCAGAGGCGGCGCTCACAGGCGTCGGGCACGCCATAGAGATGCCATTCATCAAAGTGGCGAATGGCATTCAGGCCATTGTTAACGAGACGATGGCAGCCGCCGCGCGTGTCCATGTTGCTGAGCGAGGCCACGATATAACTAAGTACAAGCTCATCGTGACGGGCGGTGGCGGCCCGATGCACGGTTGTGACGTCGCCAGACGTCTCGGCATCAAACAGGTTATCTGTCCGCCGAATGCTGGCGTCGCGTCGGCACTCGGCTTGTTGATTGCACCCGCGCGTGTTGATCGCTCGAGAACGCTTGGCGCCCTGCTGGGATCGATGGAAATCGAGAAACTCGAAGCAGCCTTCAGGCGCCTGGAAGACGACACAAGGCGCGTGATTGCGCAGGCCAGATCTCCGCACAGTACACTTCAGATGGAGCGCCGCGCCGACATTCGCTTTGTGGGCCAAGGGTCGGAGCTGGTAACAGGACTGCCCGTTGGACCCTACAGCGAGAGCGAACGTGAAACTATTCGCGCTGCGTTCATCCAGACCTATAAAGGTATCTTCGGCGATATCATACCCGATCTTGATCTTGAGATTATGAACATCCGTGTAACCCTGAAAGAAGTACGAGAACCCGCGAAACTTGGTCGGATGGAAGACCCTCCTCGCTCGGAGGGATCTCGCTATCGACCCGTGTATGATGATGCAACTCGCGCTTGGGTTAAAGTCCCAGTTCTTCGACGATCGGAACTCGGGATTGCAGGATCGATCGAAGGCCCGGCCCTTTTGGATGAGCAATCATCAACACTAGTTGTGCCGCGCGGGAGCCGCATGACGTTGGACGCCTCTGGCAATGTCATTGTTCAGCTCAGGGATGATGGTGACAGTGTTACCGTTCCAGTAGCAGAGCACGCCACCGAAATCGGGGCGTAGGGCTCTAATATGCAGGCCTGTCACGTCACGGCAGTCGCGTGGCGCCGCAGGATGTCATGCCGGGAGGCCTTCGGATCTCGAAGTCAACCAAGGCGCGAGGCAAGCTCTCGGATGGAAACGATCATACTCGCCCCCTCAGTCGCGTTCGTATGCATGCTCTAGCGACACCACCGGGCGGCAACGCGCGAGCCAGGAGGTGTCGAGCACGATCCGCCGATCGATCGGCGGTGTTGTGCGGTAGAACGGTTTTCTACCGTTGCCCTTCTGTAACCGGCATGAGCCCCCCACCTGGGCATCGCGCGAATGAGCTGCGATACAGCCTGGCATGAACTGTTTTTTGGAGGTGGGCTATGGCAGATGCCATGCATGAAGCCAGGCTTGATGCCAGGCAGGAAAGCGGCTCCTATCGTCGGATCGAGGTGATCACAGGGCAGCGTCGACGACGGCGCTGGACGGCTGAAGAGAAGGCTCGGATCGTGGCCGAGAGCTTCGAGGAAGGGGCCAATATTTCCGAGGTCGCTCGGCGCCATGGCGTTGTCCGTGGGTTGCTGACGGTGTGGCGGCGCAAGTTCGCGACGGCAGTGAGCTTTCAGGCGCCAGGCTTCGTGCCGGTCCGGATCGCTTCCGAGAGCGGTCCGGCGACGGCAGACGAGTCGGACCGGTTAGCGTGCGCGCATAAGGTGCCGCCGCAGATGGCATCGGCTCCAGGCAAGCTTGGCGGAATGATCGAGATCGAGCTGGGCGGGGCACGCATCCGGGTCGAGCCCGGAGTGGAGCTGGCGACGCTTTCGACAGTGCTATCGGCGCTTCGGGGCATCCGTTGATTGCATTACGGTCTGACCTCAAGGTGGTGCTGGCGGCACAGCCAGTCGACTTTCGCAAGTCGGTGCACACGCTGTCGGCGCTGGTGAGCGAAGCGTTGCACGCGAACCTCGTATTGCGGCGACATCTTCGTGTTCCGCAGCAAGCGCGCGGACAGAGTGAAGCTTCTGGCATGGGATGGTAGCGGCATGGTGCTGGTGACGAAGTGGCTGCACCAGGGACACTTCACCTGGCCGCCGGTCCGCGACGGCGTGGTGCATCTGAGTGCGACACAACTCGCGATGCTGCTCGACGGACTTGAGTGGACGCGTGTTTCACACAAGCCTGTGAAGCAGCCGGCCGTTGTCGGCTGAGAGGCGAAGATTTTGCTGGAGCCTGTGATGGGCGGATATATCGTTCGATCATGGCGATTCGTCCCGAAGCTCTTCCGACCGATGCAGCGGCTCTGGCCGAGATGGTGCTCGCGCTTGACGCCGAGAACGAGAAGCTACGTGTGGCGATGCAGACGCTGAAGGAGATGATCTTCGGCAAGCGCTCAGAGCGGCTGGCGGCGATCGTGGCCGAGCAGCTCGCGCTCGAACTGGACGATCTCGCGACTGGCGTCACATCACCTGCGCCAGCCAACGACGATTTGCCTGCGACGAAGCCGGCTGGGAAGCCGCGCAAGAAGGCGAGGCGCAACATCGGCGCGCTACCCAAGCATTTGCCTCGCTGCGAGCAGGTGCTCGAGCCAGACACGACAGCGTGCCCGTGCTGCCAGGGCCTTCTGCACCGGATCGGCGAGGATGTGAGCGAGGTACTGGACGTGATCCCGGCGATCCTGCGGGTACTGCGCACGATTCGTCCCAAATACGCCTGCCGCGGCTGCACCGACGGCGTGGTGCAGGCGAAGGTGCTGCCGCGTCTGATCGACAGCGGCATGGCATCGACGGCACTCGTGGCTCACGTGGTGATCTCGAAGTTCGCCTGGTATCTGCCGCTGTACCGCCAGGTGCAGATCCTGGCCGGTCAGGGCCTTCATCTCGACCGCGCGACGCTCGCCGGCTGGGTGAAGCGTGCGGCATGGTGGCTTAAGAGTCTTTATGAGCTTCAGCTGCGGACGATCCAGGCTTCGCCGCGGCTGTTCTGCGACGAGACGCCGATGCCGGTGCTCGATCCCGGACGACATCGCACTCGTATCTGCCAGTTCTGGGCGCATGCGATGGATGATCGCCCATGGGGTGGCCCATCGCCGCCGGCGGTCGCCTATGTGTTTGCGGATGGCCGCGGCACCGAGGAGATCGCCGGGCAATTGGCCGGCTTCTCCGGCATTCTGCAGGTGGATGGCTATGCCGCCTACAAAGCGCTTGCCCGCGGTCAAGGCGGGGCGATCCAGCTGGCTTTTTGTCTCGCGCATGCCCGACGCAAATTCGTCGAGGTGTACAAGACGATGCAGTCGCCGTTCGCTCACGAAGTGATCGAGCGCCTGCAAGCGGTCTACGCCATCGAGGCCGAGATCCGTGGCTTGAGCGCCGAACAGCGGCTTGCCGCCCGCCGCACCAGGTCCGCACCGCTGATGGAGGTGCTGAAGGCGCGACTGACCTCGATGCTCGACCACCTGTTCTCCCAATCGAAGCTAGTGGAGGCCATCAACTATACGCTCAATCACTGGGACGGACTGACGCTATTTCTCCGCGATGGCCGCGTCGAGGTCGACAGCAACACCGTCGAGCGTTCAATGCGCCCGATTGCGATGGGGCGCCGTAACTCATTGTTCAGCGGCAGCGAGGGCGGCGCCGAGAGCTGGGCAATCCTTGCGTCGCTGGTCAATACGGCAAAGCTCCACGAACTCGATCCGCAGGCCTATCTGGCCGATGTGCTGGAGCGCATCGTCTCCGGTCAGACCAAGAGCCACCAGCTGCACGAACTTCTCCCCTGGAACTGGAAGGCGACCCGCGAGCTCAGCGCACGGGTGGCCGCATGACCCGCCGCCGCCGTTCATCATCTTCATCATCGATGGCGGCAGCCGCGATGCCGCTCGACGAACTTGAGCCTTGGCTACAGGCTCGTGCCGAGCAGCATCCCGTCGCCACCAGTCTTCCCATGCTCGACGGCTATGTCGCCGCGATCGTGGCCGGGCCGGTGTCGATGAGTCCGCTCGACTGGATCTGTCCGCTGCTCGCCATCGACGCCGACGCATTCAACCATGGCGGCACGCCGGAGTTCGCCGCGATTTCGGCCGTCGCGCTGCGCCACAACGACATCAGTAATGTTCTTTCCACCGCACCACATCGGTTCGCACCGGTCCATGGCCGCAAGCCGAATGGCGACGTTGATGCGCGGCCGTGGTGTCAGGGATTCCATGCCGCCATGCGGTTGCGACTATCAGCCTGGGGCCCACTGCTCGACGTCAGCAACATACACCACGGCTTGCTCCTGCCCATCCTGCTGCATTGCGTCGACGATCAAGGGCGTCCACTGCTTGGACCACCAAGGAAAGGCCGCGAGACCGAGGAATTCCTGCGCAACGCCCATGCCGACATTCCGGACGTCGTCGAGGCCATGCGTCAGTACTGGATGCCGACCCGCTACGCTCGCACAGGCTGATCACTGCAGACGTGGGAGCTCATACCGGTTACGCCCTTCTGTGCGTCCCTCCCGAACTCGGCCGCCAGCCTCAGAGGTCGGCGCTCCTTTTTTCTGAGGAGTGAATGGCTACCGTCGCGGTTTGAGAGCGGCTTGGCTCGAGGATGAACGGATTCTGCGTAGGGGACTCCGAAGCATCGTCGCCTGGTCATCGTGACCGTTGGAGACCACCGGGCTGCCTAACACAGCTGGCATTTGAGGCGCCCGTGACCACGGATGAGTGGCGTTGGTAGGAGTATAATCAACGGTCAATGGCAATCAGCGCGCTGCGCGCCGCGCGCGGAACATGCGAGTTTGGTGCAACTATGCCTGATCCGAATACATGCCTTCAGTATCTCAATTGGATGAAGGCCAATGGCAATGATACGTCTTTGTTCGCTGTGGACGGGGCCGTCCTTCGCCACCGCTATCATGCTTTCGCTGGTACCTCAAAGGAGGGTCCATTAGATGATCGATGCAGGTCGCGCCATTGCCACAGCGACGCCCGAAACATTTCGAGAAGTGTCGCGGAAGTGGGCCTCTGGAATCGCCGTCGTAACTGCAGTCGATAGTCACGGAGCGCTTTTCGGCACCACGATGAGCGCCGTCGTCAGCCTATCGATCAGCCCCCTGCAATACCTGATATGCATCGACAGAAAGTCGAACTCGCTCCCCGCCATCACTTCGACAGGGTGGTTTTGCATCAACATGCTCTCCTCATCCCAAGAGCGCATTGCGATGACGTTTGCAAAGAAGGGGACAGATAAGTTTTCGGCGATTTCCTATCGAGAAGGTCTAAATCGATTACCAATTATCCAGGACGTCGCCTCATATATTATCTGTCACCTGAACAGCAGCTTTGATGGCGGCGATCACGTCATAATCGTTGGCGATGTCATCGAGATCGGTCTCCACGATGCGTCTCCGCTGGTCTATTTGAATGGACGCTTTAATAACGGATGACTTGCGGGGAACACATGAAATATGAGAATACGCTCCTCTTTATTGACGGAGAATGGTGCTCCGGCTCTGAGAAGCAAACGATCCCGATCTTTAATCCAGCAACTGACGAGGAGATCGGTCACGTCGCTAAGGCGACGGTGGCCGATCTCGACCGTGCAGCTGCGTCCGCCGAGAAGGCGTTCCATGTTTGGCGGAGAACGCCCGCGGTGGAACGCGGAGTTACGCTACGTAAGGCAGCTGGCCTGCTCCGCGATCGACTAGAGTCCATCGCCCATGTTCTCACCTTGGAGCAAGGTAAGCCTCTTTTGGAAGCGCGAGCGGAGATCGCGAGTTGCGCCGATGCCTTCGAATGGGCTGCTGAAGAGGGAAGGCGGCTCTATGGGCGCGTGATACCGTCGCGTGCAGCAGGCGTTGCGCAATATGTCGTACGTGCTCCAGTAGGCCCGGTTGCTGCGTTCACCCCGTGGAATTTCCCCGCGAGCCAAGTCGCGAAGAAGCTTGCTCCAGCGTTGGCTGCCGGATGCTCCGTGATCGTCAAGGCCTCGGAAGAGGTGCCACGATCTGCCGCGGCAATCATCACGTCACTTGTCGATGCTGGCATTCCAACAGGTGTTGTCCAGCTCGCATACGGCACTCCCGATGAAATATCGCGGCACCTGATTGCCCACCCGGCGATTCGGAAGATCTCCTTCACCGGCTCTGTTCCGGTTGGAAAACATCTAGCTGCGCTCTCGGGCGAGCAGATGAAGAGGACGACGATGGAACTCGGCGGGCATGGGCCGGCGATTGTCTTCAAAGACGCCGACATATCCTCAGCCGCGGCGCTGCTCGTTTCAGGCAAGTATCGCAACGCCGGTCAAACCTGCGCCGCGCCGACGCGGTTTATGGTACACAACGATGTTTATCATGAGTTCGTCGCAGCTTTTGTTGAAAAGACACAATCGCTTGTCGTTGGCAACGGTCTGGATGCGACAACGCAGATGGGCCCCCTCGCGAACGAACGCAGAGGGAAACTCTTCGATCAATTTGTGGACGACGCGAGGCAGCGAGGCGCAAAGCTCATGTGCGGCGGCGAGAGCTTATTTACTCGCGGAACATTCAGGCAGCCAACAGTACTTGCGAATGTCGATCCATCGATGCGAGTCATGAACGATGAGCCATTCTGCCCAATCGCGCTCATTAGCGGCTTTGACAATCCAAATGAAGCTGTTGCAGAGGCTAACCGATTGCCCTTCGGGCTCGCCGGATATGCCTTCACGGAATCATCGGCGAACGCTCAGTTCCTGGCGGAGAATCTTGAGGTCGGTATGCTCAGCATCAACCACCTGGGCCTTGCCTTGCCGGAAACGCCCTTTGGCGGCGTCAAAGAGTCTGGGTACGGTTCCGAGGGTGGCCTAGAATCAACTGAAGGCTATCTCAATACCAGATTCATCACCAATAAGGCCTACTAGGCGTCATGCCATTTGGGCAATCGACCACGACGACTCTGTGAGGAGCAATGTCCCCTTCAACTATCAACGAAAGAGTCAGCATCACACGACTTGGTGGTCAGGATTACAACTTCTTTTTTGGTTACTATAATAAGACGCCGTGGGACGGGCAGGGTCGCCTTATCCTAGGCCACCAAGTCGATGAACCTAACTTCCGCATTGGCAGAAATAGCGGCTGCAATGTCGGTTATTTTGATGAAGCGCGTGAGTTTCGGCTGGTTGATCGAACCCAAGCCTGGAACTGGCAAATGGGGAGCCAACTACAATGGCTCACCGGCATGCCTGGCCGTAACATAATCTACAATATTCGTACGTCGCACGACGCGGGTGGCCCGTATCCCAACATCGGTGCGCGGATTACCGACGTGGATACGGGGCGCACTCGCGATCTCAATATCCCGATTTACGTCGTAGCCGCGAACAGCAAATTCGCGATGTGCATTGACTATCGACGTCTCTACAAAACGCATGAGACGATCGGCTACTGCGCACTCGCGGGACGGCTTCCACTGGATAATGCACCGGACGATGATGGCATTTGGCGCCTCGACATTGCAAGCGGCGACTCGACACTCGTTGTCAGTTACCGCCAACTTTACGAGCTTGCTCATAAGCCATCCATGGATAAGGCAATTCATTGGGTGAGCCATATTGAGATAAATCCGTCATCAACACGTGTGCTCTTCCTTCACCGATGGACAGAGCGTGTTGAAGACGAGACCTGCTTCTTGCATCGCTTGATCACAATGGATCCGGATGGAAGCAACTTACGTCTCCTTGAATGCTCTGATCATCCATTGCCGCAGCTGGCTCGGCGGTTCGATTCAAAGGCCGTAGGTACCTACGACTACGAAAAGTCCGAATACCAGATCTCTCACCCGTTATGGCGGGATGATAGCAGCATCGTCGTCTGGGGACCTCACGCCGGACGTATAAACTATCAGGTTTACCAAGACGCGCACAATGGCTTAGTCCAGACTATTGGCGACGGCCTCCTAAGAGAGAACGGACACATGTCCTATTCACCTGTGAATATGCGCTGGCTTTTGAGCGATACGTATCCGCATTCCGAGACCAACCTGCGTGATCTCTTCCTTTTCGATGCCAACAATGAAGTCCGGCTCGACCTCGGAAGCTTTTATACTGATCCAACTCTGGCTAAAGAGAACCGGTGTGATCTTCACCCAAGGTGGAGCCGCGATGGGAAGTGCGTTTGCATCGACTCCTATCACGAGAGACGGAGGCGAATGTACACAATTGATGTCTCCGCTCTCGTGTAGTGCTTGTTGTTTTCCCTATCCAGCGACAGCAGGTGTCTAAAAGCAAGGGAACGTTGTTTTCCGCAAGGCATCCGTCCAAGGGCATTTCGACCTACCTTGAGCGCTCAGCTCATCGAATCTCGTTGAAATTCAGCATAACGACCTCGCTGAAGGGGCTTGCTTGCCTCTTACAGCGGCGGGAATACTTCGAATGGTAGCTATCCGCCGTCCGATCCGGTTTCGATCGAGTACAATGGAGCAAACGTGACCACATACAGTGGACCTGTCTTTGACATGGCCGTACAACAGTTCGAAGTGATCGCTGATCACCTGTCTGTGCCGCAGGACGCGAGGGCGCGCTTGTTAATACCAAAGCGCGCGATCACTGTATCTTGTCCTATTCATCGAGACGACGGCACGACGGCGGTTTTTGAAGGGTATCGAGTTCAGCATCACCTCACGCTAGGACCTACGAAAGGCGGCACGCGCTTCGCGGCTAGTGTGGACCTCGGCGAGGTTGCTGCGCTTGCGATCTGGATGAGTTGGAAGTGCGCCCTAACCGGCTTGCCCTATGGTGGCGCCAAGGGCGGCATCAGCGTCGATCCATCGAATCTATCAAGGCGCGAACTAGAGGCATTATCACGCCGCTACATGCAGGAGATGATCCCCTTCGTTGGCCCTCACACTGATGTCATGGCCCCCGATATGGGGACCAACGAGCAGGTGATGGCGTGGTTTATGGACACCTATTCGATGTATCAGGGCCGGACCGTGACGGAGATCGTTACCGGTAAACCGGTCAGCGCCGGAGGGACATTGGGACGCCGCGAGGCGACAGGGCGGGGCGTCGCGCATCTGACGCGCCGCGTGATGAACGAACAGGGCATCAATCTGAACCATGCAACGGCTGCTGTGCAGGGCTTCGGAAATGTCGGCTCGATCGCCGCACTTGAGCTTCACCATATGGGCGTTAAAGTGATCGCCGTCAGCGACCACACCGGCGCGCTCTACTGCGCTTCCGGCCTCAACATTCCAGAACTCGTGGTACATGCGGCAACACATGGCAGTCTCTCGGGGTATTCGAGTGAACTAGCCTTCGATCCGCAGGAAGTCCTCACGCTGTCTTGTGATGTTCTTGTGCCAGCCGCGATGGAGCGGGTCATCGACGCTGCTGTCGCCACGAAGCTGCGTTGCCGTATTGTCGCTGAAGGGGCCAATGGGCCGACGACACCGGAAGCCGATCTGGTTCTTACGCAGCGACAGAATGAGATCTTCCTGATCCCGGATATTCTGTGCAATTCCGGCGGGGTAGTGGTGAGCTATTTCGAATGGGTGCAGGATCTGCAACAACTCTTCTGGGAAGAGGAGGAAGTAGTACGACGCGAATACCAGATTCTCGATCGAGCGTTCGATCGGATGGTGGCGAGGGCGAGCCGCGACAAGGTGTTCAATCGCACGGCGGCCATGGCCATAGGCGTCGAGCGGGTGCGGGGCGCCAAGAATACGCGAGGTCTATTTCCATGAGGGACGGCCTGGTCGGATTCCGTGATGTATTTGCCCGAACCCGCAATGGTTCACATCGAGCCTTATTAGCGCCGGCGAGCCGCAATGGCCACAACCTGAATGGGATGGCGGTTGTATCAAGCGCACGGATAGTCGCTAATTCCATAGCGGTATGATGCCATCATGTTGCAACTCCGCGCTCAGTTTCAGAACAGCTTCTGCGGCGCATAGATGCAGGCCTAAGCGCTCCGACATAATCCCACATGATCATGCTCGCCTCCAAACTCTCGAACCGGATTTCCTCCATGTTCGACGCGATCACTCAATCGAATTAGAAATGGATACAGAGATGTCATTAGAAGTAGTAGATACGATCGTGATCGGAGCCGGTCAGGCAGGGCTGGCTATGAGTGAACATCTGACTTCGGCTGGTATTCCTCACGTCGTCTTGGAAAGGCACCGGATCGCGGAGAGATGGCGAACAGCCCGGTGGGACTCGCTGGTGGCTAATGGTCCCGCGTGGCATGACCGTTTCCCCGGCCTAACATTTCAGACGCACCCTGATGCGTTCCCGGGTAAGGAGGAGATCGCGGACTATTTCGTTGCCTACGCAAAGAAGATTGCCGCGCCGGTGCGCTGTGGGGTGGAGGTTACGGCCGTACAACGGAACGAGGGACGATTGGGCTTTCGAGTGGAAACCTCGCAAGGGACGTTGGAGGCAAATAACGTAGTTGCAGCGATCGGTCCATTCCAGATTCCGACAATACCTCAAGTAGTACCGCAGGACATTGGAGTCGTCCAAATTCACTCGAGCGACTACCGAAACCCGGAGCAGTTGCCTAGAGGGGCCGTGTTGGTTGTTGGCGCAGGATCTTCCGGAAGCCAGATCGCAGACGAACTTCTGCGCTCTGATCGGAAGGTCTATCTCTCCGTGGGCCCCCACGAACGCCCCCCGCGCTCCTACCGCGGCTACGACTTCTGCTGGTGGCTCGGCGTCTTGGGAAAGTGGGATAATGAAGCAAGAGTTCGCGGTACCGAGCACGTAACGATCTCCGTCAGTGGGGCCCGTGGGGGATACACGGTCGACTTCAGGAAGCTCGCCGCAGACGGAATGATGCTTGTTGGCTCAACTGAAGCGTTCGAGGCAGGCAACGTAACGTTTGCCAGTGATCTCGCGAAGAATGTCGCGATGGGTGACGCCTCGCTCTTCACTCTGTTGGATGAGGCCGATGAATACGTTAGGCGGAATGGACTTGCACTTCCGGAGGAGCCTGAAGCGCGCAGGTTACTCCCGGACCCGGACTGCCTAATGAATCCGCAGCGTGAGCTCAATCTAAAGACTGCCGGCGTGAATACGATCATCTGGGCGACGGGCTTTTCGTCGGACTACAGCTGGCTTAAGGTCAAGGCCTTCGACGAGGCCGGAAAACCCGAACACCAACGTGGGGTATCCTCGGAGCCGGGCGTCTACTTTGTGGGCTTGCCTTGGCAATCTAGGCGAGGGTCCGCTTTTATCTGGGGTGTCTGGCATGACGCTAAATATATTGCTGATCGTATCTCTACTCGGCGGCGTTACCTGGAACATCACGTCGTAAAATCGGAGAAAGTTGATCCACGAAAAGCGACGGGAGGCCCCTAAGTTTTTTGGCGAAACAGTTCACCAGTTGGGGTTGCGGGTGCTGACACGTAAGAAGGAGCAAGAAGTGGCTCATAGGCGGATTCGGAAATTCAATACGAAACACACTTATCCGGAGCAGAAGCTCGACAATGATCTATGTCAGGCAGTGGTGACTAGCGGCGGAAAAATTATTTGGCTACGGGGCCAGTGCCCCCAGAGCTTGAATGACGCCGTCAACATCGACAGCCATGATCCTGTCGAGCAGACGCATAAGGTGATGCAGAATATTAAGCAACTCATCGAAGAAAGTGGCGGTAAGATTGAACATTTGGTCAAGGTTGTCGTTTACCTTACCGACGTGCGGCATCGGGAGGCCGTTTATCGAACGATGGGTCAGTACATAAAGGGCGTGCATCCCGTGTCCACAGGACTTGTTGTCCAAGCGTTGGCGCGACCTGAGTGGCTTGTTGAAATCGACGCCACAGCGGTGATACCCGAGTGAGCGTATGACGTTTTCCCTAGTTGCTCGGTGCGACCAGACTGGAATGTTCGGCGTAGCGATTTCGTCTTCATCTCCGGCTGTCGCTTCAAGGTGTTCATTCGCGCGAGCTGGTGTCGGCGCGGTCGCTTCGCAGAACGTAACTGATCCCTCGCTAGGACCATTGGCCTTGGATGCGATGGAGAGCGGCATGTCCGCGTGGGAAGCCGTCGAAGAAGTGAAACAACGTAGTCGATTTATCGAGTATCGCCAGCTACTGGCAGTTGACCGCGACGGAAATGCCGCTGTTTATTCAGGGCCCAATTCACTAGGCATATGGGCTCAGACGAGCGGAGAAAATGTCGCGGCCGGCGGCAATCTCCTAGCAAATGACGGAGTACCGCACGCAATTGTCGATGCATTCATTGGTTCGTCAGGGCATCTTGGTGACCGCCTGATTGCGTCACTAAGAGCCGGGTTGGCCGCCGGCGGGGAGGCCGGTCCGTTACACTCAGCCGGCATGAAGCTTGTTGACCAAGTCAGTTGGCCAGTCGTGGACCTGCGCTGCGACTGGACACAAGAGTGTCCGATCGAACTGCTCGTTTCTGCCTGGAAGGTCTACAAACCCCAACTTAACGCCTACGTGAAGCGCGCGCTTGATCCACGAGCGGCTCCTTCGTTCGGCGTCCCGGGTGACGAATAGCGCTCCGACGAGCGCTCGCCATTGGCCGCACCGCTCCCTTGATCGTCTTCATGACGCGGTGCCAGAGCACAGAGTAGATTGAGCTATACGCTTCAAGTCAGCAGTCTACGCAAACCCGCGGATGTTGACAGAAGACCCCTGAATTGTGGGCATTGGCAAATGTCGGGCAGATTGGGGTTAATTTTGTATCGACCTTTCATAGCGGAGATCTGATGCTGTCTCGGACAACCATGATGACGCTGTAGTCTGGCGACGAGCGAACGCTACGAACCTCAGAAGAACTGGAAAACTGAGCAAAATACAGATGGACAGCATCGCCATTATTCAGAGGTTGGTTGCGTTTCCGACCGTCAGCCAGGAATCAAACCTCAATTTGATTGACTTTGTCGTTCAGCTGCTTCGCGAAAACGGCGTGACCTGCCGTCTTGTCTATTCGCAGGACGGGCGAAAAGCGAGTTTGCTGGCTACGATCGGACCCGATGATCGGCCAGGCGCAATTCTCTCAGGTCATACGGACGTCGTTACGGCCGATGATCAGAGCTGGACCAAACCGCCATTTAGCGCCACACGACAAGACGGTAAGCTGTATGGTCGTGGAACTGCAGACATGAAAGGCTTTGTGGGCTGTGCCATTTCCGCCGCGCTTAAGGCGTCGAAGACACGCTTAAATGCGCCTCTCTACCTGGCACTATCATATGATGAAGAGATTGGCTGTGTAGGAGTGCGAGGTCTGCTTGACTCGATGGTGAATGAGCTGCAACGGCAATCTTTCTGTATCGTTGGTGAGCCAACAAATATGAACGTTGCAATCGGACACAAAGGCAAGGTTGCGGCTCGCGTTACTTGCGTTGGCCGGGAATGCCATTCCGCATTGGCGCCTACCGGGATAAACGCGATCCATTTGGGTTGCGAATTTGTCGAAGCCATCCGCAGAGAGCAAGCTAAGTTGTGCGACGAGGGCGCGCGGGATGCGAGCTACGAAATTCCGTATACAACGCTTCACGTCGGCACGATTAAATCGGGGGGAATGCTCAATATTGTGCCGAGCCGATGCGAGTTAGAGTT
Source organism: Bradyrhizobium guangzhouense (assembly GCF_004114955.1). Classification (NCBI taxonomy): domain Bacteria; kingdom Pseudomonadati; phylum Pseudomonadota; class Alphaproteobacteria; order Hyphomicrobiales; family Nitrobacteraceae; genus Bradyrhizobium; species Bradyrhizobium guangzhouense. Next base: position 862,205 of record NZ_CP030054.1, read on the forward strand.
CGAGATCAGGAATGTCGCAGCGGAGATACCTGAGGAGATATTGAGTAGGCTGCGAACTAGAGCGAGTGAAATCGCCAATGGCGCAAGGACCATCGCGTCCGAAGCCGCTATAAATATTGATGTAGTCAACAGTTATCCCGGGCTCAATATCGCCTGCGACGCCCCGGTCGTCCATCTTGTCAAGTCTCTCACCGGTGACGCCAACGTGGTGAAGGTGCCATTCGGAACGGAAGCCGGCCTGTTTTTGCAGAGACTGGGGGTTCCAACGATCGTTTGCGGACCGGGGTCGATGCAGCAGGGTCACAAGCCGGATGAGTTTATCGAAATTGACCAGATTGACCGCTGCGACAAGATGTTAGATAGATTGATTGACCGACTAGCAAGCGGCCATGGCTTCCCCTGAGCGAGGCGTTGCGGCCCGATGCGGCAGGAACTCGCGCAACGATGTGACTTGCGCCCAGACATAGAGTGAGCCCGGGAGACCGCGGCGGTGAGATCGCCGAACTACCCCGCTAGACCATCACCCACTTGGGTGGCGCGGGAACCGAGCTGCCTGCGGGGTTGGACCAGCCGCTCCCGCCCGGCTGGGGCGAGACATAGGCTTCTTGGCACCACCGACCATCAAATCAGCACTCGAAGACTGCGAAGCTCGGACTGCTCAAAATCCAGCTCGCGAAGGATTTCAGCCGGCGTCCGCTCGAGGATATCGCCTCGCGAATCGCTGACGCCTGACGCGCTCTGCTCTGAACTCGACCGGACGCAAGACTGCAAGCTCAAGTTCAAAGGCGGGAGAGCTGTTGGCCACCGCCAACGTCGATATGAATGCCGATCGCATAAGGGATCTCTCCGCGAACAGGGAGGGTCACGGCCCGGCCGATCTCTTCAGGCCCCAGCGCGCCATTGGAATGCCGCCGGTGGCGATCAAATCGTCATAACGATCCTTCGCCGCGGCTGTCATCTCGGTGCGAATGATGACGAAGCTGTTCGCCTCACGACTGGCTTCCGAGCCTATCACCATCTACGACGTCAGGCCGGGTGTCATTCCAACGCCCGCCTTGCTGATACAACAGTCGGCCCTGTTTTCGCCGATGATCTCTGCATTCGCCGAGCCGATGAAGATCACCGATCCCGGGCGCCTTTCGACGAGGCCCAGGCACCTCCTCGCAAAACACTGTGTGAGGAAAAAGCCGGCACGAAGGTTGATGTCCAGCGTCCGATCGTAGCTTTCCGGCTCAAGGTCGAGGATATCCCCGCGCTGCAGTGCTGCAGTGAGCTTACGCTAGCATTGTTGACCAGGCAGGTGGCTCGCCGAGCTCTCCCGCAATCCGGGCCAGCAACGCATCGTTTCCCGATCTCGGAAAACATCGTATCTATAATACCGGTCGGGAGCCGGAATTGGCTCCTGCTCCAGATCCTCGGGACTCACGTGGGCGACGGTGAAATTGGCCTTACCGAGCGCGTCGGCGATTGCACGACCGATTCCACGCCCTGCGCCCGTAACGACCGCCACGTCCCTCATCGGTCGCGTCCTCCCACCGGCGCCGCCAGCGCACGAGACGGCCACCACAAACCGCACCTCGGAGCTCACCTGCGAACGATTGAACTAAGCTGGAAGTACCGCTCCGCCTTCTCGACCGAGTTCGGCAAGTTGTTCGAAGAGATTGCGCTCGATCGCGATCCCGACCTGGTCCGCTTGCGCGCGCAGTTCTGCCGCGCGCTCGCCGGGAATGCGGCCATTTCCTCCGACCGCTGCGAGATAGCGCTGCGTCCAAGCCTGCATGTTCTGATCGAAAGCATCTTTGCCGATGAGCGCCGCCGGATCGAACACGAAGCCGAAGGCGCCGACGCCGCCCGGGGCGCCGCCTTCCGACAACAGGGGCCTTGCCCCGGTCAGCACTCCCGCAAGCACTTCCACGATCATCGCCAGCGCGAGTCCCTTGTGACCGGCGGCCGGTAGGATCGAGCCGGCGAGCGCCGCGGTCGGGTCGGTCGTCGGCCGGCCCTCCGCGTCGATCGCCCAGCCTTCCGGGATCGGCAGGCCATCGCGTAGGGCGACGTGGATCTTGCCGCGCGCGACATTGCTCATCGCGAAGTCGATCAGCAGCGGTGGTCCGTCCGGCCTCGGCGCTGCAAATGCAATGGGATTGTTACCGATTGCCGGCCGCGTTGCGCCCCCGGGAGCCATCACCGGCTGGGTCACCTGCGACAGGAAGCCGACCCTGCCGCTTTCGGCGACGTCGAGCAGATGCGAGCCGACTGCGCCAAGATGTCCGGCGTTGCGGATCAAAAAGGGGACGAACGGTCGGGTCGGGCCAAGCGCATCCATCGCCAGTGCCAACGCCTTGGGGCCAACGATTTGTCCAAGCCCAAGATCGGCGTCGATTACCAACACCGTGCCATGCCAGCCGCATTTGATATCCGGCCTCGGGTTCAAGCCGCGGCGCGCGAGCTGGCGCCAATACGAGGGCAGACGCGCGATGCCATGGGTCCGTACGCCCGTGATGTCGGCGAGCAGCAGACGACGGGCTGCCAGCCTCGCGTCATCTTCGCCGAGTCCGGCCCGCGCGAAGATGGTTGCGACCCACGCTTCGAGCGGCGGCAGCAGCATGTTGATCGTCTCCATCGCCCGGCTTTCTATCTCAAATCTCGAACAGCAGCTCCGGGCGCGGGGTAACCTCGCCGCGTTCGACCTTGCGGACGATATCGACGATCCGCTCATGCGCCGGCGCTGCGCAGCCGGCCTCCTTCGCCTTGCGGACGATGAAGCCGTTGATCTCACCGATCTCGGTGCGCCGCCCCTTCTGGATATCCTGTGCCATCGAGGGACGCTGCAAATTGCTGCGCGCCTGCGAACCGGTTCCCTTCTGCATGTGCCGCTCGACCTCGGCCAGCGCCGTGGCGTCGCCTTCGGATGCCGAGCGTAGCAGGTTCGGCTCGATGCCCGTGATGTGCTCGAGGTCGAGGCCGAGCGACTGGCCGGTCCGGATCGCTTCGCCGCCGAGGCGGATGACGAGGCGGCGGATCACGGGATGGGCGTCGCGTTCGTTTCCGCTCATGCCGGTCGCGGCGCTGACGCCGTTGCGCATGCCGTTGACGCAGAGCTTCGACCAGCGCACGCCCCACAGATTGGTAGTGACGCCAGAGCCGTCGATCGGGGTAAACAGGGCGTGCAGCTCCTTCACGCGCGGCGTCACGCGCCCATGGACCTCACCGACGAGAATCGATTTGGTCTCGAAGTCGCGCGGCATGGTGCGACGGACGCAGCCCGGTTCATAGAGATCGACGGCGAAATTATTGCCGACGATGCAGCCGACCGTGCGTCCCCATCCGACGACGCCGGCGATGATCTCCTCGTTGATCGAATTCTGCGCCGAGACGACGTAGCCCTGCGGCGAGAGATACGGCCTGATGAGGGTCGTGCACCATTCGGTATCGTAGGATTTGCTGGAGATGATCGCGATATCGATCGGCCGCTGCCTCGAAAGGCTCTGCACCTCGGTGAGGTGCATCGTCGGGACCGAAACGATGCAGGTTTCCTCATCCCTCATGCCGGACAGATGCAGCCCGCGTTGGCGGATCGTCTCGATGTGCTCGGGCCAGGGATCGATCAGCGTGACGTCGTTGCCGGTGCGCGCCAAATGGCCGCCGAGATAGCTGCCGACAGCGCCGGCGCCGACGATTGCGATACGTTTCTTCATTACCATTGTTCCTTCGTCGTCGGCCTTGGTTCTTACTATGCCGTCGGTGCGCGGCGAACGAGCTTGTCGAGAACGTGCCGGCAACTCGCGATCTCGCCGGGCGAAATGCCGGACAGTTCCTTTGCCTCGATTGCGCGGGCGCGCGCGTGTAGTGCGTGGTTGCGGTCGCGTCCCATGGCCGTGAGTGTCAAGCCGCCGCTAGCGTCGGCCTCGACGAGGCCCATGCGCACTAGCTCGTTCACGGTGCTCTCCGCGGCGTTGAGCCCGAGAAACAATTCAGGCAGCAAGCTCGCGAGCGTGCGTCCCGGCAACGTTTCGATCGCGGCCATCAACCGGCTCTGCAGGACGCTGAGACCTTCGGCATGGCGACCCTCGTCGAGCGCTGCCGAGAGCACGCCATGGGCACGATACATCAGCGCCGTCATGAACTCATTCATCGGGCCGCCGGCGTGCGCCTGTCCGGTCGCCTTCGACAGGTCGGTGGGATCGGCGAAGTCGGCGGCCATGCAATAGCGTCCTTGCGCAAACAGTAGCGGGCCGCGGTCGTGGCGCACGAAGCGTTCGACTTCACCCAGCATGATCAGATGATCGCCGCCGGGATATTCGGCCGCCTTGCGGCATTCGAAGCTGCACAGCGTTCCCTCGAGCAGCGGTGCGCCGCCGATGCCGCGCTTCCAGGAGACGCCCCCGAACTTGTCGCCGCCCGAGCGGCCAAAATGATTTGAGAGAGCGATCTGGTCGCTGGATAGAATGTTTACGGCGAAATGCGTGGCGACCTTGAAGGTCGGGAAGCTCTGGCTCGTTCGCTTGGCCGACCACAGCACGAGCGGTGGATCGAGCGAGACCGAGGAGAACGAGTTCGCCGTCATTCCGACGAGCTCGTCACCGTGAGCGGCGGTGACGACGGTCACGCCGGTCCCGAATTGGCCGAGGCAGCGCCGAAACGCGGCCGGATCTGCCTTGGGATCGCCGCTGTCGACGGCCGCGATGGTCGGGGAGAACTGCTGCATGGCGTGCACTCGGCCTTCTGGTCAGTCGCTCGGAGGTTGCTGCGAATATCCTGATCACGCAGCGTGGGAGTACATCGGCCGTCCCGCCACCGGCATTTCCGCTGCGAGGATCGTACCGCTCTTCGATTCCGTGATGAAGAGTGTCCGCCGATCCGGACCGCCATAGGCGCAATTGGTGGTGAGAAGTCCCTTCGGAGACTTGATGCGCAGCATCGGTTCTCCGAGCGCGCTGAACAGCCAGGTGGCGCCGAGGCCGACGTGACAGATCGCGATATTGTCGTCCTCGTCGATCGCAAGGCCATCGGGGCCGCCACCTCCGGAAAGCTGGATGAAGGTGCCAACCTTGCTTGCGGTGCCGTCGCGCATCAGCGGCACCCGCCAGATCGCATTGGCGCGCGTCACCGCCAGAAACAGCATCGTCTCGGCCTTGTTGAGCACGAGGCCATTCGGGCTCGGAATCCGGTCGAGCACGCAATCGAGCTGGCCACTGGGTCGCAATCGATAGAGGCGGCCGCTCGGATCATGCAATCCGGTCTGCCCCTGATCGGTGAAGTACATGTCGCCGTTCGAGGCGAACACGAGATCATTGACGCCCTTGAATCGCTGCAACAGCGAGCGCTCCAGGAAGGGCTCGACGCGACCCGTGGCCGGGTCGAACACCATGATGCCCTGCTTGTGGTCGGTGATGAAGCCGCGCCCGTCCCTGTGAAACTTCAGGCCGTTCGGCTCACCGTCGTACTCCGCGCCAACACTGACCTCACCGTTCGGCGTGATGCGCAACAGGCGGCCCCAAGGAATGTCGACGACCCAGAGATCGTCATTGCGGTCAAAGGATGGGCCTTCGAGAAAGGTCGGCGTCGGTGCGCCGTGAAACTGCACCTCAGCCCATTCCGAGCGCTGGCCGCTCTTGAACAGATGCTCGGGGATTGCAGTGAAGACGCGCGCCTCCACGCTTGGCGGTGCTGCATACATCGTCGAGTTCTCCCGTGCGCGGAGTTAATCCGCGTCTCGTTAAGCCGCGCATTCCGTGACGACACGTGAGCGCAACCGGCTTGACAGCCGTGGTGATTGGCTATCTATTCTTATATAAGGATAACGTTCCGAAATGAGAACGCAAGGAAAAACCGGGGCGTCGCGCCAGCGCGATGCGGCTCGGCTTTTCGGAGGGAGCGACTTCATGCGTGGCGGCATGCACTTGATCGGGTTTCTGATCAACTCGCCTATCAATCACACGATCCTGAGCTGGTCGGATCCCGCCGATCAGCGTCTCGAGGCGATGGGAAGCCTGAAGCGCTGGCAGAGGCTTGCGCAGACCTATGAGCGCGGCCTGTTCGATGGGCTGTTCTTCGCGGATACGCCGGGTGTGTTCGACCGCTACAAGGAGCGTTCCGACGAGGCGGTGCGCTACGGCGTGTGCTGGCCGCCGCACGATCCGGTCGTTCTGCTGAGTGCACTCGCCGCCGCCACCGATCGGCTCGGCCTTGCGGTGACGCTCTCCATTTCGGCCAATCATCCCTATCAGGCGGTCCGCTCGCTCTCGACGCTCGACTATATGAGCGGCGGTCGGGTCGGCTGGAACATCGTCACTGGCCATCTGCGCGGCGAGTACCGTGCACTCGGTCTCAATCAACTCGATCACGACCAGCGCTACGATCGCGCCGATGAATATATGGAAGTCTGTCGTGCGCTCTGGAGCGGGGTGCGCGAGGGCGCGGTCCAGGCCGACAGGACGACAGGCGTCTATGCTGATCCGGCCAAGGTGGACATCATCAATCACGAGGGCGAGTATTTCCGCTGCCATACGGTGCCGCCGGCTTTGCCGTCGCGGCAGGGCCATCCGGTGCTGTTCCAGGCCGGATCCTCCGGCCGCGGCCAGCGCTTCGCGCAGAAGCACGCCGACGTGGTGTTCTCCATTCAACCGCATCTGGGCGGCATGAAAACCTTCATGCAGGAGCTCGGCGCAGCATCGGGGAGCGCGGCCGCGCCCAAGGTGACGTTCGGCGTGCAGCCGATTCTCGGAAGCTCCGAGGCGGAGGCGAGGCGCCGGCTCGACGAATTCGCCGCGCGCATTCCGCTTGAGGCCGCGCTGAGCCGCTTGTCCGGTTCGCTCGGGGTGGATTTCAGCCAAGTCGAGCTCGATCTGCCGCTCGAGGAGCAGAAGACGCAGGCATCGCAGGGTCTGATGAAGGCCATGTCGGCCTCGTTCGAGAATCGCCGCTTCACGCTGCGCGAGGCGGCGGTACGCTGGGGCCTTGCGGTCGGCATGCCGCAACTGATCGGAACACCGGAGCAGGTTGCCGATCAGCTCGAGACGATCTGGCGGGAGACCGGGTGCCACGGTTTCAATATCACGCCGACGACCACGCCCTCCAGCGTCGAGGAATTCGTTGACCAGGTGATCCCAATTCTGCAGAAACGAGGTGTGTTCCGCACCGCATATGAGGGCGAGACGTTCCGCGAAAATTTGCTGAACTGAACGGCAACGGCCACGCGAGTTGGCCGCGTTCCAACGAGTATCGTTACGAGCAGGGAGGAGATCGTGACAATGAATCACACTCGGAGAGCGTTCGTGAAGACGACGCTGCTCGCGGGCATCGGCGCGCCGGCCCTTGGTCTTTTCGCGCCGAACATCGCGCGGGGGCAGGGGGCGGTCACCCTGAAATTCGCTCATCCCGACAGCAACCTCCATCCCAACCACAAGATGGCGGAAGCCTTTGCGGGCCGGGTAGGCGAACGCACCAATGGCGCTGTCAAGATCGATATCTTCGCCGGCGGACAGCTTGGCTCCAGTGTCAGCATCGCGACCGGCGTTGCGACCGGGACGGTCGATCTCGTGTACCACACCGCGGGATTCCTCTCCTCCATCTTCCCAATGATGCAGGTGCTCGATCTGCCGTTCCTGTTCCGCGACGCGCGCAGCGGCGAAAGGGTGACCGATGGCGAGATCGGCCAGATGATCTTCGCCAGCCTCGCGCCGAAGAATGTCTATGGCCTGGCCTGGAGCACCAATGGCTGGCGGGTGGTGGAGACCACCAGAAAGGTCGTGCGAGCTCCCGACGACCTTTCCGGGATGAAGTTCAGGATCCAGCAAAGCCCGGTCTTCGTCGCGATGGCCAAGGCATTCAACGCCCAGCCCGTGTCGCTCGACGTTTCCGAGATGTATCTGGCGCTGACGCAGAACACGATCGACGGCTACGAATTCCCGCTGCTCTCCGTCGTCGCGACCAAGCTGCACGAGGTGACGAAATTCGTTTCCGAAACCAATCACACCTACAACGCGATGGCGCTGCTCGGCTCGAAGTTCAAGCTCGACAAGCTCGATCCGACGCACCTGAAGGTCCTGCGTGAGGAAGCGCTGCGGTTCGGCAACGACACCCGCAAGTCGATCGTCGAGGCCTCCGCCGCGGCCAAGAAAACCTGCCAAGATGCCGGCATCCAGTTCAACCCCGTCGACTACGCGCCGTTCAGGCAAAAGGTCGAGCCCGTGTTCGCTCAGTTCCGCACGTCGATGGGCGAGCAGCTCATCGACAAACTGCTGAAAGCCGCCGAGGGATGACCGAGCAGGTCTGTGATGTTCCGGCTTCAGGGCACAGCCACGCTCTGTCGCGCTTTGGTCTCGGTGCCATCGCCGAGATCATGGTGGCGATCGCGCTGGCGTTGCAGCTGGCCATCACGCTGCTCTCCGTGCTGATTCGCGAGGTGACGCCGTTCTCCATCCTGTCGGTGGACGAAACCGCAAAATTGTCGCTGAGCGTGATTGCCTTCATGGGCGGCGCCATCGCCTATCGGCGCGCCGAACATGCCTCGATCGAGGTCATCACAAAGCGTTTGACCCCGCACTGGCGACAGGTCCTGGGCTGCGTGGTCGACCTTGGGGTGCTGGTGACGGCGATATCCATCCTCCGGGGCAGCGCCTCGCTGTTCATGGTCCGTCTCGACGAGCATCTGCCGATCACGGGTTGGCCGACCGCCACCCTGGTCGTGCCGCTCGGGCTCGGGCTGCTGCTGATCGCCCTGACCGCCGCCGAGCGGCTCTTGGCAAAGCGCGGGCGACCGCTCCTGGTCGCGCTTGCCGCCGCTACCGTGCTTGCCGGCTGCCTGTTCGCCGATGCCAGCCTCTTCACACAGACTTTCAGCTCGCGATATTCGCTGGTGGCGCTCTTGATCGTGCTGTTCGCCATGATCGGCATCGGCATGCCGATCGGCTTCGCACTGATGGCGGGCTCGCTGATCTACCTCCTGGCCAACGACATTCCACTGGTCGCGATCGCGCAGAGCATGATCGACGCCAACAGCAACTTCATCCTGCTGGCGTTACCGTTCTTCATCCTCGCCGGCGGTATCATGGATCAGGGCGGAATCAGCGTGCGCTTCGTGCGCTTTGCGATGTCGCTGGTCGGCCATTTCCGTGGCGGTCTGCTCCAGGTGGTGGTGATCACGACCTATCTCGTGTCGGGTATCTCCGGATCGAAAGCGGCCGACGTGGTCGCCGTAGGATCCGTCATGCGGCGAGAGCTTGAAAGAACGGGCTACAAGCCCCAGGAATCCGCCGCGGCGCTGGCGGCATCGGCCGCAATGTCCGAGACGATCCCGCCGAGCATCGCGATGCTGATCCTCGGAACGGTGACACCGGTTTCGATCGGCACGCTGTTCGTCGCCGGTCTGATACCCGCGGCAGTGATTGCCGTGATGCTCATGCTGCTGATCTATGTTTCCGCCCGCAACAGCGGTTTGTCCGCCAATCCCAAAGCGACCGCCGGAGAGCGAGCCAGGGCCGGCACGGACGCGTTGCTGCCGCTCGGCATGCCGGTCATCATGATCCTCGGCATCAAGTTCGGCTTCGCCACACCGACCGAAGTGTCCTCGATCGCCGTGCTGTATGGGCTTGTCCTCGCATCCGTGTTCTATCGCGCGCTCACGCTCAGGGCATGCGCCAGAATCCTGATTGAAGCCGGACGGCTGACAGGGATGGTTCTGTTCATCGTCGCGGCCGCGGGCGCATTCGGCTGGGTGTTGACCGCCGCCGGGCTGAACGCGCATCTGAGCCAGGTCGTCGCGCTGCTCGGCAACAGCAAGTTGCTGTTTCTCCTGGGTTCGATCGCCCTGATCATCATCGTCGGGGCCTTGCTGGAGGGGTTGCCGGCGATCATCATCCTCGCACCCGTCCTGATGCCGATCGCCAATCAACTCGGCATCGATTCCATTCATTATGCGATGGTAATCATCCTGTCGATCGGCGTAGGCGTCTTCATGCCGCCTGTCGGCATCGGCTTCTATATCGCTTGCGCTGTCGTACGCGCGGACATCGACCAGGCGTCGCGATCGATGGTGCCGTACCTCGTTGTGCTCTGTCTCGGCGTGCTGCTCATCGCCTATGTCCCCTGGTTTACGCACGCGCTGCCAAATCTGATCGGGAAGTGAGGCTCCGGACCGTCTGCCGCGGTCGAAGGTCTCGACGATGTCGTGCCAAGAAGAAAGAAGAACGGTGACCCGGAGTTCTCAAGCAAGTTTCAAGACCATGCCGGGACGGACCGATACCCATTTCCATGTCTTCGGCCCGGAGGCCCGATATCCCTATCGGACCGAGCTGACCTACGCGCCGCCTGCTGCAACACCCGCAGCCTATATGGCGTTGGCCGAGCGGCTTGGCATCGATCGTGCCGTCATCGTCCAGGCCAGCGTCTATGGATCGGATAACAGCCGGCAGCTCGATGCGATGCGCGAAATCGCAGGCGTGGAAACACGTGCAGTTGTCGTCGTCGATCCCGATGTCTCGGACGAAGAACTCGACGAGCTACACCACAAGGGCGCGAGAGGCGTGAGGTTCATTGCGACCCGGCCAGGCAGCTTGCCGCTCGCACAGCTGGAGCGAATTGCATCCCGGATTCGGCGATGGGGCTGGCATGTCGCGCTGATGCTCGACGGTCGCTCCATCGTCGCGCTTGAGGACCGGCTGCAAAAATTGCCGTGCCCCTTCGTGATCGATCACCTGGCCGATCCCGACGCCCAAAAGGGAACGGAACAACCTGCTTTTCAGGCTCTCCTTCGGCTGCTCCGATCGGGCAATTGCTGGACGAAGATTTCGGCGCCGTATCACATGAATACCGCTGCACCGGCTTATGACGAGCTCGAGCCGCTCGTCGAAGCCTTATTGGCTGAGGCACCGGATCGTCTGCTGTGGGCGACCGACTGGCCGCATGCCGCAACGCATGGACCGACCCCTGACGCGACAGATCTCCTTTCGGCGCTTTATTCGTGGTGCGACGAAACCGTCCTGACCAAGATCATGGTTCGAAATCCGGCGGCTCTGTACGGATTTGGCTGATGCAATGCTCGATCATGACCGTTGGCAGATGCGGCTCGTGTGAGCACCCGAGGATGCGGCTCCGGGCAACTTGAAAACCCTTCGTACGTGAAGAACGCTTACAGAAAGAGGAAACATGCAGTCCGTCATCTACAAGCGCATTCCGCAATGCCCGGCAGACCTCCTGGCCGAGGTCGCAAAATATCCGGTCTCCGATTTGCACGAGGCACTCGGCCCGGTCGAGGGGCGCATGCAGCTCATGAGCTCGCGCATGCGGCCGATCGCGCCAGGCCAGCGGATCGCGGGCCAAGCCGTCACGTCGTATAATTTCCCTGGCGACAACCTCATGATCCATGCCGCCCTCAACGTCGCGCAGCGAGGCCAGGTGCTCGTCCTCGTCAACGGCGGTGGCGCGCACGGCTCGTTGTGGGGCGACGTGGCCGCGACCTTCGCCAAGCAGAAGGGGATTGCGGGCATCATTGTCGATGGTCCGGCCCGGGATGTCGCTGCGCTGCGTGAGCTCGGCTCGCTGACCTGGTCGACGTCGATCTCCTCCAGTCATCCCGAAAAGCGCGGCCCCGGCGCGGTGAACGTGCCGATCGTTTGCGACGGCGTACGTGTGGATCCCGGTGACGTGATCGTCGCCGATGATGACGGGGCGCTCGCGATTCCGCTGCGCTCGCTCGAGCGTGCGGTGAAGGGCGCACGGGAGCGCAATCGGAAGGAGATCGAGCTGCGCGACCGTCTGAAGACCGGCTCGTCGTTGTTCGAGCTGCTGCAGATGGACAAGAACGTGCAGGCCGCCGGCGCTGAAATCAGGGATACTCTCTGGATTGACGGCTGACCGGACGGCGTCCCTGGCGCGAGGTCATTTCTTGCGCCGCTTGCCGGTGTCGGCCCGCTCGGCAGAATCTTCTGCCGGCGGATATGGGCCGCGATAGCCGAGGATCTGCGAGATCTGTTCGGCGGCCTTGAAGGTCAGCCGCTCGATGTGCTCGCGCGCAAGCAGCAGGCGCGCGGTAGGGCCGGCGATCGTCACCGAGCAGCTGACGAGGCCGGCCTCGTCAAAACAGGGGCTCGCGATGCCGGTGGCGCCATCAATTATACCATTAGCGTCGACAACGACGCCGCGGTGACGGATTTCGGGGAACATGGCGACGAGTTCCTCTTTCGAGGATGTGTCGTCCGTGAACTTTACAAACTTGGTCTGGGTCAGATACGCCGTCTGAACATTCTCTGGTAGGAATGCCAGCATCGCCTTTCCTGCGGCCGTACAATACAGCGGCCGCCGGTTGCCGATGCGGACCGCAAAGCGCAGCGGCTTTTCCGATTCGATGACATCGACGTAAGATATCTCGTGGCCCTCCTCGGAGAGGACACCGAGCAGGATCGTCTCCTCGGTCTCTCGTGCGAGCCGCTCCAGGACGGGACGCGCACATTTCGGGAACGATCGAGCCTGAGCCAGGCTCGCGCCAAGCTTGATCGCTTGATCGCCGAGAATGTAGTGGCCGTTGTCGCTGCGAGCATATCCCCCGCCTTCGAGCGCGCGCATGAGGCTGAAGACGCTCGTTTTCGGCAGTTTTAGGCGGTCACTGAGCTTTGCCAGCGTAAGACCTTCCGGTTCGGCCGCTAACGCCTGCAGGATATCCATCACCCGAAGCGCCGAACGAGGGCCGCTGAAGGCCCGTTCGGTTGTCCTCGCGTTGTTGGACATTTGTTCGTCGTGGCGTTTCATCGGTTGATCTTACTTTCATTATTCCTGTCATTCGATTAGCCAGAGCGCAAGCAGCCCAAGCGAGCATCAGTTGAGGGTCCAGATAGACCGTTCTAACAGCTATAGGTTATACTCCACGCAGCCGACCGCGACGCGGCTGGCCGTTGTCTACCCATGTCATCGCCAATGGGGCGGATTGGGCTCAGGTGCTGAAAGAATATGAAGATCTCCCCAGCCATGCCTCGCTAGGTCCGTTTAATCGGCGTGGAACGAGAAGCGCACGAGCGCAAGCTCCGACTGCACGACCCTCGGATGCGTATCGAGGGTCAGAGCCGAGCCACATTGCGGATGAAGCCGTCGGTCCTGTTAGGATGTGAGAGCAGGGCCGGGGGGCTGAACGGAAAAAGATCAGTCTTGATAAAACAGCCTTCCCCCTATGCGTAGGCTCTGCCCAGAATTACTTCTGGACTTCACCGGGCGGTTGCCCGGTCCTGGGCCAGTTCCGCAGCATTCCATGCTTATCCGGGGCGGCCCCGAAAGTCTCACCTTGCATTGAGCTACTTGACCCCGGGGAGGGGACCCCAGCCAACCGGAACTTCAGTATTTTCGTTTATTTCACTTGTTGCGTTTATTTCGAATATAGCCTACATACAATGCCGTACCGAGGAGAACAACGATTACGATGCCAGCCTACGCCGAAGAGCTGGGAGGTACTCGCCTGCCTTCCGCGAGCGAGAAGGCGGCAGCCAACCAGCTTCGTCAAATACTCGCGTCGCATGCGACTGGGGATGCCAAGCTACGCGTGCTCGACGATGCTCAAAAGGCTGCTGAGATAACCTTGTCGCCGGCCCTGTCGAGCCTCTTAATGGAATTGCTTCGGCACATCGGCCGCGGCGATGCGGTGACCCTTGTGCCTGTGCATGAGATGTTGACCACACAGCAAGCTGCCGACATCCTAAATGTCTCACGTCCGTTTCTGGTTTCTCTGCTAGAGAAGAACGAAATTCAGCACGTGACAGTGGGGCGTCATCGCAGGATTAGGGCAGAGGATCTATTCGCCTATAAGCGCACGCGTGATGAGAAGCGAGGCAACGCGCTTGCGAATCTCGCCGAGCTGGACGCGGAGCATCTGTAAGCTTGTTTGCGAATCGTTTCACCGCATTCGTCGATGCGTGCTCCCTTGCGAGTGCCCTCAAAAATAGACTGGCCTCAGGCAGCACAATTTTGATGCAGCTCTGATTTCGGATATTCCAAAATGAAGGTTGTGCAAATCAACGAAAGCTGACTGAGATCAATCGCCTGCGTGTAAAACGACCCGCTGGCTGTCTCCTGCACTCGCGCCACTCTCGGTCTCTGCGCCGAACTAGCGCTATCAAAGGCAGTATTCCCGCGACTGGACCACCGATAGATCATCGCTTCCAACTGCCCGCGAAGGTCAATCGAATGCTCTGCGTATTCAGCCCGACTGTGATCGCACCATCGGCTCTGCAGCGTGCGCGTCCGATACCTCGCCTGCTGAGGGCCCACCAGCCTCTGCTTTAGGGCGGGGAGTGTTGCGCTCCGTCTCCACGGCCTGGTTGCAAAGCAGGACGCGTGTCTGCAGACCGGAAACCTCAAACCAAGGCATCTTCTATGGAATTGGAAGCACGGTGATTCTGATTTTCGTGGTGAGTCCGGGAGAATGCCGTTCGTCAGCTGATCGTCAGCCAAGCCGTCTATCTAATTAGGCTTCACGTTCTCGCCTGGATCGGAGTTAGAATATGACGGGTATTGGCCGGCCTGGCAAATCGCTCGTTGGGGCTCCCGGAGCCGACAGCACTTGGGACTCGAGCAGTTTGCGTTCAGAATCGAGTCTCGCCGCTGGGGAGGGCGGCCAATCCTTCTATTCCATCGTGGAGCGAATGCGCTCTTGGCCTCAGGATAGAGCGGCGTTGGTCGGCAGCCAGCCGCGAACTTCGGATATGGCAGTCCCCATTTCATCGACGGGTGACGAGATCAAGGCAACAAAGCGACAAATGGAAAGCCTGCTCTCGGAAGTTGGCGCTCGCAGTAAGGCGGCCATGCAAGCGCGGAGCTCGTCAGAGGCACAAGAGCTGATCGACAAGCTCATCCAGGTCGGCTCAAAAGTTCTGGAGTACTACGCCAGCCTGCCCCAGCACGAGGCGCGCAGGATTCTGTCTGACGATCAGGCTCGCGGTCTCCGGGACGAGGTGCTCCATGCGGCGGAGCAATGTAACGCTCTGGCCACCCCGACCATCTACGCCTTGGAGCAGAGCAGGAAAAGTGCAACCGTCGTGCTCCAACGGATGCTATCCAACACTCCCTCTGACCTACTGAACCGAGCGGTTTCCGGCGTAGCAAACCGCTATGCGGACTGCATGGAGTGGTGGGGAAAGAAGGCGTTGCGTTCGGAACGGATGCAATGCGTCTGCGCCGCTACTGCTAATTTACCCAATGTAACGGCCCAAAAGCGGCAGGCCGACGAGGCCGCACTGCGGCTGCACAGCGGTTGGGCACTGCACACCAAGTGCATGCATCTGCAATCGCAGGTCGCTCTCGCACAAATCATGATTGAGCCTCTCGAAAGCACGTTCGACCCAGCCACGAGGGAAATCCTCATGGCCGAGAACGGACGGGCTCGCCTGCTCGGCACTTTCATCGATGACGTTTTTCCGGCATTCATATCGACAAAGGACGCAGTTCTACAGAGCCAAGGACGCGCACTCGACGCGGCGCACTGCGCGGTCCTGGAAGGAGTTATGGAGCGGCTTTCTGAATTTGCGTTGGGAGTGCACAACCTCGTTTCAAAGCTAAGGGGTCAGGGGACCGGTGACGACCTGCCATTGAAACTGTTGCATCAGATCGTGGAAAGCGCGTGGGTCACTGCACACGACGTTATGCGGCTGCTGGATCTACAGCCCAAAACGTCGGCCATCAATTCACCGGCGGTCGAAGCAGGGGCTGCGAAGCCGGCCAACGCTACGCGAGAGGCTGTAGCGGCCGAAGGCACTTCTGCGCGCAGGAAGGGTAAAGCCAAACGTACACCGAGCACTCTCGCCGGGAGTTCGGCACGCGACGGGACGCAGCTGCAGATCGCTACAACCGACAAAGCCACGGCGCCAGCAGCCAAAGTTGTGGTGCTCTCGGATCTGGGTACGAAGAAGCTCGTGAGCGCGGAAGAGGCGCATGCGAGGGCGACATCCTCGGCGACGGCACACTTGGCGATCTGGCAGGCCCCGCCATCAATGGAGACGCTGGCGCGCCTACTCGAGCGGTTGGACGCACTTTTGCAGTTTGATCTGGCTGGTCAGCAACGGGCCGTCTCGCAAGCCCGCCAAATGAAGCCCGAGGACGCCGACCACGTTGTGGATGCCGTGATCGAGCGCCTGCAGACCCAGGCCGCCGAAATGCAGGCTTGTGAGGGTTCGCTCGCGGAGCCTGGTCGACGTATCCTACTCACGCCAACGCAAGTGCCCGAGGTGCATGGCAAGCTAGTCCGACTCAAGATGATGCGGGCCGAGGCGCAGGGGCTCGCCAAGACTTTGGACGAGCGAAGGGCATTGACTAGGATTGAATGCATGAAGACCTACGGCTTTCCGTCGCAGAAGTACCTTGAACAGTTGCGCGCGGCCGGGGAGTTGGCGCCTGCCGATCTACCGCGCGCGTTAAAGGGCGAGCCAGGGGTGCTGTTTCAGGTTAAGCTGCAACCCAAGGCGCTGCGCAATGGTGCAATGCCGAGCCCCATGTGGGTTCACATCCATACGAAGCGACCGGTACATACGGGCCAGTTGGCGACGCTGGATGACGCCGACTTCGCCGCTTGCCACGTCAAGTCCAACGAACAACGCGGCTATAATCAGCAGTGGCAGAACGCCCGGGCGGCGACGGGCTGCGAAAACGTCGTGATTCACCGCGGCAAGCTCACGCCTGCGTTCTGTAAGTCCTTGTTGGCCACAGTGCGTAGTGACATCCCACCCTATCGGCTTGCCGAGGCGGAGCAACTGTCAACGCAGGCCGCTCGACTTGGGATCTAGGGGCTTTAACGGTAGAGTACCGAGTGGCGACATCATTGGTCAGACCAGGAAATCCGAAGCCAGTGGGCCGTAATCGGGGTCGTGGGCCTACAAGCTGGCCGGCGACAGCTTGCGCGCGACTGTCCGGTCTGGCCGCAGCGATTGGAAGGAGACAAACTGAGCGTCGGGCGCACCCTTTCGCCGACGCGGACGATCAGCCCGCGTAAGTAGGTCAGGCAGGCTTTGTTGCAGCGAGTCGCCAGCGCGATGTTTCGACAGGAGATTTGGTACAAGTGTTGCAGGTACGAGGTGAGGTCTTCGATGCGGAAATTCTTTCGGTGTTGGGAAAGATCTATGATGAAGCGGTGGCGGCGCTGCCTGCAAGTATGCGAACTCCCGTCAATCGAACAGAGCTTGCCAAGCTGGTACTTAGGCGCACGGCCGCTGGTGAGGCCGAACTGGCTCTCCTAAGAAGGCTAACGGTGGCTATTGCGCCAGTCGCTTAGGCGAGCAGCGGTTGAATGCCTCTACTTGAATTCCAGAACTATAACCGCGTTACCACGGCCGGCGCAGGTCTTCGAAGATCCGGATCAACGTCAGCTGTTCACGAGCCGGTTTAGCATCGTTCGCCGCGAGCAGTCCGTCAAGCTCTACTGGCCATCCTCCCAGCTTTGGCCGCGGCTGCACTTGGCGGTCAAACTCGAAGGAGGTCTCCCCAGACCTCAGTACCTTTCGGACCGTGTTCCGCGACACCTTCGGGTCACAGGCGATCTCCTTGATCGTCTTGCCTCTGATGAAGTGCTCACGCCGTATTCGCGCAATCGTCTCCATGACCAGCATCGCCGACCACCTGCTTCATTCCAAAGCAGGCAGCGCAACAGCCCAACTGGGTCAATGTTGGGCGCGATCCCGGCTTAGGGGGGCAATATTGCAGACGATGACGTAATTGCGGTCGCGCCCGCGGCACGAAAGGTCCACTATCTTCAAGCCCTCCACCATCTTACGAATCGGAGGGGCTATGAAGCAATATGTTGGGCTGGATGTCTCGCAGAATGAAACGTCAGTGTGTGTGCTCGACGAGGTCGGTCAGGTCTTGTTAGAGGGAAAGGCCAAGTCCGACCCCGGGCGCTCACGGCACTGCTCCGCAAGCGAGCTCCACACGCCGAGCGCATTTGTTTTGAGACCGGGACGATGGCGAGTTGGCTGTGGCACGAGCTTCGTAGGGCTGATCTTCCAGTGGTCTGTATCGACGCTCGGCATGCGCAGGCGCCTTTGTCAGTGCTCGAACCGCTCGGATTCTCAGTCATTCTCGCGCAGTCGCGCTACGACTCTCCCCTCGCAGGATCGCCTGCTGACTGCACTGCTGTCGCGGCGGCCGGAGGCGATCATCATGGTCGGATCACCCGCAACGGAGGAGGGCGCTCGCCTGCTGCGGCATGCACGCAGTCCCGTAGGTGAAACACGGGAGCTGCCATCGTCTCCAATCGATGCAGTCGTCGGTTTCGATAACTACCAGGCGGGCGATACCGTCGCCCGGCACTTCGTCGCGCAAGGACGCAAGAACTTAGCGTTCATCGACGGCACCGACCCGCGCACGACCCGCCGCCGGCTCGGATTTCGCGACAACGCCGTTGCGAGCGGCCTTACTGACCCACGTCGGCTGATCCTGGACCGCAACACGGCCTGCACGACGCTGGCGCATGCGCAGCTTCCCGGCGTAGACGCCGTGTTCACGGCTAATGATGCTGCCATCGGTTAAATGGCGGGCTTGCGCAAAGCCGGTTCTTGCGCGAGGCCTGCCTCTGAGGCCCACACTTCTTTGAACGTTCCAACGGTTCCGCTACAGCGTCCAGCACCAACATCCGGCCGACGCTTGCGACCTGCGCCAGCATACACTTCGATACGCGGCCACAACGGTCGTCTTATGTCGTCCGAATAGTCGTCCATTGTGAGCACCCTTGCTGAAGATGACTTTTCTAGCGGGGATCACGCGACTACGCAACCGACGACAGCAGGTACTTAGGGACCAACTTCAGACTACACAATTTGATGCAAACTCAACTTCGGATATTACATAATGAAGGTTATACGAATCAATCATCTTCGATGCTGGAGCCAAGGCCCGTCCTTTGCTCACGAGCGAGCTCTCGCACGTTGCAACTGCCGCAACGCTTGGCGTCGGGTTTGTTTGCGCAGGCGTCGAACCGGCGTGATCGACGGCATCGGCGACAGTGTCGTGGCTGGCGCCGGCTCCTCGACCGCGCGGGCATCAGGCAGCTCCATTGGCTGAGCTGGTGCGGGCCGCGCCTCCATGACCGCGAGAACCTCGCGTCCCTTATCAGTGATGCGCCAGCCGCCGTTCCTTCGCTCGATGAGACGTTGGGAGAAGATATCCAGGTCAGGCACGCGGGCCGCCAATCGCTTCGTGCGTTCGGCCCAGTCCCGTCCGCTGGTGGCCAGAATCGCCATATCGCGCTTGATGTCCTCCAGGACGGCGAACCCGTCCGGATAGCTGACCAGCACCTTGAGAACCGTCACCTGGAAGTTCACTGCCCCACCCGTACGCGGCTTCCGCGAACTTACTTCCCTACATCTTAGAGGCACTCGAGACCTCCTGTCGACTCACGCCATTCATTCGTTGGTTTGTCTTGGAGGTGCGGGCGTGGTGATGGCGTAGCACTCCAGCTCGGAACGGTCATGCCCGCGTCGGGATTGAGGATAGTTGACGTGCAAGCTTGAAGAATTCACCCGCGCGCGGCGCCGCAAGCAGCCGCTTAGATTGCTTCCGCGATCCAGGACGCAGCTAGGCCCGCGCGAAGCGGCGGCGTTTCGCCACTCGCTGGTAGCCGCCAGTCACGTTGAGCCGCACGAACTCGGCGCAACTGACAGGCACCTAGCTGCAAGATCCAAGGGGAGAAGACCTTGACACTGTTCTTTATTTGTTCTAGCTGATAGCATGCGCATCGGTCTTCGTCGGGAGGCCGCACCGGAGCAGGTAGGAGATCATGAACGACAAAAAAGAAAAGGAATTCCACTTTTTCGTTGATGGGGTGAAATACGAGACCGAGCATTCTTATCTCTCCGGGGCCGACATTAAGCGGATCGCCAAGATCGAAGCGAATTATCAGCTTTTTTTGGAAGAGCAGGGAGACACGCCGGATCGTCCGATCGCTGACCCAGATACAGTGCCCCTGAACGATCGGATCAAGCATTTTTTTGCAGTGCCGCCGGCGACATTTGGACATGGAAATCATTGATAAGCAGTTTGCGGCGCTCCAACAGCATTTTCCCTTGGCGCGTCGAACCCCGATGTCCAACGGAGCTGTATTGGTTGAGATTCCGGAATTCGATCTTCCAGAAGGTTGGAGCATCGCTAAAGGGACCGTCATTTTTCTGCTGCCACCGGGATATCCTTCGGCACAACCGGATTGCTTCTGGTTGGAACCGGGGCCTGTTCGCTTGGTGGACGGCGGCGCTCCAACCGCCTCGAACGATGCCAATCCGGTCCCAGGGGGTGAGCCGCGAGGCACTTGGTTTTCGTGGCACTTGCAATCTTGGAATCCAAATCGCGACAACATGCTGACCTATGTCAACGTCATCGCGCAACGTCTAAACCCCGCACGATAGTGGACGATCTTCTCATCACCTTTGCCGATCTCGACTTCGTCCGGCGCTCCGTGCTGGGCGGTCGAACCGAGTTATGCTTGGTCTTGATGTGCGGCAGAACGTCTCGGGCCGACGGTCGTGCAAGGGTGTTGGTGCGAGAGGTCGTAGTGCCCGCTGAAGACGACTACACTCGGCGCAGCCAACTCGAAGCAGAGCTGCGGCCTGCGTTCATCGCCAGGTGGGCAAAGATTGCTGCGCGGACCAAAAGTAGCCTGGTGTTTGTGCATAGCCATCCCGGGAGGGCCGCGCCCGAGTTTTCGCGCATTGACGATGCGGGCGAGGAGGTTCTCGCACACTTCTTTCGGCATCGAACCCCTGACTTGCAGCATCTGGCCCTTGTTGTGAGCGACGGAGGGTATGCATGTCGCTACCTTGGAAGCGACCGACATCTTCGTCTGATTGCGGTAGGGGATGATCGACGAGTCCTGTTTGATCCCAGTCGATCACACGACCCTTCCGATCTTTACGATCGGCAGGTTCGGGCCTTCGGTCGTGCCGGGCAGAGCATCCTCCAAAGCCTCAGGGTGGGGATCGTGGGACTTGGTGGCACGGGATCGCTGGCCGTGCAGCAATTGGCTCACCTCGGCGTCAAGGAGTTCGTTCTAGTTGATCCAGATGACGTCGAGCTGACTAATTTGAACCGCTTGGCAGGGTCCGCATCTGCCGATACGGGGCAGGCCAAAGTCGCGGTGGCCGAGCGATATATTCGCGCAGTTCAACCTCGTGCCGTAGTCACCTCTTTTCAAGAGAACGTCGTCTTCGTCGAAACCGCAAAGAAATTGCGAGACGTTGATGTGCTGTTTTGCTGCACCGATTCACACGGTAGTCGAGCCGTCCTTCAGCAATTAGCTTATCAATATCTCATTCCTTGCATCGATATCGGGACGGTTATCGCCGTTAAGGGGGGCAAGATCACTCACATTACCGGCCGCGCCCAGATGCTGTCGCCTGGATTGGCTTGCCTCACCTGCGGTGGCCTCTTGGACGGTAACGAGGTCCGCCGCGACATGATGTCGGAGGCCGAGCGCAAGCAGGATCCTTATCTCGTCGGCGCTCGTGAACCTGCGCCCGCGGTGATCTCGATCAACAGCACTATTACCTCGCTCGCCATCACCATGTTCTTGTCCGCTGTTGTCGGCGTGCCATCGCCGGCGCGGCATCTTCTGTATGATGGTCTGAGAAGTCGCCTCCGGTCGGTCAAGGGTGAGCCCGTCCAGGACTGCATCGTCTGCTCGCGGGCAGGCGTTTTGGCAAGGGGCGATGGATTGGCTCTCCAAGGCCGTCTCGCTCAAAATGTCAATCGTTGACGTTACAGCTTTTGGTCGGTCGGAGGTTGGCTGGATCGGCGCCGATCCCCCGGCTGAGGCTAAGGCGCCGTTTCAAGACCGCGGCCTCACGATCAGACAACAGCAGATTACCGCTTTTCAGCCGATGGAGCCTGCTCTGTTGGCGAGCCTTGCCGCCGTCGTAATCGTCCAGCAACAAGATTACCCATCAAGATTCCAGCGAATCGTTCGAAGCTGCCTTAAGCACCTGCTTGATTACGAATGCCGCGTCTTTGTCGTGCCGTTCGGCGTTGCTGGTCTTCCGCAAGTGTATAGATGTCTGGAAGAGGCGCGTGTGTTTGCCAGCAACCTTCCGAGCGACGTCCTGCGCAATCAGTTCACGTGGCAGAGATCATTGGGCGATCCGATGCCTCTCCCCCCGCTGCCGCACGTCACCATCTTGTCGCCCATTGCCAATTGGTCGGAAGCGGCCAACTTCTTGGTTCGGCATCTCCCCGGCGAGGCCGTACAAGAGTCTGTCAGTTTCAGCTTCGCTCCCGAATGCGAGTTTGGAGAGAACGACGCTGGTGTTGGCCAAGTCCTTCTGAAGCGCGCATTCAGAGGTTACACGGCCGTGCATTTCAGTCCAATGACCGAAGGCCGGTCCGGGGCTGCCGTATACCGTGCCTACCCGGTCTTCGGCGCCTTTCATACTATGCCGCGTTTTGTCAAACTCGGTGATCGCAGCAAGATCTTTCAAGAATTTCAGAATTACCAATTGAATGTCGAGAAATACGTGCCTTTCAATCTCGGGCCGCGATTGAACTACGATTTATGCTGTCTCGGATCGACACGCGGTGTGCTGGTCGGCGATCTCATCGAATCCTGCGAGAGTCTAAGGCTTGCCGCACGGAGCGGCCGGGCCGGGCCGGCAATATCGTGCCTGTTCGATCGAACGCTGCAAGCGTGGTATCGAAATATCGAACGCCGAGATACGCCACTTTCGCAGACCCTGGGTCCGCGCTTTCCAAAGCAATTTGACCGGCGCCGGATGCAAAGGGCGCGATCGATCGGCTCGAGATGCGACCGCGATCGACTGTTTACATTGTTCGAATACTGCGCAAGTTCTCCGGTGTTATTCGCAAAGATTCATGGCGATCTCCACGTCGACAATGTTCAGGTGAGGGGGCACGAGGCGCTCGTCATCGACTTCTATGCCAATCAGGATGGACCGCTGGTGTGGGACATAGCGACCTTGGAGGCCAGCCTATTGGTCGATGCCTTCGATAATCATGAGCTCTGGTCCTTCGATGAGTGGTGGAGGTCGATTGAGCAACCGTATGGTGGTAAGCCGCTCGACATGCTGCTCGGGCACGGTGATCCGCGCGATCCGCATCGCTGGTTTCACGAAGCCGTGCGACAGATCCGGCACTATGCCGCGCGTGTCGCGTCAGCAGATCAATACGGAGCGGCTCTTGCACTGGCCCTTCTGAACAAGGCGGCCAAAGATCCAAACCTGAAAGGTCCTGAGGATGAGCGTCGCGCCGCTGCGTACGTGTTAGCAGAGCGCATTCTCAACAACAACTTCGCACCGCAGTGAGGCGAATTCATGGGCATCGTCATTCTCAACTTTCGGGCGAAGGTTTCTTCACGAGGCGAGGCGGACCAGCACCTGTCGAAACCCGGCGATGCTGTCCTGGTCAACCGCGGTGGTCCACGTTGGCTTGTGTTGTCCTGTCCTTGCGGTTGCGGCGAACGATTTCCAGTCAACCTCGATCCAAGAAGTGGGCCCGCCTGGCGTATCTACAATGCGGAAGGAGGAAAAATGAGTGTGTTTCCTTCTGTTTGGCGCGATACCGGCTGTCAAAGTCACTACATCATCTGGCGCGGACGTATTTATCTGTTCGGATCAGACAATGATGCGGAAACAGACGCTGGTATTGCATTGGACGATTTGCTCGAGCCAGTGTCGAAACGATTGTCGTCCGCCGCTTGGCGGTCATTTGTCGAGGTCGCCGATGACCTCGGAGAGATCCCTTGGGACGTTCTGGAGGCCTGTCGGACCCTCGCTCGCAAGCGGGTGGCCGAGGAGGGAACTGGCAAGCTGAGAAGCCACTTCCGTTTACGTTCGGCCTTGGGAAGGACGGACAAGGTCGACTTCACGGCTTGAGAACGTTTGCTTCAAACGGCTGCGAATATCGAAGATAAAATAGTCAGCTCGCGTACTCGTCACTTGATTGATCAGCACGAGAGCGCGTTGGGGCAGGGCAAGTTGGGTTGAATTGCTGCGCTGGCAAATAGCTCGTTCTGCAAATGCTCGATACTAAAAGAGGTTGTGATCGGCTAGGATTACTTGGATTCGCATAATGAAGATTATGGAATACTTTTGCAATTCTTGCGAATAGGACTGAAACGACCTTAGATTACTTTGATATACTTATTTCGGCTTTTCGTCCAGCCCAGCATCTCACGCCGGGTCACAGCTTGACGAGTGCCGCTGGACGTAACCACGACTGGTTTTTCGCCTGAGCCAACACTCAAGGGCCTCGACGGCCTGCGCGTGACCATCGAACAAATCGAGCCGCCGTCGACCGCGCCCACCGAGGCGCCCCCATTCACGCACCAATGCCGTATCGCCAAACAGCGTCGGCTCGATCGTGAGCACATAGAACCGCGCCATGTTACGGGCCGGATCGCGACGCTCGAGCACGAGATATTGCACGGTGAGTTCGGACATGCGCCAGAATCGCAATTACCGAATCGACCGTCCAATTAAATAAATGAACCGATCAGGGCCTAAGATTCAGAAATTTCATTGTGGCAACAAACGCCGAGGCCAAGCGTATCCGCTTTCCGCCGATGACCCCGTCAAGCGCCGCCCGATAGAGCTTATGCCGTTGCGTCGACAACTGCGCCCAATCGATTGCGAGGCCTTTAGCGGTACAGCCCGGTCATGGATGCGCCCACACCCGCCGATCGCAAGATCGGGCGCGGCATCGTCGCCTAAAACCAGGCGTGCCTCTCCAGTTTGAACTCGGCGATGCCATTTGTCGGCTGGTCCGTAAAATATTCACCGCTTAAAGTCTTCGTCCCCGACATCCCAACACTCATTATAGCCACGCCTCGATAAATCGTAGGAAGCCCAGGCTTAGTGTACTCAGCCTTCCGTCGATTCTCGAAGACGTAGTACACATGGTATTGCGTGCCGGTAGGATCGCGTGTGGCTACAACCGCCAGCGTAGTCGAGGTCGATTCCCTGGTTTCGAGGACAAGAGACATCCCGCTCAAGTGATGTCGGATCGTCAGCGTGGCATCCCTGAGCTCCTGCCTGTCGGGTGGACCATAGCGCAGCACACCGGTCCACCGGCCACCCAAATAGGGGAATGTCATACGCTGAAGTATCGGGATAGCACGCCATGCCCCGTAGATGACGACAGCAAGAGCAGCAGGTATGCCAAAGACATACCTGGAGAATATCCAGACGTCTTCGTAGGTGTTGCCGGTGAATACATCGGCAAACTTCAACCCTGCGAATATCGCTATCGCCAGACAGACGACTATCGTAAATAGAAGCCGGGTCTGAAGAAAGTTGATCATGTCGAAGACCGAAGCCGCGATGACTGGAATAGACGAAATCTTCAGGATTCTGGCTGGACGTCCAGCAGCTTTCGATCCGCTGATTTGCTGTCTCTACCATCAGAATAACCTACCACGTTTCGCCGAGCCAATGCCGCGCGATCCTTCCCCCGAGGTGGGCCAATTCCTCGACCAGAATTTTGCGGAGACCGTGCGAGCAGCAATCGCTTTTAACGAGGCGATTCACGATGGAGCGATCATGGCTGCCGTAGATCATCATTCGCGCTGTACCATCACGGGGTGGTCCTACCGCCTCTTCCCTCCCCCCTCAGAGATACCCCCACCTGTCAACAAAGGATCGGCGTTCAACAGTTGCGTGGCGATGTCCCTCGTTCCCGGGATCCTGGCTCTCTACCTGGTCTCCAAGGGCACGACGTGGAGATTCGAACGCGGCAGCGTCAATAGGCTTTAGCGGCCCGACGACTTAACTCGGTATCTCGATCGACTCGATGGCGCCTCGCGCCACCCCCCAGGGTATGCCCAGATCGAACGTCAGTTGCGGCTTCTGCTCCTTGGCGACGTTCTTCACGAGATCATCGATTTCATGTGAGAGCGCCTTCATGCCTTCGTACTTCTCCTGTGTGTCGAAAATGAACCGGGAGCTGTCCGGGACGCGCAACTTCTTTGCTTCTTCAGGGTTGTGATACAGGTAATCCAAATGTCGCTGCACCTCCGCGAGGACCCGTAACTCGTAGAGATATCCGATTTTCAAGGCCGTCTGATCCGCGTGATACATGGTAGCGGCTATGTCGAAGCTGGGGAAATTGATCTTGGTACCCTCCTCGACCGCATCAGCCTTGACGTTCTTGCAGAGCCGTATGGCCTTCCTCAGGCCGCCGAGACACGAACTGCAACGATCTTCGATCAGCTTTATGTGTTTGAATGGGAAGTTCTCGATTGTCTTCGGCACTTTGCGATCGAGAATAACAACTCCTCGGTCGTGAATCTGTCTAGACTGCTGGTAGACGACGGTATCGTACCAGTGGGACGGAACAACATCCACCGGTCGCGCCAGAGACCCTCCAGAAACGGCGACCGCCTTCCCACCGGACGTATCGACGTCGGCGGCTGGAAAGTTCAATGGCAGGATCTTCTCGATCGAGGAACGTAGTTCGCCTAGCACTCCAAGCGAGTTGCGCGCCGTGGGAACATAGGTGCCTGCCGCGGGCCCCGACGAGTGGAATATGAGGAAACCGGTCTCCAGCACGAGCAGATCGACGTCGCTGACTCCCCGGATATGGACGTTGAGGGGCACCGACCCCTGAAGCCGAAATTCGACCGAATCGATGGATTTCTGGATTTGGTTGCCCACGCGCTCGGCCGTTTCGACACTGATTCTGGTGTACTCAGGTCCCACCTCCTGCATCGCGCCAAGCGCATATCGCGTGTAAGCATGCGACGGAGCCCTATTCTGCCAGCTTTCCGCAGCCAAGCTCTTCGACAACACTTCCTTGCGGGAAGCCTCGTTGAGTTTTCCAAGACGGTCGACGCCCCTGCGACGCAGGCGCAGTTTGTTCAGTCGACTATTGATGTCCCTTACCATGGTCCCTCTTCAAACTAATCGTGCCAAATGTGAAGCGGCCGTGACCGTTGAAATACTCGCCCTCTGCTGATTCCAGATCTTTCGAGAAAATAAGCATGCAGGAACCGAGATGGCTTCTTAAGTCCACCTCTCCGATAGCCGGGTCGTTCCGATAGTTGTACAGAAGCCTATATCCCTCTGCGTCGTCGCAGATCAGGGCTGCCCAATGCTGTCGGAGCCCGATTGATCCGTCTTCAGCCTCACTCGGATCTTGTCCCAGGTCTGAAAGATCGTGAGGGTCGCCCTCCATGCGTAGCCGAGGCTCCCGTCGGGCTTGAGGCTTCGTCCTTCGCAGGACCAGCTCCCAGCGAGATCCGGGACCTTCAGCGCCGCATTCAGAAAGGGCCATCGCCACGCGTACCGATCGAGCGTCCAATAGAGCGCCGCAAAGACCATGCCCGCACCGACGAGGGAAAGGACCGATGGTGGCAGGTTGACATTGAGCCCGAAGCGGTTCGCCACGTCGACCACGGAAAGCAGCGTGAAAACGATCGCAGCCGATACCGACGCGGCGATCAACGTTAGGTAGCGTCCGACCTTGGCTCGGTTCAGTCCACCGTGCAACGAATAGTCGTGTTGTTTCACTTCAACGTTCCATTTGGCAAATCTCGATTGCGACACATTGACCGAAACTTTAACCTCGATGATCCCGCACTAGCTTTCCGGCCCCACGAGTAGCTCGCATCTCAACCTGCTCGCGGCCTTCAGGCAATCTGCCGATGTTACGCGTTGGATCCCTCTTGCGTAGTTCACACGTGATAGAACGTCGGCTTGGTAGGCCGATGTGCCAACATATCGATGACGCGCCTATCGTTGCACAGCGCTTGATAGCAACCGTCCGCCATCCCTAGCAGGGTCTTCCGCCGGCTCTCGGTCGCGAGGTCCATCCCGAGATCGGAAATCTGCTCGGCGGAGGGCTGCTCGTCGAACCTGATGTAGCGATCGCCGAGCTGATGCTTGAGCATGAAATCGACCAGCTGTTGCTGCGAGGAAATGATGGTCGATGGAAGCCGGTTGTTCTCGAGCCAGTCCCTTTGGCCGAAATTGCGTCCCGCCGACGTCGGCAGCGAGAATTTGCTGGTGGTCGTGCCAATGCTCATCACCGATACGTCCTCGATCTTTTGATCCAGGAACTGGACAGCTTCGTGCAGCGCACAAAGGTCAGGTGCGTTCGCGACCACGCCGCCGTCAATGAAATAGCTGTTCCCGATCTCGGCCATCGGGAAGTACAGCGGCGCGGCCGCCGTCGCCATGGCGATGTCCGCGGCCTTCACCTTGTAATCGGTCATGAACCTCGGATTATGCGCGGTCTTGAACATCTGGACGCTTCCCTTGGTCATGTTGACCGTCGGAACAAGCACGCGCGTCTTCGCGTCGCCGAGCTTGGCGTCGGCGCCGAGCACGCCCTCGATCTTGCTCCGGAGCACCGTACCGTCGTACTTGGGATGTCGCCACTCGAACCACCGGGCCTGCATTTGCGCCAGCCGGCTTTTCGGCGTCTCCCCGCGGGGGAATATCTCTTCCCCGTGCTTGAGAAACATCTCCTGAATCGTCTCGGCCTTCTTTCCCATCGCCAGACCGAGGGCGATAATGCCGCCTGCCGATGTCCCCGAGATCAGGTCAAAGCATTCGTGAAGGGGGCGCTTTGCCTGCTCCTCCAGGCGCGCCAGGACCGAACTTGTGAACAGGCCTCGAAAGCCACCGCCGCTGAGAGCAAGTATCTGAAAAGTCATTGCAATCTCTAGTTTCGGAGCACGCTGTGGCATCGGAGATCCACCGAGGCTCGGGAATCCCGTATGAAATGTTCATTTTCTGTTCTACAATCTAGTGGACTCTCAAGATAGAGTCTGATTCGCGCGGTTGTGCGACTGGAGGGCATTGTCCACCGTCTAGATCTCCCTCGCTTTTCCAGATGGAGATCGGCCATGGCCAACGTCTCGAAAGTGCTGCACGCGTCTGGCGACGCGGCGTGTTTCCTGAAGAACCTGAACATCGCCGATACCGACCGCGCGTGCCTCATGGAAGCGCGCGAGAAGGTTCGAGATTGCCTGCGCAAGACGTTCGCGGCTTTGACCAAGCAGGAGCTCGGCGTGACAGTCCATCCCCGGTTTTTCACGCAGGGCAGCTTCGCATATCGGACCATCAACGATCCGTGCTGGACCCCGCCGCAGCAGATGGACCTCGACGACGGCGCCTACCTCCCGATGACGTTTATCCAGGGCGTACAGCGGCCTTCCGTCGCCGCTACCGCCTTCTTCAAGGTGGTTGACGCCGCGCTCGAGAAGCTCGCGAAGGAAGAAGGCTGGCAGTTCGGGAAGAAGCCGACCTGCTCGCGGCTGGTGATCTCGTCGAACTCGCACATCGACGTGCCGCTGTACGCGATTCCAGATGCGGAATTCGAGAAGCTCGAGAAGCAGATGAAGTCGTTCGACGCTATGGCCCGCGATGCGCGCGTCGACAGCGATGATCGTTGGGACGCGCTGCCGTCGGACTGCGTCCTGCTCGCCCATCGCGAGCACGACTGGATCTCGTCGGATCCGCGCAAGATCCGGGACTGGTTCGTCGAGGCCATCAAGATCTATGGTCCGGTGCTTCGCCGCGTCTGCCGGTACCTGAAGGCCTGGCGCGACCACCACCGCCCCCATCTCGACGACGTATCGTCGATCCTTCTGATGGTGTGCGCCTTCGAAGCGTGCGAGGACCTCGGCCGTCCGAACGTTCCCGGCCGTGACGACCTGGCGCTGCTGCGGATCGCCGAACGTCTTCCGCGCCTGCTGGAAGGCCCGGTCTACAATCCCACCGACCGCGACGAGCGCGTCGACGGCAGACTGAGTGCGGCCAGCCGCCGTATCGCGATCGACATGGCCAAGAAGTTCGATGCGGAGCTCACAGAGATCGTCGAGAAGTGCTTCGATCCCGAAGAAGCCATTGAAAGGCTGACCGCATTGTTCGGTGACCGCATTCCGGATCAGATCGATCTCGTCGACGTCACCAAGGCCGCGCATGCCGAGATACGCTCGCATGCTCCGAGGATCGCCGCCGCCCCCACGGTCGGCAAATCGACCAGTGCCTGAGCGGGACGACGATTCTGTCCGGCGCATTCACGACGCCTTCAGTCAGCGCAACTTCCGGCGCGACTTTTCGCGTCGTGGCCTTCACTACATCGGCCTTCTCGACGAGACCGGACTCAAGGTCCCGGCGGTCGTATCCGTCGACGACCTCGACTTCATCAGGCCTCCGGTCATTTGCCTGACCGACCCGGAAGCGGGATCGAAGGGGCAGGTCCCGCATGTGCTCCGCTCGGACGGCACGTTCTGCTATCTCGACCGCAAGAGCGTCGTGCTCGACCGCTACAAGCCCGCCGAGACCATCATCCAGTGCCTCGAGCGTGCGGACCAGGTGCTGCGTGACGCCGTAAGGGGCCGCCTGGTCGACGACCTCGCCGAGGAGTTCGGCGGCTACTGGTCGGACGGCGAGGTCTTGGTCGATCTGCCCCCTTCTTTCGAAGGCGACGCGAAGGTCCACATCCTCAGGCTGGACCGCGATCCGGAGCACAAAACCATCGTCGTCTCCCACGACAAAACAAGTTTCGCGAAGCTGCACCGGAGGAACACCGTGAAGGATCCTGGTCCAGGTATCCTTTGCCCGATAATTCTGGTGCCGCCGCTTTCGTTCGATCCGAAGCTGCCGTGGCCGCCCAAGGATCTGGCGCAGCTCAACGGCTGGCTGAAGAAAATGGCCCCCAATGCGCTCGGATCGATCGAAGCGGCGTTCGCCAGGACGAAAGATCTCCACATCCAATGGATCTGCCTGTCCGCGCCGAACGGAAGGTTCTTCGTATCGGCGGAGATCGCCAAACCCTATCGGACGCCGGAATTCCTGAAGAACAGGCGAGCCAGCATCGCGCGAACGCTCGATCGGATACCGGCCGCTGTCGAAATTTCGGGCTATGTGGGAGTCCCCGCCGATGAAGGCTATGTCTTTTCGAGGAATCTCGGTCACATGAAGAACCTCGCAGGAAAGCGCATCCTGCTGATCGGATGCGGAACGGTCGGCGGATTTCTTGCGCAGCACCTGGCTCAAAGCGGTGCCGGCGCCGGCGGCGGAAGATTGATGCTCGTCGACGACGACGAACTCCAGGGCGCGAATCTCGGCCGGCACCTCCTCGGCGCGCCGTATCTCACGTGGAACAAGGCCGAAGCCTGCGCCGATTTTCTGGGCCAGCAGCTGCCGCACCTGGACATCGGGTTCAGCTGCGATTCGATCATGAAGCAGCTGGCAATCCTGCAGCGGTACGACCTGTGCATCGATGCCACAGGCGAAGAAGCGCTGTCGATCGCGCTGAACGACTACGCCGTAAGAAAGCGTCCTGACTTCCCGCCGATCCTCTATACTTGGCTCGAAGGAAACGGTGCCGCCGCCGTCGGCTTCATGTCGCACGATCCCGATCTCGCCTGCTTCAAGTGTCTGAAGGTTGAGCTCGCAGGCGAGAAGAGATTCCGGCTGCTACGCGAGGGAGTGGAAATCGAGACCGCCCGGAATCTCGCGTGCGGAGACGCCCACTACATCCCCTTCCCCGTGTCGCGGGCGGCTAGCGCGGCCGGCCTCGCGTGCGACATGGTTCTCGATTGGGCGAACAACGGCGAGCGTCATCGCTGGCGGTCTCTCACGATGGATCATCGGACCGCCAACGAGGTGAAGGACGGCAATCCCAAGCGGGTCGTCAAGTGTCCCGCCTGCGGCGGAAGCGCATGATCTTTCTCGCGAAGGGCCGTCTGGTGACCCTCGCCGACGCCGTCGCGCAAGAGCTCGCGCGCTTCGCGGCTCCGCCGGAGTCGGATCGCGAGGCCGGCGGCATACTTTTGGGACGCTACCGAGGCCCGCACGTCGAAGTATTGAAGTGCACGACTCCGATGCCGGAAGACCGCCGCACCCGCTTCGGATTCGTGCGGCAGGACAAGGGCCATCAGGAAATCGCGAGCAGAGAGTGGTTCGAAAGTGGAGGGGCCGTGAACTTCGTGGGCGAGTGGCACACCCATCCCGAGCGGCATCCAACGCCGTCCTGGGTCGACCGGCGGTCGTGGCGCAAGCAGTTGCGAAGGCACAAGTCCGACCCTTTGGTATTCATCATAGTCGGTACAGCCGCGACGTACTGTGAGATCGGCTCCGACGGGCACCTCGTCGCCATGGGCAAGATCGGTTGAGCCGGCGCAAGCGCTGATCTCCCGCAAATCACAAGCCGAAGTCCCAGGTAGGCGAGCCGAAATGAATTCGGATCAGCCTAGTGAGTGCGGAAACAGATTGCGCGCTTCCTGCGATCAGCTTCAAAAGCCTCTTGCCGTCATCCATTTTATCGACTGCGAAGAGCGCCAATGCGCCCTTCATGACGGAATCGCAATCCTCGTTCGAGGCGACCGATCCAGCATATTCCACCTGATTGAAACCGATCGACAACCAGGCGCTGGCCATGTCGAGGAGCCGATTCCTTCCGCTGCCATCCGGTTGCATGTGTTTGTCCAAGGCGTGGACTCCATGCGCCAGAACGTAGGACAAAAGCTTGCCTGACGTCGTCTGAGGCGAGGGGTCTGCGATTTTCTCGAAGCAATCCGGCTTGGTTCGACAGTAATTCTGGTGATGCCGGACGAAGTCCAATCCCGAGATGTCCGACAACGGAAAATCATCCGCAACCATAAACTCTGAACAGAAATCCGGATGCCACCGCCACTTCCCGTCGACACGCCTCAATGGGCCGTCATCCTTCTCCGGATCGTACTTCGTCACCAACGGCGAAGCGATATCCTCGAACGCCATGAGAAAACGGAAGGCCGGCGGGTGGTAGTTCGGCATCGCCTCGACCCAGTAGATCTTCTTGTGTTTGACGAGTTTCTCCCAATCGAACTGAAATTCGACGGTCCCATAGAGTGACCCCAGCGACCAATTATTGGCCGACAGCCAGGTGACGCTGATGCGTGATTTGTTGAGCCGGCTCTTGTCGAAGACAAGCCCGGACTTTATCCGTCCGTCCTCGATGATCCGGCGGGCGACAGGCAGGTGCACGATATGCCGCACGGTAGTGAGTTCGGCGTACTTGTCGGCAATCTTGTATCGCTCCCATTCTGGCTGGGGCATTTCAGTCCTCGGTTGTCTTCGAGCTCCAAGTGTCGGAACCTGCCCTATCTATCGAACGAGAGGGATCGTCCTTCCGTCAGATCGCCAAGGAACGCGGCGCAACGCGATCTATCGGAGCATAGAGCAGACCGTCTCCGCCGATCTGAACCGGTCCGTCGCTGCGGCGCGCCCTCGCGTCGAGGCGTTGGCCTGCGAGAGCTCTCCGGATGACATCCGCATCGACCCCTACGAACCGGATCGAGTTCGGCATCGCTTGGGCGAGGGTCTGAGCTTGACCGAGGGGAAACGGCAGCACGCCAAGCGGCCCAACGGGTACGCCTAGATAGGTGGCGGAGTCCTCACCGTCAGACCCGAGGAACGCTCCCTCCAGAGGCCTGTTGCCGCCGGCAACGTGCTCCGCCAAGAGCTGCGATGCCATCTCGCTGAACCCCATGCCGGCCAGAAGGTAGCCGACATGAGCCCGGGCAATGTCCTGAACTATATCGTCCCGTTCGTGGGCCGACGGGGGTTCGCCGTGCGTGTCCGGATCCAGCACGTAGAGGAAAGCACCTCGTGGTGGGATTTCGACCCCCCAACGCGACATGACCGCCCAGCCCTTTGCGCGAACCGCGGTCCAGCTATTCCTTCCCGGCCACGTTCCGCAATCTCTCGACCACGACTCCCTTGAGTTGGCCGTCGGCAGTTTTTATAGGACCAGGCAACCCGGTGCCGGTGCCGTTCGATGCCTGACTGGTACCCTTTGCCTCGGCGACCGCAACTCGACCCGATCCGGAGCCGCAGATCCAATCCGGAAGCTCGGTCCCCTTTCCGGCTAGTCTGGTGACACGCAGACGCTTCGAGACGTTCGTTGGATCTCCGTCGATCGGTGTGAACCAATCGAAACCGTGGTATCGGGCGAGGTAAGCCCGGGCGAAAAATCGCCCGAACAACCCCGAAAACGCGCGCCGCATCTCCTTGCCGCGGCCAGGCCCCTTGCCCTTCCAAATGAGTCCGTCTCCGCCGGGGACGAGGAGCTCTTCGAACAGCAGGGCCAATGGCCTGCTCGATCCGCCACCGGTCTGAAGGAGCTCTCCGATGGCACATGCGGCCACGAAATCGGTATCCACCTCGCATTGGCCGCCGGGACTTATGCCGGAAAGCAACTCCTTTGGGCAGGCGCTGGGCGGCCGGACTACATAGCGAATCTTGTGAACGCTCATCTGTCCCCACGCCCCTCACAAATCTCCGTTAAAATCTAATACCATGCACGAATGTCGCAGCCTTTCCTCCCGCGCGACCATGGATTCACTTAGATTGCGCCGGACTTGTCCTGCAAGCGAAAATTGAGCAAAATTCTACCGTGCGGAGACAATCGACGTGGATGCATTCGTTTTTCTGAAGGGATTGCCAGCCGTTCTCGGCATCGTGGGCTTCTTCGTCTATCTCTGGGCCGGCCAGTACCGCATCGGCGGTGACCTCATGAAGGGCGTCGTCGATAAGCTGCGCGCCGCTCCAAATGTCGACATCAAGGATTACGCATCGCTCACGCCGACGCGCATCGGTCAATTGATCGAACGGGACACGGCCGTCCGCAGTGTGGTGAACGATCAGGACGTGAAACTGATCCGCCTCATCGTCATTCTCCATAACGTCTTGACCTTGATAGTGCTTCTAGTCTGCGCCGCACTCGTCGGCCTCGGCATTTGGCTCATCGCAAGGCCTGAGCCCCTGTCAATCGTGGCCAGACCGCCCGTTGCCGCACGTGCGAACGCCGACCTCGCGCTGACCGTTCTCGATCTGGTGAAGGTCGAATGGGATGCGAAGGGGCTGACCGAAAGCGTCAGCGTTTTCCTAGAGAACGTCGACACGAATGCGAGAACGAGCAAGAAGGCGGTATTGGCGGACGTCCGGAGCGTGACTTTCAGTGCCGACGATCTCCACGACGTCGCGAGCAACCGGAATTATCGCGGTAAGAACCGGGTACGCACGGTCATCGAATGGAGTGGACAAACCGTACATTCGGACATCGCGGATATCCTCGTTGGAATCAAATACAGGCTGATGGTCGGTGGGAAGCTGATCACTCCGCAGGGAAGCCGGTCGATAAATACTCTTTTGGCTACAATCGACGACAGTACGGAGCAGATGCCACGAGAATATTGCTTTTCGGTCGACTTCGCCGGCTGGAGCCACTCGAACTCGGCCTTAGTGGCTCCCCTCAAAGCCTGCAACTCCAAGGCGGAGGTGAACCTGCCCTTCCTTCAGCAGGTCGAATGGGGCCGCCCACCCGGCCTTGTTCTCAACGATCCTCTGGCCGACAGACCTATTGCTCGGCTGTGCATTGCCGCGCCGCAGCATTCCGGCAACAATTGCTGACGGACCATGTCGATGGCGGCACCTGCACTGCCTTTCCTTGGAGAGAGATCATGACGGAAGTGAATAGTGAAAACCTCAAGAAATGGGCCCTTGCTATCGTCGCCGAGGTCGAGCCTGACGACACGTTCGTCGTGGAAGACGGCTTCGATGCGCTGGTGGAAGAATGGCATCGCGCGGACGCACAGGATGAGGGCCGCTTCATCGGCGGGGCCGAAGTCGCGACTTTCGCCGCCATGGTCGCTCCGTTTCTTCTGGCGTTCTTCGGGGACGTCGCCAAGGACGTCGTGAAGGACAGAGTAAAGACGGCCATAGGGTCCCTGCTCGATCGGGTGCTGGATCGTCGTGCCAGGAAGGACGACGTGGAGAAGCTTCGCAAGGAAGTGTCGTCGGCGATCAATAAGAGCCGCTTCTCCGCGGCCGAGAAGGCTAAACTCGAGGCCGGTTTCGCCAAGCTGTTTGCCAAGGTTGGCCCGAAGAAATGAAGGGGACCCATCCCAGGAGTTTGCTGCGCCGCCTCGGCATTTCCGACGGCCCCGCCGCGGCGGCGATCATCATCTCGGTTTGTCTGCAGTATCTTTTTCTCGCAAAATTATGGGAGGGCTACCCGATACGGTACATGGGCGACGTCATCCATCAGAACGTCGTGCTTTCGATGATCGGCCTGACCGTGCTTGGCGCGATCGTCATCGCAGCTGCATCGCTGTACCGATGGCGAAACGGAACGAATGCCGCGTCGAAACTAGAACGACTTGCCGTGAACCCGTCCTTCGATCCCATCCGATCAACGCTGGAGCAGATCGCGGCACGTTCGACCCTGCGTTCGCAGCCTCGCCTCCTGTACACTCCGAAGAACGGTGACGCGTTGGAAGCCAGAGAACGCGTGACGCCGTCCGGCGATGCGGTCGTCGTCGGTCTCAATCAGCGTGCTAGACAACGCGATCAACCACGTGCCTTCGAAGCCATGATTGGGCATGAAGTATCGCACCTCGAACTTGGCGAAACCTGGCTTGAAATTTGGGCAAGACGCGGCATCCTCCTGCATTTTCGAACGCTCGGCTGGGCGGTCGCGATATTCTGCCTGGTGCTCGGTTTCATCGATCGCAGAGGCATCGGCAGCCATCCCCCTTTCGGAGGCTTCATTCCGGTCTTCGATGGCGCTATCTTTGCCGGCCTGTCCTCCCAGTTCGCGGTTCTGATCCTCTCGAGCGCGATCGTTTTCGTCTATTCATACTTCTTCGTCGTTCGCCGCGAGCACATCCACGATTTCCGCGGCTCCCAACTTGCCGGAACGGACGCCTTGGCCGACGTCTTCGCCGCCCAGCAGCCGCCGGCGTTCCGGCCGTTCGACGCCTTCAAAGATTTCTTCAATCTGCATCCTGATCCGGCCGCACGAACCCGCGTGATCAGAAATCGTGACCTGATCCTGATTTCGGTGATCCTGTATCCGTTGGTCATGTCGGGCTTGCAGCCGTTGACATTGTTGCTGACGGCGGGCTGGCGCGACTTTTTCGGCGTGGCGAGAGAGGCTTGGAATTTCGGCCTGACTGTCGCCTCCGGCCTCTTCCTGTATGCCGTTCTGCGCGCTGATCTTGCAAGGTTGGGTTTGGGTCTGCTTTTGGACCCACGTCGGTACGCCCTGTTCGTTCCGATCTACGCTCTGGTCGCGGGTCTAGCCACACAGATCCCGCGCATCGTGCTGGAAGTCCTATACGGCTGGCGTCATGAATTTTCGCTCGACCAGATCGCCGATCGGATTTGGAGCGGAACGCTGATCGGGGGTGCTCGCATCGCGCTCATGACGGCCGCCATCCTCGGCCTGCTCGCCTTCCTGAACGGCGTCCGCATCGCCGCAACCGGCGAAACAAGGCCGGGCAAATGGAGCGCTATAGGTGACGCGGTTGCCGCCATTCTGGTGGTCGGAGCGTTCACCATCGCAAGCCTATCGAGCCTTCAGTTCGCTATCGGCGTGCTGGCATTCTGCGCGCCTCTGATCTTCGCTTATGCAATATTGTTTGCATTAGTTTGTCGATGTCTGGACTGCGGTCGCAGGCGCACTTCTGCTCTGCGGCTGTCGACGCGATGCAGTTGCGGGAGGGACCATTTGTCTCTGCCAAAGCTTTGGACTCGACATCCATTCGAGGTCCAGCTGTCGGTACCGAACCAGGTGGACATCAAGGGTCGAGAGAAGCCGGCCTAAACTGGTCGGACTCGGCGAATGTGAATTCGCTTTCCTGGAGGGCCACTCCGAATTGCCAGGCGATCTTCTGCGGCAAAGCTTTGCGCCAGTACAAGCTCTGCTCGTGCAAGGAATGCGAGTCGCCTTCCAAGTGCTTCTTCGGACAGCCGCCCCAACAGACCGGAAGGAACGAGCAGCGGCTGCAATTGGGCTGCCGCGTTGGGTCGAAGCCGGTCCACCAGGCCGCA